>JBPYFA010000419.1:0-9109 GCA_051986585.1 Vicinamibacterales bacterium | reverse complement strand
CTCGCCGGTTCCACCACATCTCGTCGCTGCCTACGCGGCGGCCGGATCACACCCGATTGCGGTGACGACGCGTGATCTGGCGGCGATGACAGCCATGCAGGTGCAGCCACTCGGCGCACCGCTCGCCAGTGAGGGACCGCTCGGCCGGATTCGACATCATCCAGCCAGACTTGCCGCGACGATCGCGGCATGCGCCAGATTCGACGGCCGCCGTGCGTCACGTCCGTCCGAGGAGAACAATGTACGAACGCTTTTATAACCTCCGTGAACGGCCATTCGCACTGAGCCCGGATCCCGAATATCTGTATCTCAGCAGCGTCCATCGCGAAGCGCTGGATTCGATTCGCTACGGGATCGAGAGCCGCGCCGGCTTCATCGTCGTGACCGGCGAAATCGGCGCCGGCAAAACCACGCTGCTCCAGAGCGTGCTGCAGCGGCTCGACGATCGCACCGTGATCGCACGGGTTGTCAACACCATGCTCGATCCGCGCGAGCTGCTCGAAGCGATTGCGCTCGACTTCGGTCTCGCCGACGTCTCGAAATCGAAGCCGATGCTCGTTCGGGATCTCGGCCTGTTCCTGGTCGAACAGCGAAGGCAGGGACGCCGTCCGCTGCTGGTGATCGACGAGGCACAGAACTTGAGCCCACAAGCGCTCGAAGAGGTCAGGCTGCTGTCCAATCTCGAGACGGAGAAATCCAAGCTGGTGCAGATTCTGCTCGCCGGGCAGCCGAATCTTCGAGATACCATCGCGTCGCCCGAACTGGAGCAGTTTCGACAGCGGATCGCCGTCAGCTACCACCTCCTGCCGCTCGCCCCAGCCGAAACGGCGGCCTACATCAATTTCAGGCTGGAACACGCGGCGCTCGGGGATCCGCTGCGCTTTCCCGCCGATGCCTCCGCGCTGATTCACGATGTCAGCAACGGCGTGCCACGGGTCATCAATGTGGTCTGTGACGCCGCGCTCGTGTTCGGCTACGCGGAAGAACGTCACGCCATCGATCGCGCGATGATCGAGGAAGTGATTGCCGAGCTCGAGGAGACGGGGATCGTGCGTCGTCGCGCGGCCGCCGATGTCGCCATCAGCTCGACTCCCGCGCGCGACGCTGCCGTGACCCGAACAACGGCAACCGTCCAGCCGCCATCGACGACGCCGCCGGCAAGTGTGTCGGTCCAACCGGCGCCCCAGCCCAAGGCCACTCCGGCAGCCGCCGACAATTTCTGGCGTCCGGCCGCAGCGTCAGCCGTCCCGGGCGCAGCGCCTGCCGCGACGCAGGGCGACATCGCGGCACCAGTCGCTGCCGCCGCGATGACCGACGCGCAATCGAGCCGAGATCGATCGCGGGCGGCGGTTCGTGATGCGGCCGTGCAGGCGACCGAGCTCGCGGCAACCCGCGAAGAACTCGCCGCCGAGCGCGAGAGCATGTCGAGGCGGCTCCGTGAGCTGACGGCGCGGGAGCAGGCGATCGCCGAGCGCGAGCGGCAGATTGCGGCACAGCGCCGCATCATGAACGAAGAGTATCGCCTGCTCCGGCAGACGCAACCGGCACGGCCCGCGGCAGCGTCGATGCCGCGTTCCTCGGTTGCGTTGAATCGACCGAACCCGTCACAGACCAACCCCGGCGAGTTGACGCTTTGGCAGCGATTGTCGAGGCTCTTCAGCTCCTGGCATGCCGTGCGATCCTGATCTGATATCCTCATGTCCGAGGGAGTGCGTACATGAATCAGATCGCGAGCAATCTGCTCGGAAAGATCGAGCGGCGGGAAGCAAGTGTCGGCATCGTCGGACTCGGATACGTCGGCCTGCCCTTGGCGGTTGAACTCGCCAAAGCGGGCTTCAAGGTGACTGGAATCGATCTCGACGAGCGGAAAATTCGCGCGATTAAAGCCGGCCACTCGTACATACCCGACGTGCTGACCAAGGATCTCGAGGCGCTCACCGGATCCGGGAAGCTCGACGCGACGACGGATTTCTCAGTCGTCAAAACGCTCGACACGATCAACATCTGCGTCCCCACTCCGCTGCGCAAGACGAAGGACCCCGACATGTCCTACATCGTCTCCGCAGTTGAGTCCATTGCGAACCACCTTCACCCCGGCCTGCTCATTGCGCTGGAATCGACCACCTACCCAGGCACGACCGACGAACTCGTCCAGCCGATGCTCGAAGCCAAGGGCATGAAGGTCGGCACCGATATTTTCCTGGCGTTCTCCCCTGAGCGGGTCGATCCGGGTAACCCGACGTTTCACACCGGGAACGTCCCGAAAGTGGTCGGCGGGGTTACCGAAGAATGCCGGAAGCTCGCGACCGCGCTTTACGGATCGGCGATCAAGACCATCGTTCCTGTCAGCTCGACGCGCGTCGCGGAGATGGTCAAGCTGCTCGAGAACACGTTCCGCGCCGTCAACATCGCGCTCGTCAACGAGCTCGCGTTGATGTGCGACCGGATGGACATCGACGTGTGGGAAGTGGTCGATGCGGCGCGCACCAAGCCGTTCGGGTTCATGGCGTTTTATCTCGGGCCAGGTCTCGGTGGCCACTGTATCCCGATCGATCCCTTCTATCTGTCATGGAAGGCCAAGCAAAGCGGCTTCGATCCCCGGTTCATCGAGCTCGCCGGACACATCAACGGCGCGATGCCTGAATACGTGGTCAGCAAGGTTGCCGAAGCACTCAACACCAAGCGGAAGGCCATCAACGGCGCCAATATTCTCATTGCCGGTGTTGCCTACAAGCGCGATATCGATGACATGCGTGAATCCCCAGCGCTGGACGTGATGGGATTGCTGCGCGACAAAGGGGCAACGGTGGCGTACGTGGATCCGTACGTACCCGAAGTCCATGCCAGAGAATGGTCCGGGCGCGTCGACGTTCGCAGCGAGGATCCTTCGTCGATCTCCTTCGGCCGCTACGACTGCATCGTGATCGTTACCGATCACAAGACCTTCGATTACGACGCGATGGTGGCGCAAGCCGATCTCATCGTTGATACGAGAAACGCAATCCACAAGCCGGCGGCGCACGTCTTCAAGCTGGGCGCGCCGCATCCTTCAGGAATCTTGGAGCGCGTCGTCACCGGCTAGCGGAAGCCTGTACGACGCCTGTTGCAATGGAAACATCGTTCTGGGCGTCGATACTTCTCGTCTTCTATGTCTATGCTGGCTATCCGCTACTGCTCGCGATCTGGGCTGCGCTTCGTTCGCGCCCAGTCGCGAGAACATTCACACCAGCCCGCGCTCCGTCGGTTTCGGTAGTCATCGCCGCACGGAATGAAGCCGATCGGCTGCCGGATCGAATAGCCAATCTGCTCGAAGCCGAATACCCGACGCCGGTCGAAATCATCGTCGTGTCGGACGGATCGACGGATCGAACCGCAAGCGTGCTCGCGGCTTTTGGCGATCGCGTCCGCTACATCGAACGGCCGCGCGGCGGCAAGCCACTCGCCCTCAACGAGGGTGTGGCCGCCGCGCACGGCGACCTCGTCGTCTTCGCCGACGCGCGTCAGCGATTCGCGCGCAATACCCTCATCGCACTCGCGGCGAACTTCGCCGACCCGAGTGTGGGCGGCGTGACCGGCGAGCTGGTCCTCGATTGCGAGGCTGGCGCCAGCGCCGCCAATTCAGAAGTGGCCGAAGGCGTTGGATTGTATTGGAAATACGAGAAGTGGCTTCGGCGTCAGGAGAGCCGCATCTGGTCGACGCTCGGTGCCACCGGGGCTGTCTACGCGATCCGCAGGTCGCTGTGGCGGCCGCTCCCACCGGAAACACTCCTTGACGACGTGCTGACGCCGATGCGGATCGTCCTGGATGGGAAACGCGTCGTCTTCGATGAGGCTGCGCAAGCCTTCGATCGCGTCTCGGCCAGCGGCGCCGATGAATCGCGGCGCAAAAAACGAACCCTTGCTGGCAACTATCAGATCCTCGCGCTCGAACCGAGATTGATCACTCCGTTCGTCAACCCAGTCTGGCTCCAGTACTTATCTCACAAGGTTGGAAGACTGATCGTGCCCTGGTGTCTGGCGATCGCATTCATCTCCAACATCCCACTCGCCTTTCAAGGCTGGACCTACAGGCTGGCACTGTTGGTGCAGCTCTGCTTCTATGGCCTGGCATTTGTCGGTGCGCAATCCGTGCGTTCCACAACGGATGAGTCCACCGATGAGCCAAGGTCGCGGTTAACGGAGCGATCAGAATCGCTGCCGGCGCGGAGAGTTTCCCTGTAATTCCCGTCATTGCCACAGGGATCCAGCCGCGTAGGGCGCGACAGGAGTCCCAATGCCGGCGTTCAGGCGGCTCTCGAGAGTGGCGTATACGTTTGTGATGATGAACGTGGCCGCCATCAGTGGTCTGATTGCGGTCGTCCGTCGTCAGGATGTATGGAAGTGAGCGACCCAAAAAGGGAAAGAAACGGCACTCAGACGTCATTACCCAGGCACATGCTGAGCCTCGACAGTCCGGTGGTAGGACCGTGAGCGCCGAGGAACGTCTGGCATTCGGCGGCGGGTTCGCCCTTGTGGGGCCCGCTCGGCCAAAGGTTGAGGTTCGCGCTGAGAACGTCGCCGTCGATGACACCGCCGCAGAGGTGCGGGATCGGACTGCCTATTGGGCGCTGCTCGCGTTCACGCTGGTGCTTTTTGTTCGGCCGCAGGACACTATTCCGTTGCTCGATCCGCTTCACCTGGCGGAGGTGTTCGGCACGTTCGGCATTATCGCGCTCGTAGTTGGCCGACTCAACCGCGGTGCTCCTGTCGCGAAGCTCACGTTCGAGCTTGGCGCCGTGCTCGCGTTCGCGGGGATCATGCTTGCGACCGCGCCGTTTTCGATCTGGCCAGGCGGCGCTGTCGGCGTCGTGACCGATCTGTTCAGCAAAGTCATCGTCGTCTTCGTCCTGATTACCAACACGTTGACGACGCGAGCACGATTTGAACGGTTCATCAACGTGGTGGTGGTGAGCTGTTGTTACGTCGCCGTCAAAGTTGTGCTCGACTACGGCGCAGGCCTCAACCTGGTCGAGGACGGACGGGCGCAAGGCGCAGGCGGCCTGTTCGGCAACCCGAACGACATGGCGCTGAACCTCGTCGCGTTTTTGCCGATGGCGATCATCCTCGTCCTTGGCAGAGCCCGCCCGAAGCTGCGAGCGGTTCTCGCGATCGGCACCCCGGCGATCGTGGCTGCGATCATTTTCAGTAGAAGCCGGGGCGGAACACTGGGTCTCGTCGGCATGCTGGCCGTGCTGCTCTTCCAGCTCCGGCGGGTCCGTCCCAGTGTGGCTGTCGCGGTGATCGGGTTGACCCTGGTCACGATTCCGCTGCTGCCGTCGTCCTTTACCGAGCGGATGTCGAGCATCATCCATCCCGAGGAGGACCCGACGGGATCGCGCGAGGCTCGGAAGCGGCTGCTCCGAGAAGCGTATCAGGCCTATCTCGATCACCCGGTCCTTGGACTTGGCGCCGGCAACTTCAAAAACTACAACCCTAGCGACCGCGAGGAAACCTGGCGTGAGGCGCACAACGCATGGCTGCAGGTGGCCTCAGAACTGGGAACGGGCGGCGTTCTGATTTTTGCCATGATCGTGGGCAGCGGCTTCGTCGCCGGCGTGCAAGCCAGCAGGCTCTTGCGAAAAGCTCGACGAACACTGAAGCCACGTTCGAAGGAATCGGACCGGTGGCTCGCGCGCCGGGAGCCGTTGGAAATGTACGCCTCGGCCATGCTGGCAAGCCTGACCGGCTGGCTGATTGCCGCGATGTTTGCCTCGGTCGCGTACTACTGGACTCTGTACCTCGTGCTCGGCCTGGCGATCGCGCTCCGAGAGATTGCGCGTCGTGAAGTCGGCGCGGCCGGTGGCGTCGACAGCACCGTACGGGCGGAGGCAGCATGATGATCAGCGTCATCGTTGCCACGCGCGACCGCGCGCCGCTCCTCAAGAGCACACTCGAAGCGCTGTGCGCTCAGGTGTCACCTGGCTGCCCCGTAGAAATCCTCGTCGCCGACAATGGTTCGATCGACGAGACGAGGCAGGTGGTCCGGGCGGCCGCCCGGGAATCCACCATCCCGGTCACTTACTTGACCGAGACGCGCGCGGGCAAGTCTCACGCGCTGAATACTGCGGTCGAGCACGCGCGAGGCGATCTACTCGTGTTCACTGACGACGATGTCCTTCCGTCACCGAAGTGGCTGTTGGCGTATGCGCTCGCCTTCAGTGAGACGGGCGCCGATTACGCCGCTGGACGAATCCTGCCACTCTGGGAAGCCACGCCGCCCCGGTGGTTGACGCCACCCCTCCATGGAGTGCTGGCGGTCGCCGACGGAGGTCAACAACGACTCATTCTCCAGGGCGTCCAAGATGAGATCATGCCGATCGGCGCGAACATGGCCGTTCGCCGCCATGTCCTGGACCGGATCGGGGGCTGGAATCCGAATCTTGGCAAACTCAAAGACACCCTTCGCACCGGGGAGGATCATGAGTTCGCGCTGAAGCTCCTAGCCGCCGGATTCGCCGGTGTCTACGAGCCAGACGCCTACGTTCTGCACCGAGTGCCTGCAGAGCGCCTCCGGCTCGGATATTTCTTGCGATGGTGTTACAGCAACGGCCGAATCGAGGCGGGTCTCGAACACGAGTATCCGTCGACGACGAATTATCTCCTGCGCGTGCCGGGGTACCTGTGGAGACGCATGGTACAGGATCTCGCATCAACCGCATTCGGAATCCTCAGCGTGAACCTGCGCACGGTGAGTACCGCCGCGATGCGGATCGTATGGTTCACCGGGTACGTGGCCGGACGGTGGACGCGAGCCGCGTTACGTGATCTCAACGTGCAGAGTCCATTGATCGAACGGAGCTGGCGGTGATCAGGATCACCATCCTCATCGCGACGCACAACCGCGCAGCGCTCCTGGAGCCGACACTCGAGCGCCTCAGGGTGCAATCGTTCGAGCCGGGCGATGAAGTCATCGTGGTCGACAACGCCAGCACCGATGGGACGTCCGACGTCATCGCGCAGATGGCGAAACGATTTCCTGTGCCATTGCGCACACGGTTCGATCCGGCGCCCGGTAAGGCGGCCGCTCTCAACGCCGCCTGCCGCGAGGCACAGGGTGACGTCCTGGCGTTGACCGACGACGATGTGCTCGTCGGTGACGACTGGATTGAAACAATCCGATCTCTCTTCCAAAACCCATCGCTCGCCCTCGTGGCAGGCCGAGTGGATCCGAATTGGCAACGGCCTGCCCCGGCGTGGCTCGAGGTCGAAGAGAACGGCAGGTATACGCTCATGACCTCGCCACTCGCGCTGCTCCACTACGGTGAGGCGCAAGACCTGGGCGGACACACAGCCGTTGGCGCAAACATGGCCATCCGGCGCTCCCTGTTCGAAACGTTGGGAGGCTTTGCTACCCATCTCGGGAAGAGACGAGGGACGTTGCTCGGCGGCGAAGATCACGACCTCTCGCAACGTGCGGTCGCCGCCGGTTACCGCTGCGAATATCGGCCGGAACTGCGCGTCCGTCATTGGGTCCCAGCGGAGCGAACGCGTTTACGGTACTTCCTGCGCTGGTTTTTCTGGTGCGGAATCACCCATGCGGTGATCGATCGTGGCGAAAGCGATACGGGTGTTCAGCCGCCGCCTCCAACGCTTCATTTCCTGCGACGGTTTCTCGCCGGCGTGGTGATGGCGCCCCTGCAAGTCGTCACTGGCCACGGCCGCTCGGCCGCCACCCGGGCGATGGACGCGGCTTTTGCCTTGGGGTACTTGACTATCCAGATTGGCGGACAGAACAGCCTGGAGCGACTTGGAGGTTCCAGCAGATGAGGAATCAGGCAACAGCAGCAGTTCCACTCGTCAGTACAGGCGACACGCACGCGAGCGAAGTCGCACGGGGTGAACGCTTCGAGTTCGGCGACAACTGGGCGAAGTTCCTGACGGTGCTCGACGAAGAGCGCATCAACGCTGCCGAGCGCGGACTGCAGCGCATGCTGGAGACCGAGCGGCTTGACGGCGTTCGGTTCCTGGATATCGGATCCGGCAGCGGACTATCCAGCCTGGCTGCGAAGCGGCTCGGAGCGACAGTGCACTCGTTCGACTACGATCCACAATCGGTCGCCTGCACCAAAGAACTGCGACGCCGTTACTTCGGGACTGCTTCCGATTGGGTCATCGAGCGCGGGTCCGCGCTGGATCCGGAGTACCTCCGAGGCCTCGGCACGTTCGACATCGTCTATTCGTGGGGCGTCCTGCACCACACAGGCTCGATGTGGCGGGCGCTGGAGAACGCGATCATTCCCGTCGCTCCCACTGGCAAATTGTTCATCGCCATCTACAACGACACCGGCTCGCAGAGCCGGCGGTGGGAATGGATCAAGCGGACCTACAACGGCCTGCCGGCGGCGGCACGCAAGCCGTTCGCAGTTGCGGTGACGATTCCGGCGGAAGCAAAGGCCGCCGCGTCAGCGACGCTGCGTGGAAGACCCGGGGACTACGTGCGATCGTGGACCGACTACCGGCGACGTCGCGGCATGAACAAGTGGTACGACATCATCGATTGGGTTGGCGGCTACCCCTACGAATTCGCAACGCCCGACCAGATCTTCGACTTCTACAAAGCGAAAGGATTTACGCTCAGGAAGATGAAGTGCGGCGGCGTCGGACTCGGGTGCAACGAGTTCGTGTTCGAGCGTCAGGGATGAACAATGTTCAATGATCAATGCTCCAACATTCAATGCTCAATGATCTAGCTTGAACACTTGATCATTGAACATTGGACATTGATCATTGTTTACTTCGTCAAACGCAGCCCCCGGGGACTCTGGATGATTGGCAACGGCTGCGTCCAGTCGACGCCAACGTCCTTCCCATCCGTCGCCGCCTTGAAGTAGGGGCTCATGGCCACCAGCCGATAGTCCTGATCAAACGAAAGTTGGTAGTCGACGACTGCCGGCAGCCACGTTATTGCCGGATAGGGTTGACCCGCGCCGCCGGCCAACACGTTGTTGGTCCAGATATACGACGGCGTGAACGCGATCAGGCTTGGCGTTCCGACCGCCGCTCCATCACCTTTGACTCCGTACGTGTTGTGGTAGGCCAGGTTGTTGGTATACGTCAACTGCTGGACCGC
>JBPYFA010000418.1:0-19933 GCA_051986585.1 Vicinamibacterales bacterium | reverse complement strand
GCAGGTGCTCGGAAAATGCCATGGTTCCAGGCACCGGGTAGAACTGCGGGCCGTTCCACCACCCGGCCGTCAGCGGAACGACGCGTGCGTCCCACGCGAGAATCCAGGTGTTCAGCAGAGGATCCCCGAGATCGTTTGGAACGAGGCTGCCCGGGTGCACAACCAGCGGCCAGGTGAGCGCGATTGTCAGGAGAACGTAAACGATGGAAGCGAGAAGAACCGGCTGAAAAGACCGACGCATTGGGTGAAGAAAGTATATACGGGCGATTCTCAGAACGATCGACTCGCTGGATTTTCGATCGGTGGATCCCACGTCGCGGATCGCGATCGCTACCTATCTTCAGCCGGGGGGCGACCAACGTCCCGCATATAATTCGGCTATGAGATTTCCATGGCTGGCAAGACCACGGAGGAACGACTGAAGATGGCTGACGCCCCCAAGAGTTCGTTCGACATCGTCATGGAACGGCTGCGGAAGAAGGACGCCGAGGCCGGGACCGAGCAGCGGCCGCTGACCGACGCACAGCGATCGGCGATTGCGGAAGTGCGGAACGTGTACGAGGCCCAGGTCGCCGAACGTCGGATCATGCACCAGTCAACGATTGCCGGTGTCTTCGATCCGGCGGAGCTCGAGGAGCGTCAGAGCGAGCTTCGCCGCGACCTCGATCGGTTCGAACGCGAGCGTGACGAGAAGATCAATCGAATTCGCGCCGCGAACGAATAATCGTCTCAGCGGACGATTGCCGCTGGCACGGCAGACGATGACAGCCGCTGCCAGTCGCGCGGCTCGTCGCTGACCGGCTGGAGGATGACGTAGCTGACCGCAATCAGCGCGAGCAGCACCAGCACGCCGATGCCTTGCCCAACGTTCGGCGCCAGCCCCAGCCCGTTGATCGTGACACGGGTGACGATCGCCCAGATCAAGGGGCCGGTGATCGCCGAGAAACGGCCGACCATTCCATACAAGCCGTAGAACTCGCCGATCCTCGACGGCGGCGTCAGCCGGAGCATGTATGGACGATCTGCCGCCCAGACCCCGCCGAGCGCAACTCCAGCCGAACACGCCACAGCATAGAGCGTCAGGATCGGCAGCCCGAGGATTCCGACCGCCGCGGCGAGCAGGAAGACGCCCACCCACAGGTAGAGGACGTAATTCAGCGTCCGTTTCGGACCGACGCGATCGACGATCCACCCCCAGGCAAAGCCGCCAACGACGGCAAAGCTGATCGCGGTCATCATGATCAGCTTTCCCGTGCCTTCTCCTTGCGCATGCGTCAGCCCGGTGTGTTCGGCCACGTTGATCGTGTAGAGCATCATGATCGAAATGACCGTGTTGATCGGATCGGTATAGAAGATGCGGCCGACGAGAAATCGTACCAATCCGGGATACTGCTGCCCGGATCGAATCGTGCGCAAGGTTTCGCTCGTTGATTCGCGCAACATGGACAGGCTGAACACTTCCCGCGGATTGGGATTGCCGCGCTCCTTGACGAAGAAGAAGCATGGCAGCGCAAACAGCAGGAAGAACAGGGCGATCATCGTGAACAGGAACGGCTTGTCCGACGAACCGAACACCGCATCCATGCCCAGGCCGACGGCGATGTAGGACCCGAGGTAACCTACTCCCACGCCGATGCCGCTGATCTTTCCGCGGTTCCCCTCGTGGCTCACCTCCGGAAGCATGGCATCGTAGAACTGCAGACCGGCCTGGTAGGCAACATTGGCGATCACGAAACAGAGGGCGGTGACATAGAAGCCGCCGCGCGCGAGCAGCGCGGTGAACAGCACGCAGATGAGGGTGCTGACGACCAGGAACGGCATGCGGCGGCGCGCGCGGTCGGTCATGGCGCCGAGGACTGGCGAGGCGATGAAAATCAGCCCCATCGAGATGGCCGTGATCACGCCATAGACCGAGTCGGCCCTGAGCGGCCCCACCTGATCTCTCACCCAGGTGGAAAAGTAAACGGACACCACTCCCATCGAGAAGATGGTGTTCGCCAGGTCGTAGAGGACCCAGCTCACCACAGCGCGGGCGGGAATCTTTCGGGTGTCCACGCGACGTCAGCGATCCAGTGGCCGATACACGGTACCGCCTTTCATCACGTAGCGAACCCGCCGGAGTGATGAGATGTCCCTGGTCGGATCGCCGTCGACCGCGATGATGTCGGCGAGCAGCCCTTCCCTGATCCGACCGATGCGACTGTCCATGTGCAACACGCGTGCGGCAATGGAGGTGGCGCTCTTCAGCGCGGCGTCAGCGGTCATGCCGTAATTGACCATCAACTCGAGCTCGCGGGCGTTGTCGCCGTGCGTGAAGACCCCGACGTCGCTGCCGCTCAGAATCGTGACGCCGGCGTCGAGCGCGGCTTTGAAACTGGCGCGCTTGCGCGTGATGCCAGAGGGCTCAGGGGAGGAACCTTTCTTCCATCCGGCATACTGCGCGGTGGCGTCGCCCGCGGCGAGCGTCGGACAGAGCGCGACGTTCTTGTCGGCCATCAGTTTGAACACCTCTGGCGTTCCACTATCACCGTGCTCGATCGTTTCCACGCCCGCCATGACGGCGCGCCGCATTCCTTCCGCCGTCGTCGAGTGCGCGACGACCGGACGATTGCTGCTCCTGGCGGTTTCCACCATCGACGTCAGTTCCTGCAGCGAGAACGTCGGCGCGGCTTCACCGCGGGCACCCCATCGGTAGTCGGCGTAGACTTTGACCCAGTCGGCGCCATGTCCGATTTGATCGCGAACCACACGGATCGCGTCCGTACCATCCGTCTCCTCTGCTCCCTGCGGCACGCGCCACTCGAGCGAAAAACCTTTCGGACCATAGCTGCCTGTCGCGACGATCGCGCGGGTCGCGACGAGCATGCGCGGGCCGGGGATGATGCCTTCCTCCACCGCCTGCTTCAGCTCGGCGTCGGTGTATCCGGCACCTTCGGTGCCGAGATCTCGGATCGTCGTGAAGCCGGCCATGAGTGTGGCACGGAGATGATTGACCGCGCGCGCGGTGCGCACGCCGACCGATTCGTGCGCGACCTGATCGTTCCAGCTGGTCTCGTCGTAGGGATGCAGCAGCACGTGCGAATGCCCCTCGACCAGGCCGGGAAGGAGGGTCAGTCCGGGAAGGTCCACGACTGCGGCACCGTTTGCGGCCACGTTTGCTGCAGGTCCGGCGGCCTGAATGCGATCCCCCTGCACACGAACCGCCCATCCGTCGTGCATCGACTCACCATCGAACACGCGAGCGGGCCGAAGGATCGTCACCGGCGCCTGGCTGTCGCGCGGCGCGGGAGTCTGCGCCAGGAGGAAAGCCTGAGTGCAGACAGCGGCGACGATCCAGGCGCTGCGGCGAGGCATCGCGGAGGCCTGCAAACTATTTGCTCGCCGCACCCGGCATCGGCACTTCCTTGTAGTCGGCGGGCACGTCGAACGCATTCGGCGGAGCGGCCTCCTCGCCGATCTTGGTGACCGCAGACGTCATCTCATAGCCCATCATCTGCATTTTCTGCCGGAGCACGATACCGCCCTGCGCGATCTTGTCGAACCCCATGGCGTTCATCATCGCGCTCGCGCTCTTGTTCACGAGGTCGGCGTACTTCTGATACTGGTCGGTGGTGGCGCAACTGTCGCCGTTCATGGTCAACGTGGTGGGAAAATCGGGCGGCAGCTTGCCGCGAGCGGCCTCGGGAATCGGAATCGCCATCTTCCAATCGAACTGGACAACTTCGCACTTGGTTCCCGCCACCGTATCGAACTGGCCGGTCCGCCTGGCGGTGACGTCCGGCGTTGGAATCCCGGCGGATTTCATTCCCTCGAGCGCCGACTGCACGCTCGTCTTCCAATACGTCTTCTCTTTCGGATTCAGCACGATCAGTGTGCCGTCGGACATGACCAGGTTCACAGTCCCGGCCGCCTGGCCCATCGCTGCCTGGAGGTATTCGATGCGGGCACCCTTGTCGCTGACCAGGTAGTCGACGTCGGCTGCGCCCTCGGGCACCATCTGCTTCATCACCGCATCGCCCATCATGCCAATCATCGGATTGGCGGGCTGTGCCGGCGCAGCGTCCGATTTCTTGACTTCCATGTGGGTCGTGTATTTCAAGTCCGCGCGGACGGTGGCCGACCACGCCGCCACGAGACAGACCGCGAGCATTGTGTTACGCATCAGAGCCATCCTTGCATTTCCTTGACCGTATGACGACTGGCGACATGCATCGATGATAAGCGATTCACGATTTGCGGATTAGCGATTCACGACGCGGTCGAGCTCTGCACCAATCGCGTCGAGCTCTTTGCGGAGGGTCGCATAGCGTTCAACCGCATCGCGGCCGATCTTTTGGTCTGCGCCAGTGGTCATTCCTGCCAAGTACGTGATCTGAGCCTGGAGACCGGGCTTCCCGTAGCGCACCGGCTCGGTAAACAGTTTCGCAGCGATTGCCTCGAGTTCACTCGTCTTCGCGTCTGCACTCGGAGTACTGGCTGCCCTGGTCTGGGCATCTCGCAATCGCGCCGCCACCTGATTCACCTCGGTGATGAGCTGCCGCATCCGCAGGTTGTGCTCGAACTGTTCCTTGAGATCGGCAACCGTGACGCCATCGGCCGCGACATTGGGATCGATCAAGACCGTGAACGGCTGCATTTCAGTCACGCTGCCAACCTTCAGTCGCACTGTGTAGGCACCGGGCGGCGCGAGAACCCCGGCTTGATGGCGCACGTCCCAGACAAAGCGGTTGAGTCCTTCGCTCTTCGTCGCCCGGGATACGTATCCGCCGCGGCCGCGGCCAACGGCCGGCGCGGCGTCCGGGTCGTCGGACTCTGCTGACGCCGTTATCGCACCGCGTCCACGTCCCCCTCGGCCTCCCCCTACTGCAGCATCGCTGCTATACGAATTTACGAGGCCACCCCCGGCGTCTAGTATTTCGACCGTCACTGGCCCCGCCGGCACCGTGGGCAGGTAGTACTCGATGTTCGGCCCGAGCACTCCGGGAGCGCTCCTGGTTCGATAACCGTCGCGGGGCTTGAACAAGTGGACCTCGGTTGGCGTGGAAGCGGACGCGAGCTGGTGCAGCGAACTGACGTTGTCGAGGATCCAGAAGGCGCGCCCCTGTGTGGCCACGATCAGGTCGTTGCGATGCAGCTTGATGTCGCTGATCGGAACGTTCGGCAGATTGAGCTGAAACGGCTGCCAATCGGCGCCGTTGTCGAACGAGATGTACATCCCGAATTCGGTGCCGGCATACATCAATCCCTCGCGATCCGGGTCTTCGCGCACCACGCGCGTCGGCGTATCTGCCGGAATCCCGTTCGATCCATCCGTGAGCCGCTTCCAGCTCCGGCCATAATCGTCGGTTTCGTAGATGTATGGGCGATAGTCGCCGAGCAGGTAGCGATAGACAGCGTAGTACGCCGATCCCTTTCGATGCGGCGAAGCTTCGATGTACTGCACGCGCCCGCCCGGCTCCAGATCTTTCGGCGTCACGTTCGACCATGTCCGCCCATTGTCGCGGGTCACGTAGAACGGACCATCGTTCGCACCGGTCCAGATGACGCCTGTTTCAAGTGGCGATTCGGTGATCGCGTACAGCGTGCTGTAGAACTCCTCGCCGGTCACGTCCCGGGTGATCGGTTCGCCGCTGACACCCTGACAGCACTCCGGATGCGCGGTCAGATCGGGTGAGATCTTCTCCCAGGTGAGCCCTTTGTCGCGCGTGCGGTGAAGGTACTGCGAGCCGTAGTACAGCACCTCCGGATCGTGCGGCGACACGGCCATCGGGGATACGCGCTGCATCCGGTAAATCAGATCGCTGGCAGGATTGCCGTACAGCGATTGGGCACCAATCCAGTAATTCTTCTCCTGACCGGTCTTCAGGTTCATCACGCTGTACTGCCCTTTGCAGGAGCCGTAGACGATCTCGGGGTTCAGCGGATGCGGAATGATCGGGCCGGTCTCGCAGCCGGGTCCGGCGCGCCAGTCATCGCGCGCGAACGGATCGGCCTGGCTGGTGATGATCACCGTCGAGTCGTCCTGCTGTGCGCCGTACAACTTGTAGGGAAACTGATCGTCCGTCCAGACGCCATAGAATTCGCCGGTTACCTGGTTCAGCTGCGACGACCACGTCCGGCCGCCATCGAACGACACGTTCGCGCCGCCGTCGTTCGACTGAATCATCGTGTTGCCGTCTCTCGGATTGATCCAGATGTCGTGATTGTCGCCATGCGGGGTTCTGATTGCGGCAAACGTTTTCCCGCCATCGACTGACTTGAAGAAGCTCTCTGCGCCGGCATACACGACGTCGGCGTTGGTGGGATCGGCACCAAGGGTTGTGTAATAGAACGGCCGCTGAATGAGTGCGCCCTGCGAATTGATCAGCGCCCACGACTGACCAGCATCATCAGATCGGTACAATCCACCACCTGGACGCGCCTCGATGAGCGCGTAAATACGTTCCGGCTTCGCGTTAGTCACCGCGAGATTCGCTTTGCCGATCAGATCGGACGGTAGTCCGGTTGTGATGTGCGTGAAGTGTTCGCCGCCATCCGCGCTCTTGAAAAATCCGCCGTCCCTCGACCCACTGATAATCGTCCACGGCTTCCGTTCCAGACGCGACATCCAGGCATAGACGACGCTCGGGTTCCCCGGTTGCAGTTCGAGATCCATTGCGCCGACGCCGTCGTTGATGAAGAGCACCTTGCGCCAGCTCTTCCCGCCGTCATCGGTCTTGAAGACGCCACGCTCGGCGTTTCTTTTGAACGCATCGCCGTAGGCGGCAACCCACACGATGTTGGGATTGGTCGGATGGATTCTGACGGCACCGATCTGGCCGGCGTCGTAGAGGCCGGCAAACTGCCATGTGGCGCCGCCATCCGTCGTCTTGTAAACGCCGCGTCCGGTCGACACGTTGCTGCGAACACCGTCGGACCCGGTGCCCACATAAATGGTATTGGGATCCGAGTCCGCCACGGCGATCGAACCCATCGAGCCCAGCGGAATCTTTCCGTCAGAGATTGCTGCCCACGTCGTCCCGCCGTCGGTGGTTCGAAACAACCCGCCGCTCGCTACACCCATATAGAAGGTGCGAGGCTGCGACGGCACACCGGTCACCGTCGTCACGCGCCCTCCACGGGACGGACCGACGAGGCGATACTTCAGTCCTTTGAAGACTGCCGGATCGACTGCGGTCAGCTGGTGCAGCCCGCTCTGGCTCCCTGGTCGAGGCGGGTGCGCGCTTGGAATGGCGATTGGGATGAACGTGAAAAGGACGACCGAGAGCCAGCGAAACCGGTTCATAGGGCGCGTCTCCATGGGACGCGGCGACTATGATAGTCCGCTTGGCGCGGTAGAGATGGCGAAGCGTCTGTTTTCGGTTTTTGGTTTTAGGTTATTGGTTTCGGTTTGTGGTTTTGGTTCTCGGTCGGTTTGTGGTTTTGGTTCTTGGTCGGTTTCTGGTTTTGGTTCTTGGTCGGTTTGTGGTTTTGGTTCTTGGTTTCGGTTTGCGGTCTTAGGTTGTTGGTTTCGGTTTGTGGTCTTAGGTTGTTGGTTTCGGTTTGTGGTTTTTAGGTTTTCGTTCGCGTTGGCCCGAATAACCGACACCGACACACCGAAATCAAGAACGTCAAACGCAAAACGGGCACGCTACGACTTGGACTATGCGCGGGGATGCATGCCGAAGTGCCACCGCAGTTTCGACAAGGGATCACGGCTGCAGCGTTCGGCGGCGACGGTCACCGCGTCGACGACCGCTTCTCGTGTGAGCGGTTTTCTGAGCAGCGACACGACGCCGAGATCGAGCGCGCGGCGAACATGATCCGCATCGCTCAGGCCAGTCATGAGAATCACCTGTGGTGGAAGCGGAGTGCGAAGCGCCGCACACACGGCGAAGCCGTCCGGGGGCGGCATAATCAGATCGAGCAGGACAATATCCGGGTAGTAGACCGACGCCGCATCCAACGCTTCGCGGCCAGAGGTCGCGGTGATGACTGCGTACCCCTCCTCTTCGAGCCACGCGGCGACGAGACCGGTCAGTTCGTTTGAATCGTCAACGACAAGAACTCGGATGGAGCCTCGGCGACTGCGAGGCCCTTCCCGGCCCGACAGCGACGCGAGCGTGGTCGCCCAGATCCGATTACATTTCGGGCACTGGTAATACGCGCGGGCATCTTCATGGCCCGCAGGGACCGCTTCACAACCGCACCGAGGGCACCGGATGTCCATAAACCCGACGGCCGCCGGGCCTCCTTTGCATTGCGACAAGACGACAGGGAACCTGAGGCGCTGGGGTATATGTATGGCAGGCAATCGGCGCGCCAAGTGATTGAAGCGTCTCAGTACATGCGCAGAAGGCAATTACTGTAAGCATCGCGAGCGGAAACGCACACACGGAGGGGAGTCGTTACCCGAGCGCCGTGGCCCGCCCACGAAAAGCGCGATCAGCCGCGGGCCCTGGTCGCGAGAAAGACCACGCCCGCGACGACGATCGCGACGACGATGATCCCGGACCAGAAACCAGCCTTGAAAATGCCACCGGCAAGTCGGCAGGATGACTCCGTTATGGCGAGCAGAGTAATGAGGAACGCATACACGATCGAACGACTGTTCATGGCCACCTCGCTCACATCACGATGGTAACATCGCGCCATCCATGAGCTTGGTGGATCGCCAATTCATCCGGGCGTCGGCCGCGTCGATCCTCATCATCGCCGTCAGCGCTGTGATTCTCCTGTCGATGGGGCGGGTGCCCATCTGCAAGTGCGGCTACGTGAAGCTCTGGCACGGCGTCGTCCAGAGCTCGGAGAACTCGCAGCACCTGACCGACTGGTACACCTTCACTCACGTGATTCACGGCCTGGGCTTCTACGCGCTGCTATGGCTGGTCGGCCGGAGGTGGCCCGTCAGCACGCGACTGGTGATCGCGGTTTTCCTGGAGTCGACGTGGGAAATCGTCGAGAACACCGATTTCATCATCAATCGATATCGCGAGGCCACGGTCTCGCTCGACTACTACGGCGACAGCGTCATCAACTCCGTCTCCGACATCCTCGCGATGGTCGTCGGCTTCGCACTGGCGGCCCGTCTACCGGTCCGGATCGCGGTGGTGCTCGCTGTCGCGATTGAGCTGCTGCTCGCCTACTGGATTCGCGACAACTTGACCCTGAACATTCTCATGCTGATCTATCCGCTCGATGTCGTCAGGCGATGGCAAGAAACAGGATAGAAATGCTGAATGTCGAATGTTGAATGCCGAATGATTGAATGCTGATTGACGATTGTGATTGCGGATTGACGATTGTGATTGCCGATTGAATTGGTGAGTGCTGATTGAGGATTGGTGATTGGGATTTCCTACTAGATTTTCGTCCGCTTATCGATGCCCCAGAGGCCGACGCCGCGTGAGGCGATGAAGAGGAAAACGAAGCAATAGAGCACGGCGAGCTCGCCGCCATTTTGAATCGGGGCGCCGTGGCGTGGCAGGTGCTGAGTGAAATAGGCGTACGACATCTCGCCGCTGGCGATGAACGCTGCGGTGCCGGTGAACAGTCCAACCGCAATCAGGATGCCGCCGAAGAATTCGATGATGCCGGCGATGCCGAATTGCGACGCGAGCACGACGCGGTGGCCGCCGAGCACGCCAAACAGCTTCTGCGCACCATGGCACGCGAACAAGAGTCCGACCGCGATTCGCATCAGCGCATAGAGTTGCGGACTGAATCGCCCAAGCACGCGGTCCATGGCAGTCCTCCGCGTTCGAGCATAGATCAGCGTCGACGTCGCAGCCGAGTCAACAGCTCGAGAAAGTCCGCAGGAGGTGGCACCTCGAATTCCATGGAACGACCATCACCAGGATGACGGAGGCTCAGCTTGCGCGCGTGCAGAGCGTGGCGGGCAAAATCGATCGGCCGTAGCGAACCAGGGCCGTGGATATAGCGCGCCTCGCCGACAAGGCTATGGCCGCGAAGGCGTGCTTGGATCCGAATCTGGTTGCGACGTCCGGTCTCGAGGCTTACCTCGATCAACGACGCACCCTCGAAGGTTTCGATCACTTTGTAGCGACTGAGTGCGCGTTGCCGGCGAGGATCGCGCGGATGAGCCGGTTTTTGAATCAGCGCCTTCTCATCCCAGACGAGCTCGTCGCGCCACGTGCCTTCCGCCGGAACGGGGCTGCCATAAACGACCGCCCAATAAATTCTCACGGGCTCCCGGCGCTTGAACTGATCCTTCAGAAGGCGCTGTGCGAGCTCGTTCTTTGCGAACACCACGAGCCCCGATGTGTTCTGGTCGATCCGGTGCACGGGATAGGCGCGCCGTCGGCCATGAGATCGGAACCTGCGCTCGATCAGGTCGAGCACTGAAACCGCATCGGGCCGCCGTTCGAGCGGCACGCTCAGGATCCCGGGAGGCTTGTTCACGACGATCATCACGTCGTCTTCATAGGCGACATCGAGGTCGTCGGTCACGCCGAGTCTGGGCTGGCGCTTCGCACTGCCGGGGCGATCGGCCCACAATCGAACGAGGTCGCCGGCAGACAATCGGCGTCCGCCGTCAGCCAATCCGACTTCGACATCGTTGAGATAAATCTTGCCGCGTTCGAGCGCATCGGCTGCCCGTCCGCGAGAACCTAGCCGCTCGGGATCAGCCAGGTACTTGTCGAGGCGCACGCCATCAGCCTCCGCCGCGACACGCCATTCGGCCATCTCACCTTTAGAATACTTCCGCAAGGTTTTTGCAGCCTCGACGCGGTTCAAGGTTCACTGGAGATTTGCATGAGCGTGCGATTGACGATCATTTTCGTTTGCTGCGTGATTGGAGTGGTGACAGCGGCCGGCGCACAGGACACCGGACGCGTCGGGATCACGACCGGCTACCCCGGTGCCATCGGCATTCAATGGCATATTGGCGAGCGCGTCGCGGTGCGGCCGGAAATCTCTTTCTCGAAAGCCGACACGACCAGCGATGGTATCGTTGATGCCACGACCGATTTCTGGTCGCTCGGCACCGGTGTCAGCGTGCTCTTCTTCTCGTCCCTCACCGACAACTTCCGCACGTATGTGGCGCCGCGGTTCTCCTTCGCCCGGACCCGCGGTCACGGCGACGTGACGGGCTCGACGGCCGACTCGTATTCGATCGCCGGTATGTTTGGGGGTCAGTATTCCTTGGGCCGCCGTTTCGCCGTGTTTGGAGAATTGGGATTCGGCTATACGCGACAGACTGGATCGGCGACGACGACGATCGTCAGCGAGGTGCGCACGACCAACCATGGCAACAGCGTGGCGACACGCACCGGCGTCGGTGTGATCCTCTATTTCTAGACGACTTCGACGGATGACTACGGCTCAGATGGATCCCGCACGATTGACGGTCGAGCGCACTTCACCCGATGATGTGCAGACCAGGCAGGTGGTGTTATCGCTCGACGGCGAGCGGTTCGCCGTGCTGCTGTTTGGCGAACGCGCCAGCCGCGAGATTCCACCGGGGCATCATGTTCTTCGCGGGCATAACACGCTCGTCTGGAAAACGATGGAGTTCGACGCGCACCCTGGCGAGCACGTGAGATTCAGGATCGTGAACCGTGCCGGTCTCGGAAGCATGGGACTCGTGGCTCTGCTTGGCGTCGGTCCCTTATATGTCACGCTCGAACGGCTCCCAGGGGAGCGTCCACAAAGCCAGCCCGACTCGGATGCGCCAGGCCGTTGACACACGCAAGACCCACCACGTAGGCTCCCACCAGCATGAATGAGGTTTCGCACATATGAGCGGTCGCGATGTGTACATCGGCACTGACGGCGGCGCGACGACGTCGAAGGTTGCCGGCGTCTGGGAGGACGGTCGCGCGGTGTCCACCAAGCTCCTGCAGCGCCCGACGAACTCGGAGGCGGGTCCCGACGCGCTGATGGAAACGTGGTCCGACGCCATCGCCGACTACTTGTCGGAAAACGATCTCGGGTGGAGCGATGTCCGCGGCGTCGGACTTGCGATCCCCGGACCGTACGAGCGCTACGGAGTGTTCGGGAAGTCGCCGAACCTGCCGGCAACGTTTGCCGGTTATCACGTTCACAACGGCTACGAACGCGCGCTCGAGCGGCGCGCGGGTCGCCGAATCCCGCTGATTGTCGGCAACGACGGGAACATGGGCGGCGTTGCCGAGGCGCAGCGCGCCCGCGGCGCCATCGAAGCGGCGGTCTTGTTGCTCGCGCCGGGCTCCGGCCTGGGGTGCGCGTACGTGGATCGGCACGGGCTTCCGCTCGACGGCGACACCATCTCCGGCATGGAGGCTGCGCATATGCCGGCACCGCTCCATCTGCTCGATGCCAAGCCGTATACCTGCGGCTGCGGCCGTACGTGGGGCTGCGTAGAGATGTACACGACGCTTGCCGGATTGCCGTTTCTTCTCGAAGAGGGGCTCGGTCGTTATCCGCAGCATGAGCTCGCGACATCTTCGGCGCCGCTCAAGCAGAAAGCGTTCGCACTACGCGGGCTTGCGCAGAAAGGCGATCCGCTGGCGGTCGAGATCTTCGACTTTCAGGCGCGAGCGCTCGGCTTGCACGTCGCCAGCCTTTCGATGGCGCTCGATGCGCAGTTTGTCGTCATCGGCGGTGGGTTGATGGATCCGGAGTCGACGACGGAAGCGTTTCGAGCTCGCTATCTTCGCATCATCGGCGAAACCGCGGCGCCATATCTGTGGCCCACCCAGCGTGCATCCCTCACCATCGTCCCGGCGTCGCTCGGTGATCTCTCGCAGGCGATCGGTGCCGCGCTGGTGGCGCTCTATCGCGCACGGCGATAGTTCTTGCAAGCCGCGAGGTTGACCTGACGCGAGCCGACGGCTCAACGTGCTGTGACTGTCGTGGATTGATCGGTCGTCCACTCGCGTCCAGAGGCAACCGCCCGATCGACTCTCGGGCGCCGAGGGACATTCGAAACCACCACGAGAAATCCCCAGCGCTGACGTCTCAAGCCCCGCCCGGTCGTACCAACGACCGCACGGTGTGCGCTCACAAGATGCACCGGCAGCCCTCGTTCGCGGAGCTCGAGGTAATCGCGTCGCAGCATCACGACGTAGGCGGGGGTGGGTCGAGTCAGAAACGTTGAAACGTCCTCGACCGTTTCCAGTCGCTGCACCGGGCGATTGAGGTAATAGCGGAGGCTGCCCCGCCACCGTTCCAGTTGATAGAGGCCGACAGGAGCGTCAGGAGAGGAGATTCGTGCGAGTTGACGGGCAGCACGTGCGGTCGGCCTGACTCGCTCGAGCACGGGGAAACCAACGGCGACGACGGTCGCATAGCTCACGAGAAGCATGACCACGAGCGCCCCAATGCTCGCCGGCACTCGCCAGCCGACACGCTCCGACTGAAACAGCAATGCCACTCCCCCGCAGAAGATGGCAAACGGCAGCACGAACGCCCAGACCGGTAACGCCAGGTTCAACTGCGAGAGAGCCGCCCCGCCAAAGCTTCCGCCGACGATCAAGAGGCCGGCAATCAGCAGCACGCTGTATCGTGTGCCCCAGAGCTGCCCCTCGGTATCGCCTCGCGCTTCGCGCCAGCCGTGCGCAGCGAGCAGACAGCAGGCCGGTGCGGCGGGAAAGATGTAGTGGTCCAACTTGAAGCGTGCGATACTGAAAAAGCCGAGCACGACAAGCGTCCACAGCCAGAGCAGCCGCTCACTGGTCTCGACCGATTCACGCTTCCGCAACCGGCGGAACATGTCGATGCCGCGCCCGACGGCAACCGTGCTCCAGGGGAAGAACGCGCCCGCAAACGCGCGAATGTAGAACGTGTGATTGATCGCGCGCGACGAGAATTCGATCGGCTGCGTGAGATACCAGAGATTTCCGGCGAGCAGATATCCCTTGACGAACTCGTCGCCGAACCGCCACTGCATCCACAGGAACCACGGTGAAGCCGCAACCGCGACGGCGCAAAGACCTGTCTTCCAATGGAGCTGTCGAATCTGGTTTCTCGTCTCACCCGACACCAACAGAGCAGCCCCGAGAAACAAGCCGACCAGGACGAGCGCGACTGGCCCCTTCGTCATCACCGCCAGGGTCAGCAGCGCATAACCCGTCAATTCGGTTCGCATCCGAGATCGCTTGGCGGCGACGAGGAAACAACCAACCGCGCCAAACAGAAACAAGGCGAACACCATGTCGAAGATGGCGATCGAAGAGAGCGCGAAGGTGGCGGGAATCGTCGCGAACATGAGCGCCCCGAGCGATCCGATCTCGTCGTCGAACAGCGCGGTCCCGACCCATCGTGTCACTGCGAACAGACCGACCGCCGAGAGCGCGGTCGGCAGACGCGCTGCAAACTCCGTCTCGCCCAGCAGCAGAACGGATGCGCCCTGAAGCCAGTGAAACAGGACCGGTTTATCGATGAACGGTTTGCCGTCGAGAAGCGGAACGAGCCAGTTGCCCGAATGGAGCATCTCGCGGGTCAACTCGGCATAGTGCGCCTCATCCGGGTCGAGGAGGCTGGCATAACCGAGGCGCCAGAACACCACGATCCAGCCGATCGCGATCCAAGCGAGCGTCGAGGACCAGCGGACAGGCGAACGTCGCCACGACACGCGTGGCGGAACGAACTCGATTCAGGGAATGGACAGTCGGAGCTCAGGCATGGCGGCGCAAATATACCCTATTGCCGAGCTAGTTCTACGGTTTTTTGAACCCTCGGCCCAAGAATTCTTACTTCTTGAGTCTGAAAATCGACAGATCGATAGCGTCGGCCATCGCTTTGTAGCCAGCATCGTTGGGATGCAAATGATCGCCGGGATCGAATTCTGGCTTGAACCGTCTTGGGTTGTTCGGATCTCTCGTCGCCGCTTCGAAATCGACGACGGCGTCGAATGCGCCAGACGTACGGATCCATTCGTTGATGCCGGCACGAATCGCTTCCCCGTTGTCACGTGCGTAGCCGGCCCCTTCGTATGGCGTCAGCGTGCACCCGATCACTTTAATTCCGTGTGCGTGCGCCCGATCGATCACCTGTTGCAGCACCCAGATCAAATCATCCTTGGAGATCGGCGTTGCCGACGTCGTCGACGCGAGCGTGCCAATGTCGTTGATGCCTTCGAGAATCATCAGCCACTTGACGCCTGGGTGGCTCAACGCATCTCGATCCAAACGCGCTAGCGCGCTGACCCCCGCCAGGCCGGCCGCATCTGTGAACAGGCGATTGCCGCCAATGCCTTCATTGATCACCGCGATGTTCGCCGTGTGTTTGTTGGCGCCAAGCCGTTGCGCCAGGAGGGCGGGCCAGGAGTTGTTCGTGTCGGGCGTCGAACGGGCGCCGTCGGTAATCGAGTCGCCAAACGCGACGACTGCGGCAGCATCCGCGGGCGCGGCTACCTCGACGCTCGCGACCCAGTAGTATTGCTGCGTCGTCCCGGCCAGCGGGAAGTCTGATTGCCCGGTGAAATCACCCTCGGTCGAGACATACGTCGTGTGCAAGCCAGTCGCATGGGTCGTCGGCGAACCGGTGTCGCTCGGGAGATAAAGGCTGATGGCGAGGTCGCCAAGCGCCGGCACGTCGATCTCCACCGGATCGCTGACGATCACGGCTCCGGGCATGATCGTGAATGAAGCCTTGCCGCCAAACATCAGCGGCCGATCCGTTCCCGGCGCGATCGACGATCCGGTGGCGCGCCGCGCCAGATGTGCAGACCCGACAAGCACGGGCGCGGACCCGAACGCGTTGGACAACTTCACCCGCGCACGTCGTCCGCCAATGCTGGTTCGAAGAATCATTCGGACCGTCTGGTTCGACAGCGTCGTCACCCGGAATACCGCACCGGCGGGGCCCCGACCTCGCTGGGCGCCCGTCGACGTTGATGCAAGGCCCGTCGCTGCCTGGCCAGCGGCCGAGGTCGAGGGGCCTGTCGGCAACGGTGCGCCTCCCGGACTCGCTGCCGGGGCAACGACTGGCGGAGGGGTACGAATCAGCTGCTGTGCCGTCGCCCACGTCGGTACCCAATTGTCTTGTCTGTCTGAATTAGTCTGGGCCGAGGAGAGCGACACCCACAGCGTGAGCGCAGCAACGACGGTGAGACCTCGAACACGTCGGCTTTTCATAGGCAATCCTCGATAAGGTGTGGTCATTGCTTACGGCCAGCAGCCGCCTGAACTTCGATGTAGTCCAAGGCAGCCGTCTCGCCGCCGTCGGGAATCCCCTCCACGACGATGTCGTCACCAGATCGGAGCGCGACGCCGCGCAGCACGCGACGCGATGATGACGATCCATCGAGACGTCGAGTCGGAATCCGATCCGCGGCCGTCCACTCGTCGAGCGTCCGATCGCCGACTCGAACCCGGAATCGCGCGCTTCCAGTATTCACATCGAAGTAGCGGACGGTTACGTCGTACAAACCTGACGAACCGGAGCCTGTCGATTCGCGCTCATCCGCGTCCGTCCGCGGCTTGAACCGGAACGTGGCCGTGCAGGTCGCGGCAGAACACTCCACCGCCTTGTCGCCCGACGCGGTTTCCCATGGGGTCACGTCCTTGGCGACATATCCATTCAACGTCGCCGACTCCGCCTCCATCCGTCCGGGGTAGTTGTCTACACGATTCATCGCGTCGGCGACGCCCGACTCACGGTGGAACCAACGCGTGACCGCGTCACGCCACACGATTGATTGCCCGACCTGGTAATCGAGCTGCGCCCGCACATCCTCGAACCGCTCGTCGTCCACGTGGCCTTTCAGCCCTTCCCAATCGCGCAGGAATTGTTCGACTGATTTCACGCCGTCGTAATGGGAATCGTAAATGTATTGGATGACGGTTTTGCCCGAATGCAGCTTGTGGCTATACGGCACGTGGTGCATGAAAAGCAGCAGGTCGTCGGGGCAATCGGCGACCGACTCGTAGATCCGACTGACGGCCGGCGCATACTGACCGACGTAGCCGGTGCCGGTTGCGACCGTTCGATCCATTCCGACGCCTTTTTCGTCGGCGCGATGCCATTGTCCCCAGCCGTTGCGTTCCGAGGCCTCCACCGCTACTCCGTAGTGATTGCCGACGATATCGGTGAGCGTTTGCAAGCCAAGCGGTCCGGTGTAGTTCTCGTAGGTTCGCCACGAGGCAAGTTGAATCGCGGTCACGGTTCGTACGACTGCCGGATCGTTGCCGAACGTGAGGCGTGTCCACTCCTCGGCGATTCGCGCCGACGTGATGTCCGGATTCCACGCAAGGCGGCCAAAGCCGTAGAGATTGGCCTGAGAGAAATGATTGCCGTACCAGTTCGGATTGAGGCCTGCATTCGAGACACCGACAAAACCGCCGATCGGGCGATGAAAGATTTTCCCAGACACCAGGGCCTTTACGGGAGACGGGCCGCTCGCGCCGACGTGCAGATCGAAGTCCAGGGCCTCCTTCCACATCGGCGCCAGGAACACCGTGTGACGTGCCTGCCCCATGTATTCCTGCGTGATCTGCAGCTCGATCACCTGATTTGTGCGCTCCATCGCACCAAAGAGCGGCGACGCCGGCTCGCGCACTTGAAAATCAATCGGTCCATGCTTGATTTGAACGATTGCGTTGGCGTCGAACTGGCCGTCGAGTGGCCGGAAATTGTCGTAGGCCGCGCGCGCCCGATCGTTCTTTGGATTGTTCCAGTCCATGTGATGGTCGTAGACGAACCCGCGATAGAAGATCACGCCGCCATGCGGCGCCAGCGCACGCGCCACCACATTGGCTGCATCGGCGTGGGTTCGGCCATACGCTGACGGACCGACGCGGCCTTCGGAATCCGCCTTGAGGACGAATCCACCGAAGTCGGGAATGGCTTTGTACAGATCGTCGGCCCGCGCCTTCCACCACGCGATCACCGAGGGATCGAGCGGATCGTAGGTCGGCAGCTTGCCGAGCGATTGAGGGCTGCCGAAATCGATCGCCAGGGCGACGCGGAGCCCCCAAGGCCGGAGCACGTCCGCGACGCGCGCAATCTGCGGGATGAATTCAGGCGACAGCACCAGCGGATTGGCATTGACGTTGTTGATCGAGATGCCGTTGATGCCGATTGACGCGAGCAGGCGGCCATATTCGTTGACCCTCGAGAGATCCTCGCGGATGTGTCCGCCTTCCCAGAACATCGATCGGCCGCCGTAGCCACGTTCGATCGATCCATCGATGTTGTTCCATTCATTGACCCAGCGGATCGGCGCATATGGCGCATCCTTCTCGTCAATGCTGGCGATCGACTCACCCATCGCGATCTTTCGCAGCAATGAGAAGGCGCCGTACAAGACGCCCCGCTCGCTCTCGCCGGCCACGACGAGGAATCGTTTACCCCTGACCGTCGAGGCCTTGATCCAGTAACCGTCCGGCGACAGCGTTCCCGCCGGCAGCACATCCGGGAACACTTGACGAACTCGCGCCAGCGTGCCGGCGACCACGGCACCGTCGGGCGGCACAGCGTCGCCCATCCGGTAGTCGCCGCCAAGCATGCCGCGAAAACCGGCGGCAAGTTCTTCTCGCGCTTTCTGAACCGGCGCGGCAGATCCCAGGGCGACGATCGTCTGCGGCAGGCTCCCGTGGTTCGGTTGGGCAGCGGCATTGTCGAGTCGCGCGTAGCGCAGCCACGCCGCCTGACCGGTTTCCGCACCGGCGGCTCCGGGGCCGACAACAACCACAAGCGCGATCAGAATCGAGTAGCGTACGATAGAGGTCATCGAGGCGGGCCTATAATAACGAATTGGTGAATCGGTGAATTGGCGAATTGGCGCCTCGAACGTGGCCGCTCCAATTCACCAATTCCCGAAATTCACCAATTCCCGAAATTCGGTAATTTACGATTTCACCAATTCACCTATTGAAAGGGTTTTCCCGTGCCCAAGGTTCTGATCATTACCGGCGACGGCGGTGAAGCGTATGAAACATGGTTCGCGGTGCATCGCTTCCAGGAAGCTGGCTACGAGACGCGCATTGCGGCGCCGTCGAAACGACGGCTGCACCTCGTGATGCACGATTTCGAGCCCGGATGGGACACCTACAAGGAGAGCCCCGGCTACGCGATCGAGTCGGACCTGACGTTCGAGAACGTGAACGCCGCCGACTACGATGCCGTGCTCTGCATCGGCGGCCGCGCGCCGGAGTATCTCCGCAACAATTCCACCGTTCTCAATATTCTTCGCGAGTTCGACGCCAAGGGGAAATGGATTTTCGCGATCTGCCATGGCGTGCAGCTGCTCGCGTCAGCAGGTCTCCTCAAGAACAAGCGCGTGACCTGCTACGAGCACGTACGGACTGACGCCGAAGCTGGAGGCGGCCGCTACGTCACCGCCGAGAGCGTCCGCGACGGCCGCATCGTCTCGTCACCAACCTGGCGGGAGCATCCCGCGTTTTACCGGGATATCTTCGCGTGCCTGAAGCAGCCGGTCGCGGCCGTGACGGGTTAGCGGCGCCGCGCGGAGTCCGCAGAGAGCCTCGCGCAGAGTTCGCTCTCTGCGCGAATCCTCACCGAACTCCGCCGACCGACTCCTACTTCCTGCCAGCGCTCACCGTTTTCTCGAGCGCTTCGAGTTGCGCATTGAATGCCACCCAGCGCGCCTGTTCGTCGGCCAGCATTTGAGATAGCGACGTCTGACGTTCCTTCAACACCGGATCGCCGTTCTCGATTCTTTCCAGCTGCGCCCTCACGGTTGCGAACATGTCGGGTTCGCCCGGCTCCGGCGACCGCGACTGGAAGTCCTTGAGCATCTGGCTCACCATCGGATTCTTCGCGCCATCGAGGGCGCGTATCTGCTCCTCGGTGTCGGCGAGCTGTCGGGCGAGACTGTTGATCCGCTGTTCCTCGACCTGCAATCTCGCGACCAGCAGTTGCGCGTGCAAACTGGTTTCCGATGCCTGATGCATGTCTTCACGCAGCGCTCGCACCTCCGCAACCACATCGTCGAGCGACGCCGATCGCGGCGGAGCGGACGACTGACCGGACAACAACGCGACGC
>JBPYFA010000417.1:0-20244 GCA_051986585.1 Vicinamibacterales bacterium | reverse complement strand
CCAATTCGGCGACTTCCGACTGGAACTGTGGCAACCGGCGAGCGGTGGCCACACCCTTCGCAATGTCGGCCTTGAGCGCGTTCAGCCGCGTCTGCCGGGCGTCGATATCAGCCTGCACGTCGGCAACGTAGAACTTCCAGAAGCCAAACACCGCGAGCGCCGACACGACGACAAATGCGCCGATCTGGGCGTACCACGGAAGTTTGCTGAGCGAAATCTCCATGAATTCCCTGTTCGTATCGGAGGTGCCCGACTCTGCCTTTAGCTGGCTACTTCTTCGCCGGAGGCGTTCCTCGCCCCCGCCCTGTCGACGGCGGCGGCGGTGGAGGCGGCGCCTCCGGGTTGTTGAACACCGCCTTGATTGAGAACTTGAAAATGTCGCCGGTCTTCGGGTCGCTCATCACCTGGCTGTCGACGATATCGATCGGTTTCTTGAACCAGGTGCTGCCTTCCAGGTTGGCAACGAAATCCGACAGCCCAGTAAGCGAGGTCGTCATCCCGGCCAGGATGATGTCGTCCCCCTTCTCGGTCATTTCCGTCAGCCAGAGGCGCTCAGGTACGGCCTTGCTGATCTCGTCGAGAATGTGAACCGGACCGCTTTGCCCGCGGCGCAATTGCTCGATCAGCGTGACGCGCTGCTGGAGCTGCGCCTTGCTGGCTTCGAACTTCTGAACCTGCGCGAGGACCGATCGAAGCTGCTGCATTTCGCGCTCGCCCTTGACGAGATCGTCGTCGACGCGGACCGAGGCTTGATGCAGCGACCAGAACCACCAACCGACGCCAAGCGCCGTGGCGATGAGAATGAGACTGGCGGCGATGGTGACGCGCTGTGCCGCCGGAATCAGCACGATCGCTCCGCGCTTGGGGCGATCCCGTTCGACGGCGAGCAGGTTGATGCGGATCATCGGTCGCCCACCCGTCGCAGCGCGAGACCGACGGCGACCGCGGCCGTCGGTGCGATGTCAGAAGCCGACTGCACCTGGAACTTCTTCGAGTCGAATGTCACCCGCTTGAATGGATCCAAGCCTTCGACCGGCGCGTCGAAACGCTCGCTCAGCATTTCGGTGAAGCCCTCTGCGCGCGAAGCGCCGCCGCTCAGCATGATTCGATCGATCCGATCCGATGAGGCGGTGGTCTTGAAGAAGTCGAACGTCTTCTGGATCTCGAGCATCACGTTCTCGGTGACGGCCCGAAGCACGGGACGTGCATCCTCGAACGAGACGCCGTCGACCGCCTGGCCACGCTTCAATTGGTCGGCCAGGTCGAACGTGAGATTGAGCTCCTTCTGGAGCGCCTCGGTGTAGGCGTTGCCGCCAATCGAGATGTCGCGCGTGAAGACGGATTGATCGCCGTTGAGGATGTTTATGTTGGTCGCGCTCGCACCGGCGTTGAGCAAAGCGACGACGGCACCCGGCTCGATCCCGTAGTTCACTTCGTAGGCGTTCTGCAGCGCAAAGGCATCGACGTCGACGACCACGGCAGATCGGCCAGCTTGCGCGATCACTCCGGTGTAGTCGGCGATCTTTTCCTTCTTGGCAGCGACCAGCAGGACGTCCATGGTGCCCTTGCCGCTGTCGGTGCCCTTGTCGAGGATTTGATAATCGAGATTGACGTCCTGGATGTCGAACGGGATGTACTGTTCCGCTTCCCAGTAGATCGATTCCGCCAGCTCGGTCTCCGACATGATGGGAAGCGTGATCTTCTTGACGATCACGGCGTTGCCCGACAGCGACGCGGCCACCTCTTTCGTCTTGAGGCCACCGCTGGTAAAGAGCCGGCGAATGGCCTCGGCGACAACGCCGCCATCGATGATGGCTCCGTCGACAATGCTGTCGGGGGGCACCGCTTCACTGCCGAAGGCGGCGACCTTGAAGCCCTTGCCAGCAGGCTTGAGCTCCACCGCCTTGACCGCGCTCGAACCGATATCCAGACCGACCAGAGATTTCGCTTTGCGAAACACCGGCTATGTCCAATCCTGTGATCGACGCAACTGGTTATAGGAGAATTAATTGCCGCCTCGACCCCCAGGCCGTGTCAGGCAATCCGGCCACACTGCTCCGCGAATTTCCGTCGTGTGTGGCTCGTTTGTCGTGAACTCAGGCGGCAAGCGTGATGCCACGGCCCAGCTGTGATCAATTTCGGCAGAACCGGGCAATTCTGATATGGCAGGGTTGGAGATTCGGGCGAAGCGGTGCTGAATTTTGTATGTCGGTGACAAAACTGTAATGAAGAAATTGCCACCTCCACCACGGGATCCCGTGAGCCGACCCTGCCTTGACAACCCTGCTAATCACCAGTATCCTTTTGGTTTGCCGTCCTTCGAACGAGGCTGACAGCCTCTATATTGCTTCGGTCAGTCCGCCGGAGCCCCGGCGAAGGCCGCCGAAAGGGATGTAAATGGGTTCGTTTGTCCCCACTGCCGGAAGTGTGCAGCGGCAGTGGCATGTTATCGACGCCGACGAGATGGTGCTCGGCCGCGTCGCCACCGAGGCTGCGCGCCTGCTTCAGGGAAAGCACAAGGCGATCTATACGCCGCATATCGATACGGGCGATCACGTCGTGGTTGTGAACGCGGCTCGCGTGCGCCTGACCGGTCGCAAGGAAGAGCAGAAGGTTTACCGCTACCACAGCGGATATGAGGGCGGGCTCCGCGAGGAACGCGCCAAGGATGTGCGCCAGAAGAACCCGGTGCGGCTGGTCGAAGAGGCCGTCAGAGGGATGCTCCCCAAGACCAAGCTCGGGGAAGCGATGTGGCGGAAGTTGAAGGTCTACGCGGGTCCTGAGCATCCGCACGCGGCGCAGAAGCCAACGGCCGTGAAAACTACCAAGCGCGAGGTCGTATAGACGTGGCAGCAGGCATTCAGTACTACGGCACCGGGCGCCGCAAGACATCAACCGCCCGCGTGTTTCTCCGGCCCGGCTCCGGCGGCATGATCGTCAACCGGAAGCCGCTCGAGCAGGCCTTTCCCACCGAAGCCCTTCGAACCCAGATCAAGCAGCCGTTGGCCGTCACCGAAACGGCCGATAAGTTCGACGTCCTGGCAACGATTGCCGGCGGCGGCATCGCCGGCCAGGCGGGCGCATTGCGGCTCGGGATCGCGCGTGCGCTGGTCGAGTACAACGTCGAGTTGCGGCAGCGCCTGAAGAAAGCTGGCTTCCTGACGCGCGATGCGCGCATCAAGGAACGCAAGAAGTACGGACAAAAGGGAGCGCGGAAGCGGTTCCAATTCAGTAAGCGATAAGAAAGGAAGTTTCCAGTTCCCAGCTTCCAGTGTCCAGACTGGAGACTGGCAACTGGCCACTGGTAACTGTATGGAGGCAATTTGACCGGCATCGCGTTAAAGGATCTGCTCGAGGCGGGGGTCCACTTCGGACACCAGACGAAGCGCTGGAACCCGAAGATGAAGCCATTCATCTTTGGCGAGCGCAACGGCATCTACATCATCGACCTCGCAAAGACCGCAAAGCTGTTCCGCGATGCCGAGCAGTTCGTGTCGAATCTCGCGGCCGATGGACGAACCGTGCTTTTTGTCGGCACCAAGCGGCAGGCGCAAGACGCCATTGCCGAGGAAGCACAGCGAAGCGGCATGTTCTTCGTCAACCAGCGCTGGCTTGGCGGGCTGCTGACGAACTTCTCGACGATTCAGCGCAGTCTCGCGCGGCTGCGCGACCTCGAGGCGATGGAAACCGACGGCCGCTACGAATCACTCTCGAAGAAGGAGATTGCCCAACTCGAGAAGGAGAAGCGCAAGCTCCAGAAGAACCTGGAAGGCATCCGTCACATGTCGCGTCTGCCCGACGCGTTGTTCGTGGTCGACACGCGAAAAGAAAAGATCGCCGTCGACGAGGCCCGCAAGCTGAAGATTCCCGTCATCGGCGTGGTCGACACCAACTGCGATCCGGACGAAGTGGACTACGTGATTCCGGGAAACGATGATGCGCTTCGGGCCATCCGGCTCTTCGCGTCGCGAATTGCCGACGCGATTGTGTCCGGCCGCGGCATCCGGGAGTCGGCACAGGCCGACGAACCGGGCGAGGACGGCGACGAGCGCGGGCGCCGAGGCCGTGCCGCTCGTCAGGCGCGGCCCGAACAGGCGACATCACCGGCGTCGGTGTAAGACCAAGATTGCTCTAGACGTCGCCGGCCTGAACCATGGGCCGGCGTTTTTTTGTACAGTTGCCAGCTTGCAGTGAGAGCGATGTCGGGAACTGGAAACTGGAAACGAGGAACTGGAAACTGGGAACTGGAAGCTGGAAACTGGAAGCTGGAAGCGGGTAACAGGAAACTAGACCTTATCGGAGACAGTGAGTAATGACCGAGATTAACGCAGCACTGGTGAAGAAGCTCCGCGATGCGACCGGCGCGGGGATGATGGAATGTAAGGCCGCTCTGACCGAGGCGAAGGGCGATCTGGACGAAGCGACGACGATCCTCCGCAAACGTGGGCTGGCGCAGGCGACGAAGAAGGCGGGACGATCCACCAATGAGGGCGTGATCGGCAACTACATTCACATGGGCGGCAAGATTGGCGTGCTCGTCGAAGTGAACTGCGAATCGGATTTCGTGGCGCGCACCGACGACTTTCAGAATCTCGCGCGCGAGATCGCGATGCACATCGCCGCCGCAAATCCCCAGTATGTGCGCCGCGAAGACGTGCCTGCCGACGTGCTCGATCGTGAGCGGGCAATCTATCGCGGTCAGATGGAAGGCCAGAATAAGCCCGCAGCCGTGATCGACAAGATCGTGGAAGGGAAGCTAAACAGCTTCTACGAACAGGTGTGCCTGCTCGACCAGCCGTCGATTCGTGATCCCAAAGTGACCATCGGTCAGGTGGTCCAGGCGGCGATCGCCAAGATGGGCGAGAACATTGCGGTTCCACGGTTCGTCCGGTTCAAGCTGGGCGAAAGCGTGTGAGGCAGGGCGGTGGCCGGTTTTGGGTTCTCGGTTTTTGGTTGCTTGTTTTTGATTTCTCGGTTCTTGTTTTGAGCTCTCGTTAGCGCATGCCGGCAACTGCAAACCAAGAACCCTCGAACTGAAACTGACAACCCAGAACCCAAAACGAAGAACTGACAAGAAGCTCGCTTTCCCCATTGATATAATCTGCCGGATATGTCTCCTGCCTACCGCCGTGTCCTGCTGAAGCTATCCGGCGAAGCCCTGATGGGCGAGCAGCAGTTCGGGATCGATCCCGCCGTCACGACACAGATCGCGAAGGATATTCACGAGATTCAGCAGCTCGGGGTGCAAACCGGGATCGTGATTGGCGGCGGCAATCTGTTCCGCGGCCTGGCGGCGAGCGCGCGCGGCATGGATCGCGCGACCGCGGACTACATGGGCATGCTGGCGACCGTCATCAACGCGCTTGCGCTGCAGGATGCACTCGAACACGCCGGCGTCAACACGCGGGTGGCGACGGCCATCGAAATGCGTGCGGTGGCGGAGCCGTTCATCCGGCGCCGCGCCGTGCGACACATGGAAAAAGGGCGAGTCGTCGTGTTCGCGGCGGGAACCGGCAATCCCTACTTCACGACCGACACCGCCGCCGCCCTGCGCGCGATGGAAATGAAAGCGGACGTGATTTTGAAGGGCACGAAGGTCGACGGCATCTACACCGCCGATCCCATGCTCGATCCCAACGCGACGAAATTCAGCGAGATCTCGTACCTCAAGGTGCTCGAACGCGGCCTCAAAGTCATGGATGCGACGGCGATATCCCTGTGCATGGACAACAAACTGCCGATTGTCGTCTTTAACCTTCGCACGGCCGGAAATCTCCGCCGCGTGATCGCCGGAGAGCCGGTGGGAACCACGGTAACCGCATAGAGGACTGCCATGGACGTGAAGGATCTGAAAGGCCTCTTTGGTGAAGTGAAGAAGCGCATGGACGCGCAGATCGACCACGTGAAGCGTGAACTCGGCGGGGTGCGGACCGGTCGCGCCTCGGTCGCGATTCTCGACACGGTTCACGTCGAGGCATACGGCTCGCCGATGCCGCTGAATCAGGTCGCTTCCCTCTCCATCCCGGAGCCGACGCTCATCGTCGCGCAGCCGTTCGACCCGTCGCTGATGGGCGCGGTCGAGAAAGCCATTCGCTCCTCGAACCTCGGGCTGAACCCGACCAACGACGGCAAGGTGGTCCGGATCCCGATTCCACCGTTGACCGAAGAACGGCGCAAGGAACTATCCAAGCTGGTTCACAAGCATGCGGAAGAAGGCCGTAACGGTGTGCGGCAGGTGCGACGCGATGCCAACGACCGGTTGAAGAAGCTGCTCAAGGATCACGCCATTTCCGAAGACGACGAGCGGCGTGGCCTTGACGACGTGCAGAAGATGACCGATCAACATATCGCGCTGATTGACGACCTGCAGAAGAAGAAGGACGGAGACCTGTTGAATAGGTAACTGGAAATGCTGGATGTTGAATGGTGAATGCTGAGTGGGCGCGCTCCGCGCCTTCAGTAGAAGCCATTCAGCATTCAACATTCAACATTCAGCATTTACATTGTCGTCTTACCTTTCCCATCTCGAATGCAGCGTGCCCTGCGGCGCGCCCACCCTCGATCCCCGACGCGAACATCACCTCTGCCAGTGCGGGGCGCCGCTGCTCGTCCGCTACGATCTCGAGCGCGCGCGAGCATGGAAACGGGAAACGCTCGCCGGTCGCGAGTCGAACATGTGGCGTTACCGCGAGCTGATGCCGCTTTTCGACGGCGAACAGCCACTCACCTTGGGTGAGGGCTGGACGCCATTGATTCACGCCCGCCGGCTCGGAGCTGACCTCGGGCTCGAGCGGCTGCTCGTCAAGGACGAATCGCTGAACCCGACCAATTCCTTCAAGGCCCGCGGACTCTCCGCCGCGGTGACCCGCGCCAAATATCTCGGCGCACAGACGCTCTCGGTGCCGTCGGCGGGAAATGCCGCAAACGCGATGGCGGCGTACGCCGCAGCGGCGGGAATTCCGGCCAAAGTGTTCATGCCCCGCGATGTGAAAGTGCCGTTCATCCGCGAATGCGAGCTGTATGGCGCGGAGGTGAATCTGGTCGACGGGCTGATTACCGACGCTGGCCGTGTCGCGGCCGAACGCGGCAAGCCGTTGGGCTGGTATGACGTGTCGACGCTGAAGGAACCGTACCGAATCGAAGGCAAGAAAACGATGGCCTACGAGCTGGGTGAACAGCTCGGATGGACATTCCCGGACTGGATCATCTATCCGACGGGCGGCGGAACGGGAATGGTCGGCATGTGGAAGGCCTTCGAAGAGATGGAACAGATCGGCTGGAAGTCAGTCGGCACGCGCCCGAAAATGGTGTCCGTCCAGGCCGAACACTGCGCACCGATTGTCCGCGCGTTCGATCGCGGCGAAGAGCGATCGGAGATGTGGCCGAACGCGACGACAATCGCGGACGGCCTCCGGGTGCCCAAGGCGGTCGGAGACTTCCTCGTGCTGCGGGCCGTGCGGCAGAGCGGGGGCACGGCGCTCGCGGTTTCTGATGCGGACATGGTCGCGGGCATGCGTGCGCTGGGCAGCCGCGAAGGGATCAGCGCCGCTCCTGAAGGGGGGGCCGCGCTACACGCGGTCAAAACATTGATCGAAGCCGGCCGCATCAAGCCCACCGACACCGTCGTCGTGTTCAATACCGGCGGCGCACTGAAATATCTCGACGTGCTGTAGATTCGCTGTTCGCGATTCGTGGCGTGTGGCTTCCGGCTTCAGCCGGAAGATCGTTGTCAGTCGTGTGGCTTCCGGCTTCAGCCGGAAGACGGGCAGTCCGCCTTCGCTGCTTCGCAGCTACGGCGCGACAGCCTTCGCATGTGATCGAGAGCGAAGGCTGGTGGACGCGGAGAGGATCGAACTCTCGGCCTCTGCATTGCGAACGCAGCGCTCTCCCAGCTGAGCTACGCGCCCCACTCGTGTGATGATTTCGCGCACCGTGTCGCACGTCGGCCAGTGGCGACTGCACGCGAACCCCTAATGTTAACACGCGCTGACCGGCTCACGAAACATTGCGGCGCGTGCGCATGCTCTCGACGAGCCCTCGAAGCGCTTGCGACGACACCGCATGCGCCAGCGTGATGCGACCCAGTTCCACAAGATCCTCATCGGCGATCTCGGCGTTCGGGTCGAACGTCATCACCTTCGATTTGATCGCCTCGAGCGCTGCAGCCGTATCGACGGCGCCGAGGAAGGAGGCCTGTAGCGCCCGGATCTCGTTTGCATCCGCCATGATTACTCAATTTACCGCAATTACAGGAGTGCAATCGGGCGTTACGTTTTCGTCCATCGCGAACGAACTCGTCGCTGGAACGCTCGCGTCGTGTGCTGTTTGCGGCCGGTTTAGCGGTCTTCCAGCGCACACCTGGCGTGGAGCGGAGGTTGCACGCCTTGGTCCGTTCCGGCAATGTCAGAACCGTCGATTGGGCTACCGGTTTCGCTATCGGCCTCCGGGTACGAGGACGGCCTCGGCCGCCGTTCGCTCGAAATCGACCGCGAGTCGGGCGCGATGCTCGAGCGGCTGCACCTCAGACCGGAACTCGGAGCATTCGAGGCATTTCTCCGTGAGCGCGTCGCCTTCACCTCGACGTTCGACGATGAACGATTTGCGCGCGTCAAAGGGATAGAACGCGACCCGCGCGGGGTTCTGACCGTCGTGTCGCAGTTTGTCGCCGGCAATCGCTTATGCGATCTGCTCGAAGCGGCGACGGGGCTGCCGGCGCACGAAACCACTTATCCGAGCGTCGATGCCGCGCTTGGGTTCCTTCTCGAAATATTGCCGGCGCTGGGATCGCTGCACGAGAGCGGCGGCCACGCGCACGGCACGATCGCACCCGGACGGATTGTCCTCACCCCGGCGAGCCAGGTCGTGGTGCTCGATTGGGTTTTCGGACCAGCGATTCAGCGGCTGCAGTTCAATCGCCGCCGACTCTGGGTCGAGTTCGGCATTGCGACGCCATCCGCTTCCGGACCAGTGCGACTCGACATTACCGGTGATATCTCTCAGGCGTCGCTGTCGGCAATGATGATCGTTCTGGGTCGGCCACTCCGAGAGAGTGAGTATCCAGCAACGATCTCCACTCTCGTTTCCGAGGTCATCGAGATTGCCCAGATTCGAGGCAGCGGCCAGTTCGCCTCGGGCCTGGAGACGTTCCTGCAACGAACCCTGCCGGTCGACGGCCGCAAACCACATGCGAATGCGGCGGAGGCAGCCGCCGAAGTGCGACACATCGCGCGAGAAATCGGCGTGAGCCGATGTCGCACCGCGTTGATCGCGTTCGTCGAAGACATGAACCGCGTCATCGCCGAGCGCGCTGAGAAAGCCGACGCGGCGCTGGAAACCCCATTCACCGATGATCCGGTCGCGATCGATGAACCTATCCTGGCGACAGCCACCGACGTAGCTGACCAGCCCGTCGCCGAACGGCTCGCATCTGTGCCGGAGATCACGGATCTCATCACCGTGCCGGCCTTCGACGAGTTCGACAAGTCAATCGGCGCGGACGCGTACGAAGATCCTGCGCCGCCGGTGACCCAGCATCAACCGCCTCACCGAGCATTCCTCGAGGAGATCTTCGGACCATTCGCGTTAGTCTCCAACGTGGACAACGCGATACCGTCGTTCGAGGAACCGTCGGCCGGCGCGCACGCGCCTGAAGTCGACGTCGCCACGCAGGCCGAATTGGCGCCACCCCAGTCAGTCATGCAGCCGGCGGTTCAGCAAGAAACGCCTATGGTGGCGCCCGCCGCATCGGAACCGCTACCGCCGATCTCGAAACCCGAGCCCGTCACCACGCTGGTGCCCGTCGTGCAGCACGCCGAACCAGCATCGTCGATCACGCCGCCACCCACGCCCGTGCCGGAGCGTGCCGCACCGGCGGCGCCGGAGCCGACGCCGGTTTCGCGAACAGACGAAATCGCGGCCAAGGAACAGCGGCTGGCTGAAATTCAGGCGCCGTCCGAACAAGCGGCAAGACCTCCTGCGGCAAATCCTCCCACGGCCACGACGCCGGCAGCGGCGCAATCGGCCAAGGCGCAATCGAAGCGCAAACGCCGCGGCTTGAAGGGCCAGCGGGACAAGTTGCGATCGAACGCGGCGCCACCAAAGCCTGTCGCGCCTCCCGTAGTACCAGCACCGCCGGCGCCGATTCCGATGCCGTCGTTCAGTCCTCCTCCCGATCCATACAAGCAGAACCCGCCGGCGGGCGCCAGCATCGCGCCAGCGCCGCCGAGCGCGGTGCCGATGCCGTCGTTCAATCCGCTGTCGGACTCTCTCAAGCACGGCGCTCCCGGCTCGCAGCCGATCACGCTGCGTTCACCGGAGCCGCCGAAACCGCCAGCGCCGCTGCGATTGAAATCGGATCCTCCGGTATTCCATCAACCAGCGATCAGGCCGGATCGGCGCGAGCACGTGGAAATGGCCCCGACGCTCTTCCGCGATCAGCTCGACGCGGAAGCAGGCGGAGGCTTCCCGTGGAAGTTGGCGGCGGCCGCCATCGTCGGCATCATCGCCGTGATCGGCGTTGGCCGCTGGTATCTGCCGAGTCACAAGGCCGAGCCAGTGACGACGGAGTCCGCGCCGGCCGTGACGCCGCCTCCCGAGAAAACCGAAGTGCTCAAGCCTGGAAGCGTCGCCGTCTCGACGCAGCCTGCTGGCGCGCATGTGCTGCTCGATGGAAAGGCCGTCGGCGATTCGCCGATCACGCTTCAAGGCGTGTCGCCCGGCAAACACACATTGACGTTTGTGACCTCAACCGGAACCGTCAAGAAGCCGATTCGTCTCGAGGCCGGCAAATCGCTTTCGGTAGACGTACCGATCTATTCCGGGTGGATTGCCGTCTTCTCGCCGGTAACGCTCGACATCGCTGAGAACGGGAAATCAATTGGCACGACCGAACAGGGTCGCCTGATGCTTTCGCCTGGGCGTCATCAACTGACCTTTACCAACGACGACATGGGTTACAAGACGACGCAGTCGGTCGACATTGAGCCCGGCGAAGAGCGATCGATCAGTCTGGTGCCGACCGGCGAACTCATGGCCAACGCTCTGCCATGGGCCGAGGTCTGGATGAACGGCGCCAAGATCGGAGAGACGCCTCTCGCCAATGTTCGCGTCCCGCTCGGCACGCACGAAATCGTCTTCAAGAATCCGAAATTCCCGGATCACAGTGTCACGATCACGGTGAAATCCTCGGCACCGGCGGTCGCGTTCGTCGACCTCGCGAAGTAACGCGCTGATGCTCATTCATAGCCGTTTCGCCTTTTCGGCTAAAGGGCGAATGCCAGGCTTCGGTTGTGAAAGAGCATTTCAAAAGCGTAAGTCCACCTGCAACTTCGCACCCGCGATCGGACGCTTGAGGTCCAATCGAGAGTTGTTGGTCCACGATTCTGCGCACGATTTCGTGTAGGGCAACCGCCCGTGCACATGGCATCCGCCTTGCCACTCGGCGGACATCGGCGTTCAGAAGAGGGTGATGTATGTGGAGCTGGATCTATTGTTATGTGACGGGGCACGACTACAGCGTTTCGTGCGACAGCGGAGCAATGTTCCTTCGATGTGTGGTGTGCGGCCGCCGATCGCCCGGATGGGTCGTGCACGCGAACCAGAGTCACGCGCACTCGCACACGACAGGAGCGTAGGGCGCCGGGCGGAGCACTGACTCCGCCCGCGGACCACACCTACGGCGCTTCTCCGCTTCAATCGCACGCCGCTGTTGACACCTCGCGTACAGGCTGACGAAAATATTTGTGATGGTCGTTCCGCGCATCAGCGCAGCGTCACCGCAGCTGACGCCGGTGAGCCGCCCGCTTTCCGTTGTCATCCATATTGAGTACTCACCCGGCCGTGGGCTGGCGACCTCATCAGGTACGGCCGCGTAGTGACCAGCACGGCTGCGATTGCGCGCACACTGCGCACGATGGCGGATCTCGCCGAGATCCGCGGCGAGTCAGGTGACGCGGCCGATTGTCGCGACGCGGCGAACGCCATCGAATCCCTGGATCCGACCGCTGCGGCGAGCGTGCTCGATCGGGCTCGCACCGATCAACTGGACGACCATCTAGCCGTCAGTCCACGCGTTCACCGTCGTCTGAGAGAAATCGCGATCGCGGGAGACGAGGTTGCCCTCGGCACGGCGCGATCTGCAGTGCCGGCCCTCTTCAGGTCGCTCCTGAATCTCGGGGTTGTCGACACGAGCGAGGCCGTCCTGCTCGTTCGCCGGCTTGGCGTTCTCACCCTGTCAGAGCTCCAGCATGCGCTCGAGACGGGCCGCGTCCTCGACAACTTCGACGAAAGCCTTGACGCGCGCTTGCGCCAGGCCGCACCGGCGATTGCAAGCGACGCCGGGTTGATCCCGCTCGGCCGTGCCGCGGACCTTCTCGAGTCACTCTCGACCGCGGTCGCCGCGACGTCACCGGCCATCGAAGCGATCGTCGTATCCGGTGACGTGCGACGGTACGAGTCGCTGGTGTCGGAACTCATTCTCGTTGCGCGCTCTTCCGATCCGCACGCAGCACTGGAGGAAGTTTCGGCGTCACGCGAGATCGACGAGGTGCTCCACCGCGGCTCCGGCCGCATGATCGTCAGCGCGGAGAAGGATGAGATCGATCTGCGAGTCGCGACGCCAGGTGAGTACGGAACGATTCTGTTCTCGACCACAGGACCGCGCTCGCACTTGCACGCGGTGCGTTCCCGTGCTGGCCAACTGGAGGTCGCGCGGCACGAGGAGGATTTGTACGCAGACGCGCGGCTCGCCTTCGTCCCGCCGGAACTTCGACAGGGCACCGGCGAGATCGAAGCGGCCGCCGCCGGGACGCTCCCACAACTCGTCTCGGTTGAGGACATCCGCGGCGATCTGCACATGCACACGACCTACAGCGACGGCGCCGACTCGCTCGACACGATGGTCGCCGCCGCCGCTGCTCTGGGCTACGAGTATATTGCGATTACCGATCACTCCGAGCGGGCGGCCGCAGGTCGAACCGTCTCGCGGCGGGATTTGTCCCGGCAGCGCGCGGAAATCGAGAGGCTCCGCGAGCGGTATCCATCCATGACGATTCTGCACGGGATGGAAGTGGACATCATGCCGGACGGCAGCCTCGACTTTCCGGACCGCGTGCTCGAGTCGCTCGATATCGTCCTGGCGTCGCTTCACGAATCCGCCCGACAGGACGGCAAGACGCTGACGCGCCGCTGCATCAAAGCGATTCGTCATCCGCTGGTCACGATCATCACTCACCCGGCCAACCGGTTGGTGGGACGGCGCGCCGGCTATCCGCTCGACTTCGACGCGATCTTCGCGGCGGCGGCCGAAACCGGTACGGCGCTCGAGGTCGATGGTGCGCCATCTCACCTGGACCTCGAAGGAGAACGAGCGCGTGAAGCGATTGCTGCCGGTGTGACCCTCACCATCGACAGCGATTGCCACCGGGCGCGATGGCTGGCCCGTCAGATGAAGCTGGGTATTGGCACTGCCCGACGCGGATGGGTCGAGCCTCGCCATGTGCTGAATACGCGCGGCATCGCTGAGGTGCGCGCGTTCATCGCCGCAAAACGGCGGCGCTAGCTACTTTCTGACCGTGAGCTTGTCGATCACCTGGCTGACGCCCTCAATCGAACGCGCATCAGCGACCGCTTTCTGACGCGTCGCCTCGGTGCCGACCGTCCCGGTCAGCGTGACGATGCCTCCCTTCGTCGTCACGTCGATCTGCATCCCTTTCACGTCCTTGTCGAGATAGTACATGGCCTGCACTTTCGTCGTGATCCACGTGTCCGAGATCTCTTTGCCGACGCGATCGGCTGCGCTGCGCGCGTGCGTCTTGACGTCCTCGGCGTTGATCGCTGACGACGATTTGCCGTGAGGCTCCGACGGCAGCGGCTTTTCGGCTTGTGCGAGCGACAGTTTGTCGACGACCTGCTTGACGCCTTCTGTGGTTTTGGCCTTGGCAATCGCCTGATTCCGTTCGGCGCTGCTTTCGACGGTGCCGTGAAGCGTCACCACACCGGAAATCGTATCGACGTTGATGTTGCGCCCCTTGATGGCAGGATCGGCGAAGTACTTCGCGTAGATCTGCGTGGTGATCCAGGCGTCGTTGACCATGGTGCTGGTGTCGCGCGTGGCCTGCGCATTCACCGGAATGGAAACCCACAACAGCAGCCCGAGGATCGCCGCGCATCGGATGAGCTTAACCATCAGGAACCCTCCCGAACACATCTGGTCGGCACCGTGATCTGAGTGTAGCGCAGCCGTTCGCCCGGGGTCGGCCGCGACTCGACCGGTCACAACACTACTTTCGCCAAGTGCTACCATTGATGAGCACCTACGTATGCGCATATCGTTTCTGATTCAGGCCGTCGGCCTCGGCCTTTGGCTATTCAATCAGTCTGGGTCCTTGCCTCCGGCCCAAGACGTCGCGGCCGCGCTGCAAAAGAAATACGATGGCATTCGGGATTTCACCGCCGATTTCGTGCAGGAATCAGAGGGCGGCCTGCTGAGAAAGAAGCAAACCGAGCGCGGTGTGGTTCAGGTCAAAAAACCTGGAAAGATGCGGTGGGATTACAAGTCCCCTGAGCCGAAACTGTTCCTGTCGGACGGGCGGCACATTTACCTGCATGTCCCTGCAGACAACCAGGTGATCATCAGCCAGGTGCCAGAGCAGGACGAGGCCACGACAGCCGTGCTCTTCCTGGTCGGCAAGGGAAACCTGACGCGCGATTTCACGGTGAGCTATGCCGACGGAGGCGGACCAGATACGTACTCGCTTCGCCTCCAGCCGAAGCTCCCGGAGCGCGACTACGACTGGCTCCAGTTGATCGTGGATCGCAAGACGTTGCAGATTCGGACGCTGAGCGCCGCCGACAGCCAGGGAGGGCGGTCGACGTTCCAGTTCTCGAATTTCAAGGAAAACACCGGATTGCCCGATAAGACGTTCACGTTCAAGATTCCGCGTGGAGCCGATGTCACAAACAATGGTGCACCGTCGCGCTGACGCGCGCTTCGGGGTGGTCGCCCTGTGGCTCTCGTCGGCCCTCCTTCTCGGGGGCTGCGCCACCACATCCGCATATCACGACGGAGAACGTGCCGAACGTGCCCAGGATTACGATCGGGCGGTCGTCGAATATACAAAAGCCGTCCGCGCGAAACCCGATGACCAGACCGCACGCCTGGCGCTCGATCGCGCCCGCCTTCGTGCCGCCGAGGAACATTTCTTTCGTGGCCGGCGTCTCGCGGCCTCCGAGCGATATGAAGATGCGCTGATCGAGCTCCAAGTCGCCTCTGAACTGAATCCGAGTTCAGGAGACATCGATGCCGCACTTCGCGACACGCGGATGAAAGTGCGGGCCAAGCTGGCGATCTCGCGTGAAGGAAAGACCGAGCTGCAGTCGCTGATCGAGCGCTCCCGAACCCTGGCGCCTCCGGGGCTCGATCTTCCGAGCGACGTCAAGCTGCCTGATTCACTGGTGTTCAGCAACGCCAGCAGCCGCATGGTCTTCATGGCGGTCGCCCGCTTCGCGAACGTGAGCGTCGTCTTCGATCCCGCGTTCCGCGAAGCGCCGATCTCCGTCGATCTCCGGAAGAACTCGCTCGCCGACGCGCTCGATTCGTTGACCGCCAGCACACATACCTTTTATCGTGTGACGGCTCAGCGAACGATCACCATTGTTCCCGATACGCCAGCCAAACGGCGGGAGTACGAAGAATCGGTCGTCCGAACGTTCTATTTGAGCAATGCCGATATCAAGGAAGTGATCGATCTGCTCCGGGTGGTCGTGGACATCCGTCAGATCTCGCCGATCACGGCGACCAATGCGATCTCGTTGAAGGACACGCCAGAGCGCATTGCCGCGGCTTCGCAACTGATCAGCGCCGTCGACAAGGCGCGACCGGAGGTGGTGATCGACGTCGAGCTTCTCGAAGTGGACCGAAGCAAGCTGGCCGAATACGGGATGCAGATTGCGAGTGCCGGGACGTCGCCGCCAGGCGTCAACGGATCGGTTCAGATCAATCCAACCAACCTGACGCTCGAGACGCTGACCAACTTGACCCAGTCGGACGTACTGCTCGCCGGCTTTCCGTCGCTCTACTACCGGCTGCTGAAGAACGACGTCAGCACCCGCATTCTGGCCAATCCGCACATCCGCACATCAGACGGGCTTCCCGCGCAGGCGCGATTCGGTGAACAGGTCCCAGTGCCGTCAACCGTGTTCGCGCCAATTGCGGCTGGCGGTGTCAATCAGCAGCCAATCACCTCGTTCGTCTATCAGAATATTGGCGTCAACATCGACATCACGCCGAGGACACACCACGATGATGATCTGTCGCTGGCGTTGAAGGTGTCGGTGACCAGCCAGACGGGGACGGGATTCAGTGGACTTCCGGTATTCGGCAACCGCGAGGTCAACACGACGATTCTATTGAAGGACGGCGAGACGCACATTCTCGCGGGATTGATCCGCGACGACGAACGGACCGAGTTGTCCGGAACACCGGGCCTCAGCGACCTTCCAATCATTGGCCGTATGTTCGCCGTCCATCACAAGGAAGCGACCCAGACCGACATCGTGCTCACGCTGACGCCGCACATCGTCCGTGTGCTCGATCTCACGGAGAACGATCTTCGGCCCTTCCGCCTGAGTCGGGACTCTGGGACAGGTGCGGCCTCCGATCTGCCGAGCATCCAGCTGCCGCCGCGCGACCGCGACGAGCTGCTCGCTCCCCCGCCGACCGCAGCACCCGCGCAACCGGCGAGTCCCTATCCGCAACCACTAATCGGATTGCCCGGCACTATTTCGCCAGTGCCCGGCAGCACGCCTCCGCCCAAGAAGCCAGGCGGGGGCAATCCCTAATCGCTAGTCCCTGATCCCGAATCGCTAATCCCTGAATCGCGAATCCCTTGAATCGCTTATCCCTGAATCGCTGAATCCTTCAATCCGGACTGCGGATTACGAACAGCGAACTGCGAACTGCGAATTGCGAACCGCGAATGGCGAATGGCTACTCGACACGTTCCACTTGCGCGCCGAGCGAACGAAGGCGATCGACGAGGGATGCGTAGCCGCGCTCGACGGTTTCGAGCGGCGTGACGATGCTTTCCCCTTCGGCGGCGAGCCCGGCGGCGATCAAGGCCATGCCGGAACGCAGATCCCTCGCGTCCAGCAATCGGCCGCGCAGCCTGGTTGGGCCGCTGACGATGATGCGATGGGGATCGCACAGGAACAGATCCGCCCGCATCGCGCTCAATTGCTCGAGGGCAAAAAGCCGCAGCTCATACAACCAGTCGTGGACGAGGGTCCGTCCATCGGCCTGCGTCGCCAGCACGGTGACCAGGCTCACCATGTCGCTTGGGAAACCTGGCCACAGGCCCGTCGTCACGCGGCCGGCTGACACCAACGACGACGGCTCGATCAGCAATCGATCGTCCGTGTAGCGGCACCCGAGTCCCATCCGTCGCAGGGGATTCGCCACAACCTCGAGGTCAGCACTGCGAGCGCCGAGCACCTCGATCTCGCCGCCGGTGATCGCTGCCGTCACGCCCCAGCTGCCCGCTTCGATGTAATCGCCCTCGAGGCGGTGTTCGGCGCCCCGAAATCGACTCGGAGCCTCGACGCGAATCGTCGACGTGCCTTCACCTTCGATTCCAACTCCCATCGCCCGCAAGAACCGGCAGAGTTCCACGACGTGCGGCTCCATGGCCGCATGCCGGATTTCAGTAACCCCCTTCGCTCCGGCAGCGGCGAGGAGCGCGGTCTCGGTCCCCGTGACCGACGCTTCGTCGAGATAGAACGACGATCCGGAAAGCCCGTCGGGCGCATCAAGCGCGTGGCCAGCTTCGTCGAGCTCAATCGCGCCAAGCTCCGAAAGAGCCTGCAGGTGCGTGAAGATTGTGCGGCGGGTCGGAAAGTCTCCGCCGGGCGGCGCGAGACGGGCTGATCCATAGCGCGCGAGAAGCGGTCCCAACAACAGCACCGAACCGCGCAGTTTCCCAACCAGCATCGGATCGGGACGGTCGCTGGTGATGTTCCGGCACTGGATGCGCAGTGTGCCGGTGCCTTCCCCAGTCACGGTCGCGCCGAGGCCGATCAACAGCTGCAGCAGCACGTCGACGTCCCGAATGCGAGGCACGTTCGTCAACACGCATTCCTGATCGGTCAACAGGCATGCCGCGATGAGCGGCAGCGCCGCGTTCTTGTTGCCTTCGACGACAATTCGTCCCGACAACCGGCGACCGCCGTAAATCTTGAGCTTTGCCATCACAATCCTTCGCCGAGATACATGATTTCTTCGCGCAGGCTGACGCCAAATCGTGCCAGAACTTCCGTCTTGCAGCGATCGATCAGCCGGCGGATGTCGCGCGCCGTCGCGCCACCTTCGTTGACGATGAAGTTCGCATGCGTCGTCGAGACGCGGGCCGCTCCCTCGCGCGCACCCTTCAACCCCGCCCGGTCGACCAGTGCACCCGCGGAAGCAGGAATTCCGTCGGGCACACGTTCTCGCAAGGGATCCGGATTCTGGAAAATGCAGCCGGCGCTCGGCGATTCGAGCGGCTGTGTTCGCTTCCTGAACGCCAGCGAATCGCGTGCGGTCGCACGCAGCGCCGTTGGATCGCCTGTCGACACGCGAAAGTCTGCCGATACAACGATCTCCCTGGTGCGATGCAGCCGGCTGTAGTCGTAGGCAAACTCCATTTCTCGATGCGGAACACTCCTCACTACACCGTCAGCGCCGACGAGGCGAACGGCGTCAATCAACTCGTCGATTGATCGCCCCTTGAAGTGCGCATTGCCGTACACGGCTCCTCCAACCGTCCCCGGCGTGCCGGCCCACGCCTCGAGTCCGGCGATGCCGCGATTCACGGTCCACCGGACCAGGCCGTTGATGGTGAGGCCGGCCTCGGCGCGAACGAGCGATGGTCCGATCGATGACACGTCGGCGCCGCGGAACCGCACGACAATGCCTCGCACACCGGCGTCGGACACCAGCACGTTGGAGCCGCCGCCAAGCACCGTGACCGGTACGCCGGCCGCTCGCGCGATTGCCAATACCTGCGTCAGCACATCTCCGCGATGCACGTCGATCAGCCAGTCAGCCGGCCCGCCAACCTTGAACGTCGTGAGCGGCCCGAGCAGTACGTCGCGGCGCACGTGGCCCTCACCGCACGTCGACGTGAGTTGGCCTTCGAGGCCGTTCATGCTGGAGGTCCCTGCAGCGCAGATTCCTGTTCTCGCAGCGCCGCGACGGCTTCCGCGCGCGTGCACTCGACAAACTCAATCCAATCGCCCGGCGCGAGTTGGCCGGCAACGGGGAGATCCGCCGTGATGACGGTGGCAATCTTCGGATAGCCCCCGGTCGTCTGTCGATCCGCCATCAGGAGAATTGGCTGACCAGAGCCAGGAACCTGCAGTGAGCCGATCGGCGTCGCGTCCGACAGGATGTCAGCACCCGCGGCATGAACGAGTGGAGGCCCATCGAGTCGATAGCCCATTCGATTGGACTGCGGCGTGATGATGAACCGCGAACTGAGCAGCCGGCCCATTGCATCGACCGTGAACATGGCCTGATGCGGACCGGGAATGAGCCGGAGGCGAGCGCCACCATTCGGCAGTGCCAAGGGGCGTCCGCTCATTCTGGTGCCTGCTGGTTCGGCGCCCACCGGAAGGAGGTCACCCGCCACAAGTGCCCTTCCACCCAACGGCCCCATACCACTTGCTACGCTAGTGGATCGACTACCTAGTACCGGCGCCACGTCGATGCCACCCTTGACCGCCAACGTTGCACGCACACCAGCCTTGCGCATGCCGAACCGCAAACGGCCGCCTGGAGGCAGAACGACGGGCCGATACAAATCCACCGCTTGACCATTCACGCTCCCGTCAAATCGCGCGCCTTGTACGACACACGTGGTAAGAGCGGTGGCTTCAAGCTCCGGACCGATCAAAGTGATCTCGAGAGCTGCCGCACCGTCCGGATTGCCGAGCATCGAATTCGCCAGCCGATGTGAATACGAATCCATCGGTCCGGCGACCGGCACTCCGCTGCCCTGATAGCCCCATCGTCCGAGATCCTGGATGGTGGTCAGCATTCCGGGGCGCAACACCAACAGAGACATCAGGCGGTCCGTTCGAACTGGTCGCGATCGATCGGGTGGAACCGGACCGTGTCTCCCACTTTGAAGAGGAACGGATTGGCGCGCCCGGGATCGTATGGCTTCGCCCGCGTGCGTCCGATGAGGTGCCAGCCACCTGGTGTTTGAG
>JBPYFA010000416.1:0-6723 GCA_051986585.1 Vicinamibacterales bacterium | reverse complement strand
GGGAATTTCGTCAGCTCCTCCATGGCTTTTCCGAGACTCGCATCGTCGAGGAGCGATTTCCGGTGAAGTCCCGCCTTCACGGTGGATGGAAGGGTACGCTGTTCAACACATGCTTCGTCGGTGCCTTTAACGCCCTGCCACGATCGGTGGTGCGGCGGTTTGGATGGCATCTTCTGGCGTTCTGCCGTAAATGAGGCCGATCATGATCGTCAAAGCTCATGCGTTCGGGAACGATTTCGTTCTGGTGGAGTCCAGAGCGGTGCAGGGGACGAAGGATCTGCCGGCGCTGGCGCAGGCGATCTGCGCCAGGCATCGGGGGATCGGTGCCGACGGCCTGATCGTGTATTCGACGACGCCGTCGGGAGCTTCGATGCGCTTGCTCAACGCCGATGGAAGCCGGTCGGAAGTATCCGGTAACGGCGTGCGCTGTCTTGGCGCCTGGATCGCGTCGCAGCGTGGCGTGGCGATGCCCGGCCAGCAGGCACCGATCGAGATCCAGACCGATGCCGGCGTGAAGCGGTTGGAGCTGCTCTCGTACGAGGGCGGACGTTATACGTTTCGGGCGGCGATGGGGACGCCGGAACAGGTCGCGAAAATCACGCTCGATGTCGGAGGGACGCCGACAGACGTGATCACGTTGCGAGTTGGAAACCCTCAGTGTGTCGTGCTCGGAGAGGTCACCGACGATCGATTGCAGACGATTGCGTCGAAGCTTGCCGTCCATCCGCATTTTCCCGAAGGGACGAACGTGGAGTTGGCGGCGGTGGAAGCGCCGGATCGGGTTCGGATCCTGATCTGGGAACGCGGTGTGGGGCCGACAGAGGCATCGGGAACCGGGGCATGTGCCGCAGCGGTTGCGGCGATCCAGTTTGGCGGCGCCGCACGCGACCTCGAGATCGTGTCGCCCGGCGGGTCTCAGCGCGTCGAATGGACGGACGACGGTCTGTTTCTCACCGGGTGGGCGGAGTTGATCGCCGAAGCGGCGTGGCTCGCGCCGTTCGAATCATAGCAATTCGCGAATTCACCAATTCACCAATCGCGGAAGGTTCACAAGATCTGCGATCGCGGCGCGGCCGGCAGGCCGCACCCTCTGCGATGTGGCTACTTCTTTTTGGGCGGCCGTCTTGCGGTTCGCAGCGTGATCGCCGCTTCCACCACGCGAATTTCCGAACGAATCTGCTCGTCCAGTCCTGACACCACCTGGTTCGCGCCCGCATAGTTCTGGGCGGCGAGCAGTGCGCGTGCTTTTTGCAGCGACGCTTCCGCATCTTTGAGCGTCTGCTTCGCCGGCGCAAGTTCCCTGGGAGGCACTTTTGCTTCTTCCGCCGCCTTGAGGCGCGCCTGGAGATGCATCACGGCGGCGTTCGCGGTGTTGACGGAGCCTTCGCTCTGCGTACGGGCTTTGGCCTTGTTCTCTGCGGCGGTGTGTGCCGCTTCCTGAGCGCGATCGCTGGCGTCGACCGCCCGTGAAAGGGCGAGCCGATAGTCCCGCTGATCGACCGCTTCATGCGATTGCTGCAGCGCACTGGTGGCGGCGGTGAAGGCCTCGGGCGCGTACTGTTCGGCGCCGGCGGCTCGTGCGGCGTCGATTGCCTGCTGCGCTCGATCGATCTCCTTCGTTGGCGGTGCCGAGCAGGCTACCAAGAGCATGACCGCGCAGGTGGTCGTCCCCAGCAGGACGGACAGGCGAGACATCAGCACAAAAGTATAGCAGGGTATGGTGTACGATGAAGACCATCGCGACCCACGATCGGCCGCGTGAGAAGCTTCAGCGCCTGGGCGCGACGGCGCTGGGCGACAACGAACTGCTGGCGATCGTGCTCGGTCACGGCCGTTCTCGCGTCAGCGCGCTCGATCTGGCGAACGCGGTCCTCGAAGCGGCGGACGGGGCACACGGTCTGGTTCGTTCGCGCTATGAGGACTTGTGCGCGGTCCCGGGCATCGGACGCGCGAGGGCGGCGCAGATTCTCGCCGCAGTCGAACTCGGGCGGCGAACGCTGACGCGGCCGTCGCGCGAGCGCGTTCAGATCGTGAATGCGCGATCCGCGGCCGAATATCTGCTGCCACAGTACGGCAGCCGCAGCGTCGAGCAGTTTGGGGTCGTGCTGCTCGATACGAAGCGGCGCGTCATTCGGACGCTCGTGTTATCGGTCGGCACGCTCGATGCCAGCATCGTCCATCCGCGCGAGGTGTTCGGCGCGGCCGCGGCGGCGGGCGCCGCCGCCCTGGTGCTCTTTCACAACCACCCCTCCGGCGATCCCAGGCCGAGCCCGGACGACGTGGATCTGACGCGACGGCTGGCGGCGGCTGGTGTGCTGATGGGAATCGATGTGATCGATCACCTCATCCTGGCCGACGTGCGGTACTACAGCTTCAAGGAAGAAGGCGTGTTCTAGTTTTGGCAACGTTGTATTTCGACTGTTTCTCGGGCGCCTCGGGCGACATGATCCTCGGGGCCTTCGTCGACCTCGGGCTTCCGCTGGCCGGGTTGCGTGAGGCACTCGGCAGTCTCGCCATCGAATACGGGCAAGTGACCGCGGAGCGGGTCACTCGCGCGGGTCTGTCGGCCACGAAGTTTCGATTGATCGAGCACGCCGCAGACGCTGCCAACGGCGGCGCACACCGGCACCATCACCTGAAACACATCGTGGCAGCGATTCGGCGTTCGTCGCTGTCCACATCGGGCCAGGATCGCGCCGTTCACCTGTTCGAGCGCCTGGCCGAAGCGGAGGCTTCTATTCACGGCACTCCAATCGAGCGAGTTCACCTGCACGAGGTTGGCGCGCTCGACTCGATCATCGACATCGTCGGAGCTGTCTACGCGTTCGAATGGTTTGGGGTCAGCGATATCGTCGCCTCGCCGCTCAACGTCGGCGGAGGCACAGTCCGCTGCGCGCACGGCGTCTTTCCAGTGCCCGCTCCGGCAACGGCCAGGTTGCTGACCGGAGTGCCGATTTACGGCAACGGGACGATGGAACTGGTCACGCCGACCGGTGCGCTGCTCTTGACTGGATACGCGCGCGAGTTCGGACCGTTGCCGGGAATGAGCGTCGACGGAATCGGCTATGGCGCCGGAGACCGAGATCCGAAAGACACGCCGAACGTGCTGCGCGTGCTGCGGGGCGAGCGGGCCCAATCGCCGGCCGGAGAAACTGTCGTCCAGATCGAATGCGAAATCGACGACATGAATCCGCAACTGTTCGGTCCGTTGATGGATCGTCTTGGGGAAGCCGGGTCGCTGGACGTCTTTTATGCCGCGGTGCAGATGAAGAAGAACCGGCCGGGTACGTTGGTGACGATCATCGCACCACCAGACAAGCGCGAGGCCGTCACGGCCGTGCTCTTCACGCACACGACGACAATCGGTGTTCGCTACCAGGAGATGCGGCGCGATACGCTGGACCGCAAGATCGTCACGGTCGAGACTCCGCTCGGGCGGTTGCAGATCAAGGTTGCGAGCCGCGGCGGCCGCGTGTTGAACGCGGCTGCCGAATTCGACGACTGTGCCCGAGTCGCTGCCGAACGTGGGGTCCCGATCAAAGAGGTGCAGGCGATCGCGATGCGGGCGTGGCTGGAGCGAAACAGCTGATAATCTCTTGTTCGCGATTCGCCGTTCGCGACTCGTGGTTCGCAATTCGCGGTTCGCGGTTCGCAATTCGCGATTCGCGATTCGCGGGTCGCAATCCGTGGTTCGCAAGTTCGTGGTTCGGAATTCGCGACTCGGAGTTCGCAGTCCGTAGTGGGGCGTGACAGCTTCGCCTGGGTAGCTCGCGAAAGCCGGGTTCGAGGATTCAAGGATTAGCGATTCAAGGATTAGCGATTCAAGGATTAGCGATTCAAGGATTAGCGATTCGGGATCAGTGATTAGGGATTAGGGATTCCATGCCAAGGTTCTACCTGACGACCGCAATCGACTACGTCAACAGCCGTCCGCATCTGGGGACCGCCTACGAGAAGATTGCCGCCGATGTGATCGCCCGCTACAAGCGGTTGTGCGGCATCGATACCCATTTCGTGATGGGCAATGATGAACACTCGCAGAACGTGTTCCGGAAAGCGAGGGAACTCGGCGAGGATCCGCAGGCGTATTGCGATCGCATGGCGATCGAATTCCTCGACGTGTGGAAGCGTCTCGACATTTCGTTCGACGATTTCATCCGAACGACGGAGCCGCGCCACAAGGCGAGTGTGCAGGAACTGGTCAGGAAGATGTCGGCCGCGGGCGACATCTTCGAGGGGCACTACGAGGGCTGGTACTGCGTTTCCTGCGAAGCGTTCAAACAGGAAAAGGACCTGATCGACGGTAACTGTCCGATCCACCGGACGAAGCCGGAATGGATCCGCGAGAAGAACTACTTTTTCCGCCTCTCGAAGTACACCGAGCGGCTACGGCATCATTTCGAATGGCATGACGATTTTCTCGTGCCCGAGGTACGGCGCAACGAGATTCTTCGGCTTCTCGAATCCGGCCTGGAGGACATCTCCGTCAGCCGGGCGGGTCAGGCCTGGGGAATCCCGATGCCCGACGATCCCGGCAGCGTCATCTACGTCTGGGTCGACGCGCTCATCAACTACATCAGTGCGGTTGGGTACGGAACAAACCCGAAAATGGTGGGGAAGTGGTGGCCGGCCGATCTGCACGTGATTGGCAAGGACATCACGCGATTTCACGCCGTCATCTGGCCAGCCATGCTGATGAGCGCCGGTCTGGGCGTGCCGAAGCAAATCTTCGGACACGGATGGGTGAACTTCCGCGGCGAGAAGATGAGCAAATCGCTCGGCACGAGCATCGAGCCACTGGACGCGGCCCAGAAGTTCGGTCCGGATCCGCTTCGACTGTATTTGGTGAAGGAGATCGCGTTTGGCAACGATGGAGACTTCACGTGGGAGCGGTTCGAGGATCGATATAACGTCGATCTGGCGAACAATCTCGGGAACCTCGTGAGCCGGATTGCGGCGATGGCGGAGAAATATCGCCACGGCCGGCTGACCGGCCCGTTGTCACCGGGGCGGCTCTCGCAGATCGCGACCGCAGCAGTCGAGGAATATCGCTCCGCCATGGATGTGTTTGCGCTCGAACGAGGCGCGAGCGCCGCATTCCGCATTGTGGACGCAGCAAACGAATTCATTGCCAGCAGTGAACCGTGGGTACTGGCCCGTGACGCGGCTCAGGCAGACGTCCTGAGTCAGACATTGTTCGACGTCGCGGAAGCGATTCGCATCACCGCGATTCTGCTGCTGCCGATCATGCCGAAATCAGCGGCCGAAATTCTGCGGCGCGTCGGCGAAACGCGAAAGCCCGGCGAGATCCGGCTGGCTCATGCCGAATGGCAGCCGGGCGGCGAACGAACCATTGTCAAGGCCGACGCGCTGTGGCCGCGATCGGATACGACTCAAAGGAGCACACGCGTGGAAGACACAAAGAATAGCGGCGCCGCTCAGGCGCCTTCGCCGGCCCCCCCCGCGGCGGTTCCGGCGGCACCCACCGCACCCGCAGCAGCGCCGGCCGCGACCCCAGCAGCGGCGGTCGCGCCAACCGCGAGCGACAACAGGCTTTCCATCGACGACTTCATGAAGGTGGAGCTTCGGACGGCCAAGGTTCTTGCGGCCGAGAAGGTTCCGAATTCCCGCAAGCTGATCAAACTGAGCGTCGATGTCGGCGCGGAGCAGCGGACGCTTGTGGCCGGTATCGCCGAGGCCTACGAACCGGACACACTGGTGGGACGAACGGTCGTGATGGTCTTCAACCTCAAGCCGGCGAAGCTGATGGGCATTGAATCCAACGGGATGGTGCTGGCGGCGAGTCCCGATGGTGGCAGTCCGACGCTTGTCGGCTTCGACAAGGAGATCGCACCCGGCACGCGAGTCAGATGATCGATTCGCATTGTCATCTCGCGGGCGAAGAGTTCGCCGCCGATCTCGATGCTGTGGTCGACCGCGCCCGCGACGCGGGCCTCTCGAGTGCGCTTTGCATTCTCTCGGCCGGCGATCAATCCGAGGCCGCAGGGGCCGCACGCGTTCGTCAGGCCTGGCCTGCCGTGCGATTCGCCGCAGGCGTTCATCCTCATCGCGCCGGTGAATTCACGGGACGGATCGACGAGGCGTGTCAGACCGTTCGGCGCGACGTGGAGTCGTACCGGGCGTGCGCGATTGGCGAGATCGGTCTCGATTATCACTACGACTTCTCGCCGCGCGACGTCCAAGGCGAGATTTTTCGGGCACAGGTCGATTTGGCGCTCGAGCTGCAGCTTCCAGTCATTATTCATACCCGTGAGGCGACCGACGATACCTTTGCAATCCTCCGCGACGCCGGAGTTGGCCGCTTGCGGGGCGTGTTCCACTGCTTTACCGGCGACGAGACCATGGCGCGATCGGCGCTCGAGCTCGGTTTCCATCTGTCCTTTGCCGGCATTGTGACGTTCCCGCGAGCGGAGTCGATCCGGGCGGCCGCGAGAATCGCGCCCGACGATCGCGTGCTGGCCGAAACGGACGCTCCCTACCTCGCGCCGGTTCCGCATCGAGGAAAGCGAAACGAACCGGCGCATGTCGTGGAGGTCGTTCGGAGACTGGCCGAGATTCGCGGCGTGTCGCCGAGCGAACTTGCCGCCCTGGTGACCCGCAATTTCACGTTCCTCTTTGGAACGTTGGCGGAAGCTACTCAGTAGCAACGGCTTAGCGCGTTGACACCCCGCGACGAACTCCAGTATTGTGAAGCGGTCTTTA
>JBPYFA010000415.1:0-2656 GCA_051986585.1 Vicinamibacterales bacterium | reverse complement strand
GCTCAAACCTGCGTTGAACGTGTGTCGGATGGCGCTCTCGACTTGCAGCAGCATCCCGTCGAAGCCGCCGGCCGACATCGTCCCGGCGACCAGCAGCGCTGCGACCGGTATCACGAGCATCCACGCGTCTGCTCCACGTCCTCCTGATGTGCGCATCTTTGTTCCTCCCGTTCGTACCAGTTGCCGCGCGCCTGTCGCGCCTACCGTTCGGGCGCGCTGTATCCGCCCGCACTCCGCACCGTAACCTCTGGTGCAGAGTTGAGCCCGATACTGACGTTGCGCCACTGGCCGTTGCGTTCGCTGTTGGTTGACGTATACGCGACGACATAGCGCCGCCTCAGGTCCTCGACGACGCGCTGAAACTCAGTTCCCAATTGCGAAACATCCTCGGGCAGCAGCGCCCGTCCTCCGCTGAGACCTGCCAGCTCTTTGAGCGGTGCGGCATCGACTTTGGTCCCAAGGCCGATCGCGAACATCGTCGTGCCGGTCTCTTTGAGCTGGCGCTTGATGTCGGCCAGCGTGTGCGTGCTGCCGGGTGCGGTGCCGGGGTTGTTCTCATCCCGTCCGTCGGTCATTGCCACAATCACTCGTCGGCCTTCCGTATGCTCGAGCCGACTCAGCGCTGTCGATATCGCATCGTAGAGCGCCGTGCCTCCGCCGGTCTTATAGCTGTCGATCGCCTGGTTACCGGACGTGCGGTCGGTCGTCAGATCCTGAACGAGCGTTACGTCGTCGGCGAAAAGCATCACGCCGAGTTTGTCTTCGGGGCGGAGGGCGGCCGCAAACGCTCGAGCACTCGCAACGACATCTGCTTCGCGCCGGCGCATGCTCCCGCTGGCATCGAGCGCGAGAATGATGGAAACCGGTTGAGTCGCCTCGTGAAATGACTCGATGTGCTGCGGGACGTCGTCCTCAATGACGGCGATGTCGTCGGCCGAGACTGACAAGTACGCTCCGGTCGGATCGGTGGCCGTGAATTCGATTGTCGGTCGTACTGGCGCAGGCTTCGGTGCAAAGTAGCCGGGGCGTGCCGCGACGTGATAGGTCGGGTCTGGCACTTGCACGGAGATCTCCCGCCACTTCCCGTCCTTATTCTGATTCTTCGGGGTGTAGGTGAGGAGATATCGGTTGTGCACTTCTTCCACCAGCGCGGTGTGCACCACTTCGAGCTGCGACTCCGTCGCCGGCAGAAATACCCGACCTCCTGTTTCGGCGGTGAGCCGCCTTAACATCTTCTCGCCTTTCAACGACACGCCGGCGACCCCACCAATCCCGACCGCATACACTGTGAGCCGTGCCGCTTTGAGCGCCGTGATCGCGTCGTCGATTGTCGACACGCTGTTCTCGTCGTAGCCATCGGTGATCAGGATCACCACCCGCCGACCTTCTGATTCCGGAAAACCGTTGGCCAGCTGCACCAGAGAATCAAGGATGGCGGTGCCGCCGCTGCTGCGGATCGCGCGGATTGCGTCTGCGACGGTCCGCCGGTCGTCAGTCGGGCCGGTGACCGACAGCAGACTCTTGGAAAACGGTGCGACGATCGTGCGGTCGAGTGGAGTGAGATAGTCGTAGAGCAAACCTGCCGTCCGCTGAACGAAGTCGAGGCGGCGCGACATGCTGCCGCTGCTGTCGACCAACAGGGCGTAGGTGGCGCCGACCGATTCCTGGCGGGCGAGATCCAGCGCCTGCGGAACTCCGTCCTCGAGGACCGTGAACGCAGACGGGGGAAGGTTCTTCAGGAAGCGGCCGGTCTTATCCTGCACCGAGGCGTCAACCAGCACGCTCGTGACGTCCGATTCTTCGACGATGTCGAAGGGTTCAAGCACGACGCTGTCGCGTGCCTCATGACCGGCCGAGTCGGTAACGGCGACCGCGATTTCTCGACGCTCGAACGGATTCTCGTCGACCCACTCCGCGACGTAGGGTGCGCCGTCGGTGTCGGTCTGGAACAACTTCCCGTCGATATAAAAACGAACCGGGCCGACATCTGCGCCTTGTCCGCACTGGATCTGCGCGACGATTCGAACACTGTCGGCCGTCCCGGTTCGCCCCAGTGGCGACGTGATCCGGACGGCCAGGCTGGCCGGTGACGAAGCACTGGCGGCAGGCACGATCGGGCTGTGAGGGGAGGCCATCCCCAGCCCGGCCTGCGACAGGAAGACGAGCACCCCGGCGGTCATCAGCATATGAACGTCACGCGTAGACCGGCGAGACCTCACGGTCGTTCACGAAGTAGCTGTTGCACGCGGCGTGCAGCAGTTCCGGAGTCACATGCGCCGGCCGGCCCAGATACGAGGCGAGCGACAACGCTTGCTTGATGAGATCGCGTGGATGGCAGCCGCGCAGCGGAATGTTGTGCGGCCGATAGTAACTCTCGAGCAGGTTCTCGACCACGCCCGGATCGGCGGTCGCTCCGAGATCGCGGCAGCACGCGCCGAAGATCGTTTTGAAATCCTGGACGGTCGGACTTTCGGCGAAGATCTTGTACTGGATGCGGCGCAAGAACGCTTCGTCGACGAGTTCGGCCGGTCGAATATTCGTCGCGAAGACAATCATGGTCATGAACGGGATCTCGAACTTCTGGCCGCTCTGCAGCGTGAGGAAGTCCACCCGGCTCTCGAGGGGAACGATCCAGCGATTCAGCAGCTCGCGCGGG
>JBPYFA010000414.1:0-4070 GCA_051986585.1 Vicinamibacterales bacterium | reverse complement strand
TCAGCCGGAGCAATCACCGCGTTCTTACTGTCCATCGGCTACGACTTCAAATCGCTGAGTGCGTTCCTGAAGAATACGGATTTTGACTCGTTCTACGATCCGCCCAAGCCGAGGGTCAGGCCGGAAGTGGGAACGTCAGGTGTGGAGGTCACCGAAGACTCGGCGGCCGAGCAAGCCTTCATCAGGGGCGATATTCAAGCGTGGATTCAGGCGATGGCAGCCGGTGACGAGCCGGGGACCGCAAGAGCAGTCGCGGCAGCCGTCGTTTCGAGTATTGCGCCGCCTGCGAGCGTGACGTCGTTGTTGGGACTGCTCTTGACACAACAACGCGACAAGCTTCTCTCCAGTCTGAAGTCTAGCGGAATCAAAGTGCCGCCGGTGGCCGAGGTGCTACTCAAACAAATCAACTACTACTTTGCATATCTCCCGAACGACATGGGATTGTTTTCCGGCCAAGCGGCTCGGATCCTGTTCGAATCACTGCTGCGACAGGCTGTAGCCAAGAAGAAGGGAGGGTTGGCGACGGCATACAACAACGTTACGTTTCAGGAGCATTGGGACACTTTCCACAAAGAGCTGCTGTTTACCGGCACCAATCTCCGGTCCGGAAAGACGCAGTTATTCTCTCGAAAACAGACACCTACCTTCCCGGTCGCCGATGCGGTAAGAATCTCCATGAGTTTGCCCTGGGTGTTCAAGCCATACGTCATAAAACGGCGCAGCGAGGGCAAAGGCCCGCCATGTGGTGTCTACGTCGATGGCGGAGTCTGGAACAATCTCCCATTCCGAGAATTGGATAGCAATCCGCCGTCTGAGAAACCACCCGCGAGCGCTGGGCAGAAGTCCAGCAAGGCATCAGGGAAGCCGACGCCGAGAACCCTTGGCTTGAGACTGGAGATTGATTCGGCGCCGAAAATCGATTCCGTTTTCGATCTCACCGCCCAAATGTTGTCTCACGGACTGGTAGGGAGTGGAGAAAGCCAGGTGATGGACAACTACGTGAACCAGTGTATCGTTCTCGACACCCGCGGCTTGGATCTGCTGAGCTTTTCTCCCCCAGAAGATCCCGACGTGAATCTTCGAATTCTGAATCGATCGCGCCGCGCTGTGTGCCGCTATTTTGATTTGGACATCGACGTCATCCAACCCAGCATCCGTGATGACGAGGATGACCTGGCCCGGGAAAAGGCCATGTCAGCGGCTGAGACCTGCGAACCGAACTGACCCGAACGAACTCTCGTCGGACATCTACTGAGCGGGTTTTTGACGATCGGCACGCGCTGACTATCGAGATCGATCGAGCCAGTCCACGTTGCCCGCGTCAGCGAAGCGTCTCGCGGCAGCCGCGGTGATCGCGGCGTCCTCGACCTTTGCGAGCGGCGTGTAACGTGGATGACGCGACTCCCGGTAGGGATCGTTCCGCTTCGCGTTATAACAGCAGATCAGCGACCAACGCGGATGCTCGGACCGGTTCTGATCCGACCGGTGCAGAAGATTCGCGTGAAAGAAGAGCGTGTCGCCAGGCTCCATCTCGATGTACATAAGGGGAAGCCGCTTTGCGATTTCCGCCACGCGTTCGGGGTCGGCGCCCGATTGATCGCCGGCCCGCACGTGGTTCACGCGGCCGCACAGGTGAGAGCCGCGCAGCACCTGCAGGCAGCCGTTCTCGCGCGTCGCCGGATCTACCGCGATGAACGCGCTGACGAGATCGGGAAACAAGACCGCGTTGTCGTACCAGTAGCCGTAGTCCTGATGCCACGTCCACGCCCCGCCGACCCGCGCCTCCTTCATGATCATCTTCGAATGGTAGTGATAAACCTCGTCACCAAGGATCCGCTCGCACGTGTCCACGATTGAGCGGCACCTCGCGAACATGCCGTAAATGCCGTCGCCTGGCTGGTTCCAGAGCGACAGCCTCACCACTCCCCCTTCGCCGTCGGCCCGACCGAACGCGTGGTCGTCGAGCGCCTTGTCCTCCTTGGCGGCGCGGCGAAGATACGCGATCTCGCCCGGATCGAACAGCGAACGCGCCAGGACAAACCCATCCCGATGATACGGTGCGAGTTCTTCGAGGGTTAATGGTCCACGAGCCATGAGTCTGAAACCGGCGGTAGTATTCTACCCGCCATGACACGCCGACCCGTCGTCCTGCTCTGTCTGCTGCTCGCCTCTGCCTGCGCTCGTACCGCAGCGCAACAGCCTTACGACATCCTGATCACGGGTGGTTCGGTGCTCAACGGCGAAGGCACTCCCGCCGTCCGCGCCGACGTGGGGATTCGCGGCGGGCGCATAGTCACGATCGGCGATCTCAGCACCGCAACGGGGACGCGCCGGATCGATGCCTCAGGCTTGACCGTCGCGCCAGGCTTCATCGACATGCACAACCACTCGGACTACACCATCCTGGTTGAGCCCAAAGCCGAAAGCATGATCCGGCAGGGTGTGACGACGATGGTGCTTGGCGAATCGCGGTCGGCGGGACCGATCAAGCCAGGAGCGGAAGAAGCGCGCGCCAGAGCCGACGGTGTGACCGTCGACTGGACGACACTCGGCGAGTACTTTGCGAAGCTCGAACGGCAGCACATGGCGACGAATATTGCCTCGTATGTCGGCGAGGAACAGGTGTGGACGTATGTGAAGGGGTACGGCCAGTCGCCGGCGACGCCACACGAGCTCGATGAAATGAAGAGCCTGATCGTGCAGGCAATGGAACAAGGCGCCATGGGCCTCTCGACGGCGCTGTTGGAGCCCCCTTCGAGCCTGGCGACGACTGCCAATCTGATCGAACTGGCAAAGATCGCCAGACAGTACGGCGGCATCTATTCATCGCACATCCGCGATGAAGGCGAAGGGGTCTTCCGCGCCGTCGACGAAGCGATCCAGGTGGGCAAAGGGGCGAATATTCACGTCGACATCCTCCACATGAAGATCGCGCACAAGAAGTTGTGGGGTCGGGCGAACGAGATCATCGCGATGGTTCAGAAGGCACGCGACGAGGGATACGACATTCGCGCGAACGTGTACCCGTACACCGCCGGCCAAAACAATCTCTCCGCAATCATTCCACCATGGGCGCACGACGGCGGCCGCGAGAAAATGCTCGAGCGCCTCAAGGATCCCGCGGCACGGAAACGGATGCGCGAAGAGATCATGAACGGCCTTCCGAACTGGTACAACCACTACCTCGCGACCGGAGATGGGTGGGCTGGAATGATCCTCGTGGCGCTCAAGAGCGATCGCAACCGGCCGTTCCAGGGCAAGCGCATGAGCGATCTGATTGCCGCGCGCGGCGGCCATCCGGCCGACGTGCTGTTCGACGTGCTGCTGGAAGAAGGCGGCAGTGTGCCGACGGTCTTCTTTCATCACTCCGAGCCTGACATGCAGCTGATCCTGAAGCAGCCGTGGACGTCGATCGGCTCCGACGGGAGCGCGGTGAGCCCCGACGGCCCGACTGGCCGTACGCATCCACACCCCCGGTATTACGGAACGTTCCCGCGTGTGTTGGGTCGCTACGCGAGGGACCTCAAGGTCATCTCGCTGCCGGAAGCGGTGAAGAAGATGACCAGCATGAACGCTGACAAGATTGGCATCGCCGATCGAGGACGGCTAAAGGAAGGGCTCGCCGCCGACGTGACGATCTTCGATCAGGATCGTGTGATCGATCGCGCCACCTTTGAGGAACCGCACCAGTTCCCCGTCGGCATCAAGTACGTCATCGTCAACGGCGTACTTACGGTCGACAACGAACGGCATACGGGCGCGCTGGCCGGACAGGTGATCTATGGGCCTGGTAAGCGGAAAACCGCTTCCCATTGACCTGAACACTGAGCTGCTTGACGAGTACACCAGAAAAGGACCAGCCACACGCGAGAGCGAGGAGGCACGACGCAGCCTCCTCGCGTTCTTCTGATTTCGAGTAACTCAAACGCCCTAAGCGGTGACGGACACCTGAGCCGGTGCTGTAATTGCGACGAAGGCGTCGAGCACAGCATCCGAAGGAACATCGCTGTTCCTGTTTCGCGACTGCACAGCGATATCGTGAATCGACACAATACCTGCCAATCGTCCTC
>JBPYFA010000413.1:0-9176 GCA_051986585.1 Vicinamibacterales bacterium | reverse complement strand
CGGCGAGCGCGCTGCAGTCGCGCCAATGGATTGGAAACCGCTGTTCACTGAGGCGGGACTTCCCATCGGACAGTTCGTGCCGACGACTCCTCAATGGATCCCTCCGATCTTCGCGGACGCGCGCGCGGCATGGCGCGGCACGTATCCAGATCGTCCAGATGTGCCCATTCGCGTTGAGGTGGCAGCGGCAATGGGAAAGCCGGTGTTTTTCGAAATGGTTGCGCCCTGGACCCGACCCAGAAATATCGAGCCACCATTGGTCAACACATCCGGAGAGCGTGTCGGTATCCGGATGCGAACGATCGTGGCACCACTCGCGATCGTGATCAGCGGACTGCTGGCGCTCCACAATCTGCGACGTGGCCGCGGCGATCGACGGGGAGCGCTGCGGCTCAGCCTGTTCATACTTGCGGCCGGCGCGGTGAGTAATGCGCTGCAGACCGGTGACTTGCAGGTCCTGTATCGAGGATCGCTCCTCATCCCCACCGTCGCCATGTTTGCCTGGGTCCTCTACATGGCGCTCGAACCACATCTCCGTCGCGTCTGGCCCGAGATCATGATCGGATGGAGTCGATTGCTCGCAGGCGGGATTCGCGATCCACTGGTCGGACGCGACATCCTCGCTGGCGTACTCCTCGCGATCGGCGACGCCTTGATCCTTGGACTCCACGTCAAGATCCGTCGTGGGTTGGGGCACGCCGTGCAGTTCCCGGTCGGTGCCTCCAGCAGTCCGTTCGATGGAGTCGCCGCTTCGAGCGACATCCTGCTCGGCGGTCGCTTCGCACTCTCCCGCATCATCGGGTCGGTCATGAGTATTCCCGTGTGGAGCGGGGCGATGTTGACGTTCTTTCTGCTGTTCGTGTTTGCAGTGCTCCTGAGGCGTCGTGCGCGTGCGGTCTCAGCGATGGTGGTGGCATTGACCCTCACGTACATCGGCACGCATGGCGGTTGGCTGCTCGCCAACGCACCGGCCGATCAGTTTGCCCCGTCTGCAGTCGATGTCGTGGTGTTCGCCGCCGTTCAGACCGTGGTCGTGCTGGTCGCCGTCCGTTTCGGGCTGCTCACCATCCTGGTGGCATCGTTCGTCAGCTTGCTGTTGACGCTCGTACCGGTTGCGATCGACTCCTCGGTCGCCTATGCCCCCTCTTCCTGGCTGATGGTTGCAGCGGTCCTCGCTCTAGCCGTGTATGGTTGGCACACGGCGCTCGCCGGCCGTCCGATGCTTGGCGGGCTGTTCTCGCACGACGGGCGCAACTGATCGCGCGTAGCGCGTGAGATCCTCAGCGAGCTCGGCGAGAAACGTTCAATCGGCTAGGATGTCGCTATGTTCACACCCTTTCTGACGACGTTGCTGATTGCTGCTGTCGCCGCACAAGCCGGCACACTGAGCTTCACCAAGCCCGCGGCCTGGACGACGCGACCGCCGGCCAGCTCAATGCGGGTTGCAGAGTTCGTCGTGCCAAAAGCTGCCGGAGACCCGGAGGACGGCGAGGTGATCATTTATTACTTTGCCGGAGGCGGTGGATCCGTCGACGCGAACCTGCAGCGGTGGGCGTCGCAGGTTCAGTCGACCAAAGATCCGGTTCGAGCGACCGCGACGGTGAATGGGCTGAAGCTGACCAGCCTCGACGTCAGCGGGACCTACGTCGCTGAGATGCGGCCCGGTTCGAGCGACCACTACAACAAGCCGGGGTTCCGGATGCGTGCCACGGTGGTCGAGACGCCGAAGGGCCCGTACTTCATCAAGCTCACCGGCCCGGCCAAGACCGTCGAAAGCGCCGGCACCGCATTCGATCAGTTCCTCCAGAGCCTCGCTTTCAGGTAGTTCGAGGGGGAGCTGAGGATCTCGCGCGCAGACCGCTGAGGAATTCGCGCAGCGATGGCGAGGGAACCGATGCACGTCTCAGTTCAGGTCGAATTCAAGACCGATCGGAAGGAGCCGCTTGGTGCTCTGGTTCGACGCATCGCGGCGCTGTTCCAGTCGAACGGACTCGAGGCAAAGATCCAGGCAAGTTTCAGCGATGGGCCGCCCATTCTTCGCCGCACCTCGGCTGTCGAGCGGGCGATCAAGAAATACCCGCACCTGGCGAGCCTCGAGCGGAATGATGCGCCGCCATTGAGCCCGAATCTGCCGCCGGTTCGACGCCTGACGAACAGTCATTCGTCAGCCTTGTTCCCGCTGACTGACGTGATCGCGTTAGCGGACGGCGTTCCGCGATCGCTGCCGTTCCATGCCGTGCACGTGAACTTCGACCATTCCGACTTCGGCCAGATCGTCTTCCCGGGAAATTTGGCTCCAAATCCCGGGATCACGCTGACCGACGGCTGGTGGGTCAACGGCCGCAACCGCAGCTTGACGGCCTTCTATTCGGTGGAGAGCGAGGCGACTTCGAAGGCGCTCCCCGATCCACCACACAACGTCGGAGCAATCCTCGTCGGACTCGGCAAACCGAAGAAGAGGGCGCAGTTCGTTGTCCCTGAGCTGACGGCGTCGCCGGGGAGCGCCAACGTCGGTCCAAGGCCGGCGGCCATTCCGAAAGACACCGCAGCGGTCAGTCCGATCCTGATCAAGTACAAGAAGGAAATGAAGGCACTCCTGGATCGCATCGGGCTGCCGTTCGATCTGCCGCCGGCCGGCGAAGCGCGGCCGCAAGCGCTGGGCGCGAGCGGGCCGCTGAAACCAACGCTCGTCGAGGCATTCAAGCCGCGCGGCTACGACTGTCGCGGCGGGAGCGGCATGTTCACACTGAGACGACGTACCGCGACGAATCACATCGTCGATGTGGAACTCGACGTCGGAACGTGGAGCCGTTCGGTGACGTTCATGTTCAGCGTCCGCGGACCGGGATTCAATGCGACGCTCTTCCCACCTGTCACGGCGCGCGACGCCTCGCGCCAGTATCCAATCGGCGACACCGCCAACTGGCAGCAGATCGTCGCGAACATTGCCGCGATCGTCGACCAACTCGATCGCACATTCGTCGTCGAAATCGAAGCCGCCGTGGATCCTGCACCGGAGTGGTTCGAGCCCGGACGCGGCTGATGGAAAGAAAACACTGCCGCCTGAAGGCGGAAGCCACACTTATTGCTCGTGGGCTCTCTTACGAGAGACTACTCGAGGCCGTAGCGGCGCATCCGCACGTAGAGCTGTTGCCGGGTGAGTCCGAGCGTTCTCGCCGCTTTCGACTTGTTGTAGCGGCTCTTCTGAAGGGCGCGCTCTATCATGTCGTCCCCATGATCAGCTTCTACTTACATCACGCCGAGCGAACGATCCTGACCGACGGCGAATTTCGCGACTCGTGTTTGACTGATCCGGAACGATGTTTGAGCGATTTTTGTGACGCGGGCATTCAGCTGACCGCTCGGACATCAGCGCTTATATCCATCGATACGAAGCTCTGGATATCGAGTGCGGAGCGCATCGACGATCGTCTGCAGAAGGCGAGTCTCAAGGCGAAGCCTGAACAGCACGAGTCGGCGGATAACGGCGTATGGGAGAGCAACGATCGACAGAGGCGTTCGGAGTGAGTTTTAGAACGGAGGTCACGGCATGTCGATGATGTCCAGGCGCGGTTTCGTCCAACTCCATTCGTTCAGAAGCAGGCCGACCGTTCACGAGGCAAAAAATGGCTCGGCGCGCGCCTCTGACGCTCGAGTGTGACTGCTCGTCTGATCTGATTCGATCAGACCGCGTGCTTCAACGAGTGGACGTCGACGATCGGCAGCACGCACCGGAACGTAGCACCGCCGCTGAGATTGTTTTCCGCGTGAATCGCCCCGCCGTGCGCCATGACGATCGAACGGCTGATCGCCAGGCCCAGACCGAGGCCCTGTTCGCGGAACGTCACAAACGGCTCGAACACCCGTTCGAGCTGTCCCTCAGGGATCCCAGAACCGCAATCCGTCACCGCCAGCTCCACGAAGCCATTGGCCGCTCGGGTCGAGAGCACGAGCTGCCGTTCGGTTGCGTGCGTGTTATTCATCGCGTCGCACGCGTTGAGTACCAGATTGAGCACGACCTGCTGCAATTGCACGCGATCCCCGAGCACTGGCGGAATCGTGGTCAACGCGCTCTTTACGGTGACGCGCCGCGATGTCAGCTCGCCGACTGCCAGATCGAGCACTTCGCGAACCACGTCGCTCAGGTCAATCGGCTGCCGCGCGCTCTCCTCTTTCCTTAGCAGTGCGCGGAGCCGATCGATCACCTCGCCGGCGCGCTTGCCATTCCGGATGATGTCGTTCAGCGCTTCGCGCAATTCATCGACGTTCAAGGGGTGACGATCGAGAAAGTGGCGCGCCGCCTGTGCATTGGTGAGGACCGCGGTCCACGGCTGGCCCAACTCGTGCGCCAGCGCGCCGGACAACTCGCCGAGCGTTGCAACCCGGCTCAGGTGCGCCAGTTGCCGCCGTTGCGCATCTGCCTCGAGCTCAGCCTGTTTCCGGGCGGTGATGTCGCGCACGATGGTGAGAATCTTGTCGCCATCACAACGGACGATGCGGGCTTCGTAGAATTGCTCGACGCCGTCGGCCCCAAGTGCGTATTCGACTTTCTCAGTGATGTCCGATTGGCTTGCGCGTACGAACGCTCGTGCCAGCACGTCGGCGACCGCGGGAGGCAGGACTTCTCTGATGTTGTTCAGGGCGCACGGCGGCGTATGCGGCTTCGAGGCATCCTTCACGTGGTAGTCGAGTAGCGCACCGTCGACCGTGGTCAGGAACATCCAATCGGGGATGGCGCGCAGAATCCCCTGCACGCGGGCCTCACTGTGCTGTAACGCGTCGTGGGCACGCTGCTGCTCGATCGCGATGCGGGCGATATCCGCAGCGGTTTCAATCAGCCGCAGCTCCTCGTCGCGCGGCTGGCGCGGTTGCGCAGAGTACATCGCCAGGCTGCCGAGTACTTTTTCCCTCGGCGAAAAAATCGGAGTCGACCAGCAGGCGCGAAACCCAAACCGGCGCGCGACGTCCCGATAGTCTTCCCACAGCGGATCGGTGAGGACGTCGGTGACGATGATTCGTCTGGCTTCGTACATCGCGGTCCCGCACGAGCCGGTTCTCGGACCAATCACCATTCCGTTGATCGCGTCCACGTACTCGGGAGGGAGGCTTGGAGCGGCCCCGTGACGAACCGTGACTCCATCTTCATCGAGGAGCAGTATGGAACATTGCGTGCCGTCGGCCTGTTCCTCGACCAGACGTGCGAGATTCATGAGAACGTCGGGCAGCGGCATGCCCGTGGCGATCATCTCGAGCACCCGGTGCTGCGCCGCTCGAAAGGTGTCCTCGAGCCGCCGTTCGGTGATATCACGCGAGATCACCAGCAGCTGAACGACCGCGCCGTTGACGTCGGTAATCGGCGTCACCACCGCGTCAAACCATTTCGCGTGTCCTGAGCCCGTTCGCATGAAGTACTGAAAACGTCCGGCGCCGCCGTGCTGGGCGCTCAGCACCGCGCTTTCCGCAGCCTCGCGGACGTCGCCGTCGAAGAAGCCTGCGAGCGAACGATTCAGCAGCTTGCCGACGTCCGCGATCTCGAGCAGACGAATGCCGACGGGATTGACGTAGAGGAGGCGTCCTTCGAGGTCGAGAATCTTGACGCAGTCGCCGGTGCTGTCGACGATCCGGCGATTGAGCTCCTGCGCCTGACGCAGCGCTTCTTCCGCGCGCTTGCGCTCTGTGACATCGATGACCGTTCCTGTGAGCCTGACGGCGGTGCCCTCGTCGTTCCGCCTCACCGACCCACGCGCAAGGAACCATCGATAGCTGCCGTCGCGGTGCCGGATCCGATATTCATTGTCGTACGAGGGGGTCTCCCCCTTGATGTGGGCCTCGACCCGTTGGAACGCACGGGGCGAGTCGTCGGGGTGCACCAAGCGAGCCCAGTCCTCGACGTGATCGCGCAGTTCGCCGTCGGTAAAGCCAAGAATCTCCTTGATGAACGGATCGACACGGATTTCACCGGTGTCCAGATTCCAGTCCCACACACCGATGCCGCCAGCAGCGGCCGCTTGCCGGTAAAGATCGTCGATCGGTCTTGTGCTCACGTGAATCGGTCTCCTCAACGCGTCCGAATCCGCGCCGACGGTCCCCGGCATGTTACCCTACGCGGCTGCGGCCACAGCGAATTTATGATCACGATCCGCACGGCCGGGCTCGCCGATCTGGGGGCGATTGTCGCGATTTACAACCAGGCGGTCGAGCAGCGTTTCGCCACCGCCGATCTGGAGCCGATCACCGTCGACCAGCGATTGGCATGGTTTCGCGACCACGATCCCGCGACCCTGCCCATCTACGTGGCTGAACGCGAGGGTGCGGTTGTCGGCTGGTGCTCGCTCAGCGCTCATCGGCCGGGCCGTGCCGCACTTCGCCGCGCTGCCGAGATCTCGTACTACGTTCGCGCAGATGCGCGTGGACAGGGGATTGGTATCGCTCTCGTCCAGCACGCGATCGAAGAGGCGCCGCGATTAGGAAAGCACGTGCTATTCGGCATTCTGCTCGAGCGAAACACGGCAAGCGTGAACTTGCTGAAGAAGTGCGGGTTCGAACTCTGGGGCCGATTACCTGACGTCGCGTTGATCGAGGGGGAATTGGTCAGCCACGTGTACTACGGCAGACGACTGTGAGGCGACACGCACTCATAGCGGCATTTCCCCATGCGGCGGCAAACCATGGACCTTGCGGGCCTCCGCACCCTCGAAGCGGGCGGAAATCTTGTAGAGCTCGAAACGACCGTCGGCCGCGAATGAGGCGACTTGCTTTCTGAGGCTCGCGCGGGCGCGTGCGGTCAATGGTTTGAAGCCGCGCGCGATCGACAGGTTCTGCTCGAGCACGCGGCGTGAATCGATTCCGCTCACGACGGTCGCAACCGGCAGGCTCATCGCGTAGGCGAGGGCCGCTTGCGCCGTCACCACGCCCGCCCTGACCGGGCCGGCGTCGCCGCCGAGGCTCTTCATGCCAATGGCCGCAATGCCCTGCGCGTCCAGAACCGGCAGCACCTCTCGCTCGAAGCTCTTGAACGTGGCGTCGAAGCAATTGAGTGGCAGCTGACACGCGTCCCAGGCAAAGCCACGCGACAGCATCGACAGGTGCAGCGCCGGTGACTTGTGTCCGGTGAACCCGAGATAACGGACCTTCCCCTCCTTGCGTGCGCGCTCGAGCGCCTCCACCACGCCGCCCTTCGCAAAGTGCCGTTCCGGTTCGTCGTCGAAGACCACTTCGTGGATCTGCCAGAGATCCAGATAGTCAGTTCGCAGGCGGCGCAGCGAATCTTCGAGTTGACGCATCGCGACTTTGCCGTCGCGGCCGTGAGTGCACACCTTCGTCATCAGAAACACGCGATCCCGGCGATCGCGAATCGCCTGGCCCATCCGAGTCTCGCTCAGGCCATCGTTGTAGTCCCACGCGTTGTCGAGAAACGTGATGCCTGCGTCGATGGCAGCATGGATCAAACTCACCGCCGCGCGATCGCTTTTCGGCAATCCGAGATGCCAGCCGCCAAGGCCGATCACCGAAACGCGTTCGCCGGTCCGGCCGAAGGGCCTGGTCGGGATGTCGTGGGCAGACTGCACCAATCGGTCGCATGTTACGAAGAGACGTTCGCCAACACAAGCGGTGAGCGCTCACCCGAACGTTCTGTTCGCTGGTACACTGCCAGACGAGAGGCCGCATCATGACTCTCGGGGCCAAGGCATGGGGCGCACTGGCGTTACTGGCAATCGCCATGGCCGCTCTGATCTTCGTCCCCGCCCGAACCGTTGATTACTGGCAGGCCTGGGTCTATCTCACGATTTTCTTCGGCGCCGCCGCGGTGACCACGCAGGATTTGATTCGGCGCGACCCGGCGCTGCTTGAACGCCGAATGCGCGGGGGTCCGACGGCAGAAAAACGGCCGACGCAACGAATCATCATGTTCTTCACCTCGCTCGGGTTTGCGGCACTGATGATCGTTCCCGCTCTCGATCGTCACGCTGGCTGGTCCGATGTTCCGCTGTTTCTCGTGCTCGTCGGCGATGCGATGGTCGTTGTCGGCTTCTATTTCATCTTTCTCGTCTACCGAGAAAACAGCTTCACCTCGGCCACGATTGACATCGTCGCCGAACAGCGCATCGTCACGACCGGACCCTATGCGATCGTGCGCCATCCGATGTATGCCGGCGCCCTGATCTATTTGGCAGGCACCCCGCTGGCGCTTGCATCGTTCTGGGGGTTCGTTCCATTCGTTGTCATCTTCGCGGCCCTGCTGCTGCGATTGTTCGACGAGGAGCGGCTCCTGAGAGAGGAGCTGCCGGGATACGTCGAGTATCAGCAGCAGGTGCGGCACCGACTCGTGCCGGGGATCTGGTGACGTTGCTGTTCCGGTAGTCAGGGGTCCGTCGGCCCGGGATCTGTCGTCAGCCTGCAGCGCATCGAGCACATGCCGCGGACCTGTAAGCGGGATTGGATGTCGCTCCCGCACTGGGCAGTAACACTCTCGTGCGCATTGCGTTCTATACTTCGCACCACTTTGCCGAAGGAGTCTGCGATGCGACAACTGTTTGCGTTCTTGCTTGTGCTCTTGCTGGTATCCGTGCCGCTCGCTGCCCAATCGGCGCAGGACGCATCTGGTTCGGTTCCCCGCTTGATCACAATCACCGGTGTTTACCATCCCGCCGATGGAAAGTCTCTTGCCAGCGTCGAGACCGTGACGCTCTCGGTGTATGCCGATCAGCAGGGCGGCGCGCCGTTGTTCCAGGAGACCCAGCAAGTCACCCTCGACGATCGCGGCCGCTACTCCGTCGTCCTCGGTGCGGCGCATGCCGATGGCATCCCGCCCGCGATCTTCACCGCCGGCGGCCAGTGGCTCGGCACCGTCTTCGAGCGCCCCGGCGAAGTGGAAGCTCCTCGCGTCCGCTTGACCAGCGTCCCGTATGCGATGCGCGCCGCCGAAGCGGATACCCTCGGCGGGCATCCCGCGTCCGATTACGTGCTCGCGAATAGCGGGACCGGCGAGGGCAAAACCGCGAGCGCCGCGACGCGCTCCGACGTCGCCGCGCCGGCCGGAACGGCCAACTTCATTCCCAAGTACGTCGATACGGTGAACCTCGGAGACTCTGCCCTCTACGACTCCGGCGGCATGGTCGGACTCGGTACCACCACGCCGTTCGACGTCTTCCACGTGCGCTACACCAACACCGGCG
>JBPYFA010000412.1:0-5898 GCA_051986585.1 Vicinamibacterales bacterium | reverse complement strand
GCCGCGCGATCGCGGATCGGCGGCGACACGGTACCCTTCCAGGAGGTTTGCCGCCCCCTCATATCCGAGCGCGCTCGGGTTGCGCATCGACCCGACAATCACAACCGGCCGTTCGCTGCGAACCGTCAAGTCCAGAAAATACGCGGTCTCCTCGAGCGTGTCGGTTCCGCTGGTCACCACGATGCCGGCGAGATCAGCGTCTTCGGTAAAGCTGGCGTTGATCCGGTTGGCAAGCGCGACCCACTGTTTCAGGGTCAGCGATCCGCTGGCCACGTTCGTAAACTGTTCGAATTCCGGCCGGACGTATCGCTCAACCCCCGGAAGCGACCCCACCAGTTCTTCCGCGCTGAGTCTGCCGCCGCTACGATTCGAGATTGTTCCCCCCGTTGCGATGAGCCGCACGCGCGGCAGCGTCCGGTTCGACTCGCCCGGCGGAGCCTTGGCCGGCGCGGAGGTTTCGCTCGGGGCCTGGGCGACAACGACACAAGCAGCCAACCCGGAGGCGGCGAACACTGTCAGAATCAGCGTCGTCGTCGCGATCCATGCGCGCATGGATGAACTATAGCTGAGGGCGCGTGTTTCCGTGCGCGAGGCCGAGCCAGCGGCTCAGTTGCCCGGCCGCTTCGTGCGGTGTCTTGCCGTAGAACGGCATCGTCGCGGCCGATCCACCGGGCTTCCGCGCCAGCTGGGCGCGCCATTTGCCGGGGCCGACGGACGAGACCTCGATCCTGAACGCTCGTCCATTGATGACTTCGTCGAAGCGATGCACGTTCACGGGATTGGTTGGTGGTTGCACGGCAGCTGCAAACAGCGCCGTGTAGTCTAGCGTGGCCGCGGCGGCGATCAAGCGAAAGGACTATCGAAGGCGCATCAACAGAGTGCACAGTGACGAATTTGAGTGATGAAGCATACGAAAAAAAACCGTGGGTGTCGGAACTTCCACAACGGATCCACGTTTCTTCCACATCTTTTCCACACGTGCGTTGATCGACCGGCGCGTGGACTCTTGACGCCGCTCCGTACGAACAATAACCTGTGATTCTGCAATGACCTACCGCCCGTTTCGAGCACAAGAGGTGGCCGGCACCTTTTCCTGGCGCGTCGTCGCACTGCTGCTGGTGCTGTTGATGTCGGCGACGACGGCGGCTCGAGCCGCTGATTCAGTGCTTTACCGATTGTTCCTCACCGACGGCACCTCAATCGTCAGCTACGGGGAGTTCGCACGCGTGGCGGGCAGGGTGGTGTTGTCGATTCCTCTGGGTGATCCGTCGCAATCGCCGTCGCTACAGCTGATCAGCATTCCGGAGACATCAGTCGACTGGTTGCGCACGGATCGCTATTCAGATGCGGTGCGTGCGAAGCGGTATGCCGAGACCCGCGGCGAGAACGATTTCGCGATGCTCAGCCAGCGGGTGACCGAGGCGCTCAATCAGATCACGATGACGAGCGATCCTGCCCGCCGTCTCGCGATGGCGGTGGAGGCCCGTGGCAATCTCGCCCGCTGGCCGTACGAAAACTTCGGATATCGCGCGACCGATGTGGCGCAACTCGTGGGGATGCTCGACGAGGTCATTTCCGAGCTGCGGGTCGCGGCGGGGCAATCGAGTTTCGACGTGAGCCTGGTCGCGAACGTGACCGCGTCACCGCCGGAAGAACTGTTGCCCGCCCCAAGTTTTCGCGAAACCATGGAGCAAGCGGTGGCGGCGGCGGCAGCAACGCCCGAGCCCGCCGAGCGGATCTCGTTGCTCGACGCGGTCACTACGGCACTGCAGGAGCCGGCAAAAGCGGGTGGATGGGCGGCTGCCCTCAAGCTCCGCGCAACGTCGGACCTTGCTGGCGAGCTGCGGATCAACAAGGCCTATACCGATCTCTCTTCATCAACGATCGCCATGGCGACGACCCGCGCGACGCGCGGGGACGTACCAGGTATTCAGGCGCTGGTGCAGTCCGTTCTGAAGGCCGATGACCGCCTCGGCCGACGACGCCCGCAGGAGACATCCGCATTGCTGCAGCTGCTGGACCTACGCCTCGACGAAGCGCGACGAGTGCGCCTTGCGCGGGATGCCTGGATTGTTCGGCAGGATTCTTTCAAAGCCTATCGAACGGCGATCGCTCCGGCGATGGCGGAGTTCCGCACCTCGAGGGCGGTCCTTGAAAGCATTCGCCAGCTGGCTGGTCCCGAGCCTCGACTCTTGCCTCGTCTGGAGGAGCGCCTGGTTATGGCGCGGCAGCAGATCGCCGCGATCACACCGCCGCCGGATCTGCAATCGGTCCATGCACTGTTCACATCGACGCTGCAGATGGCCACGCGTGCGGTCTCTTCGCGTCGGAACGCGATATCATCGGGACAGATGGCGCTCGCATGGGAGGCTTCGTCGGCTGCGGCCGGCGCTCTCCTGCTGTTTCAGAATGCGAACGAAGAACTCGATCGGCTGACGACACCTCCTTCAAACCGGTGATCACCCCACGCATCACCCGCCTCGTGCGGGTGTCGGACCTGCAGGGCATGCAGGCTTATGTCGCGCATTGCCTCGAACCGACGGATCCGCTCTCGCTCGCGATCGTCGTTCCGACAGAGAGTGCGGCCGGCGTCTTACGCGACACGATTGAACGCCGATTGCTCGTCGACACCGAGACAATCGTGTTGCCCGATCTCGTCACTCGCGACGGGCTGTACGATCGCTTGCACTCGCGACGTCCGGACCTGCCTCCACGCCTCACCGACTTTGATCGCGAGGTCATTTTCCGTGGCGCCGCGCTCGATGCCGCCGAGCAGGGGACGCCGGCGCCGTTTCGCCTGCGGGCGGGCCTGATCCTCGAGATCCTGTCGTTTTACGACGAACTGCGACGGCGCAATCGAACGGTGGCGACGTTTGACCGCCTGCTCACCGGCAGTCTGGAAGCCAGCGCCGACACCGATCGCGGAGCCGAGCGGCTCCTTCGACTGACGCGATTCCTCGCTGCCGCATTCACGATTTTCGAGCAGCGCAGCGCGTCGACGTCGCGGGTCGACGAACACATGCTGCGCAATCTCTTGCTCGACCCGAGCGGCGATGCCGACACGGGATACCGCCGCGTGATCGTGACGGTGCCCGATCAAGCCGCGGATCCTCGAGGTCTGTGGCCGGTTGATTACGATCTGCTGGCACGACTGCCTCGGCTCGAGCGCCTTGACATCGTCACGACTGAGAACGTGCTCGCCGCGGGATATCACGAGCGCGTTCACGACGCGCTGCCCGAGATCGAAGAAGAACGCTTCGGAAGTCGGGCGTCGGTGCCGGTACTGGCCGTACCCGAACCGAGTCTCGCGCACGAAGCGCCACGGTGGATCGTCTGCCGCGATCGTGAAGAAGAATTGGTCGACGTCGCACGCCGGTTGAAAGGCGGCGCTCCGATCGTCCTCGATCGCGCGGCCGTCGTGTTCCAGCGACCGCTGCCATATCTGTATCTGGCGCGCGAAGTCTTTGCCGATGCCGAGATTCCCTATCAGGCCTTCGATGCGTTCCCCCTGGCGGCGGAGCCTTTCGTCGCCGCGCTCGATCTGATCTTTTCATTCGTGATCTCGGAGGGCACGCGCTCCTCGATGGTCGAGCTGCTGGCCTCTCCGTATTGGTCGTTTGCGGTCGACGGCAAACCAATCACGCCTGCACACGTTGCGGCACTCGACGGTCGACTGAAAGATCTGAAATACGACGGTGGTTGGGACCGCCTTGCATTGCTCGCCGTCGAAAGCCAGAGCATCGAGAGCGCCCCGCGGTCCACCTCGCAGCGGGCGCTCGCCGCTGACGCGCTTCGGGCGGCTGCCTCGGCCGCTTCAGAGTTGAAGGCGATCAGCGAAGGGGAATCTGCCTCGGTTCAAATATCATCACTGTTCGCTTTCGTCGCAGCGCACGAACGGCATCCGGACGCCTCGATGCCGGCGTGGGACACACAGGTCCGAGCGCGCGCAGCGGTCCTCGGGATCCTGGAGTCGCTTCGCAGCTCGCATCGCGGTTATGACGATGCGGCCGTTCCGCCGGCTGAACTTCTCAACACGATCCGTCGGTGGATCGAGAGTCAAACGTTCTCCTCCAAAACCGACTCGAAAGGAGTGATGCTGCTGGATGCGGCTGCCGCCGCATATGTCGACGTCGACGATGTGCGGCTGGTTGGGCTCGTCGATGCGGATTGGCCCGAGCAGGGCCGGCACAGCATCTTTTATCCGTCGCAACTGCTGTCTCAGCTCGGCTGGGCCGCCGAAACGGACCGCCTCGCAGCCGCTCGTGCCCGGTTTCACGATCTCCTTCGGCTGGCACGTGCGCGAACCAGCATCTCCACATTCACGCTCGAAGACGACGCGATTGTGCCGTCATCGTCATTTCTCGAAGAGATCGAGCGCGCCGGTCTGCCGGTCGAACATCTGCCGCCGCGCGATGACGCTCGGGTGCTGATCCATGAAGCGATCGCGCAGGACCCGATCGTGCCATCGGCGGTTCAGGGAATTGCGTCCGAGTGGTTATCGCTGAGGACGTCACGGTCTCCTGGATTGGACGCTGCCTATCATGGTGCGACCGGACCGCGTGACGCACGGGCCTACTCGGTGAGCAGCCTCGAACGTTATCTCGAGTGTCCATTCAAGTACTTCGCGGCGCACGTGCTGCGCCTGCCCGAAGAGCGGGCTGACGAATCGGGCCTCACGCCTCAGGAACGCGGTCAGTTCTTGCACGCTGTGTTCGAATCGTTTTTTCGCGAGTGGCAGGCCGCGGGTCGGCGCACCATTACCACGACGAATCTGGCCGAGGCGGTGCAGGTGTTCGAGGAAATCGCGGAACGTCAACTGCAGACGCTACCGGAGACGGATCGGGCGCTCGAGCGTACCTACCTGCTCGGGTCCGCGGCGGCGGCCGGCCTCGCCGAGCGGGCGTTTGCGTTCGAGATCGAGCATGGTGGCGAGGTGCTCGAGCGGCTTCTGGAGCACGAACTCGAAGGAACCTTCGTCTTTCGCGGTGCATCGGGCGATCGCTCTGTGCATTTGCGCGCCAAGGCGGATCGCATTGATCTGATGGCTGATGGCACGCTGCGCATCGTTGATTACAAACTGGGAAAAGCGCCGAAACCGTCGCGAGCACTACAGCTGCCTGTCTATGGCATTTGCGCCGTGCAGGCGCTCGACGGACGTCATCAACGGTCGTGGACGCTGGCACGCGCGGGCTACGTGGCGTTCCGTGAAAAGAACGCGTTTGTGGACCTGGGCACGTCATCGAAGCTGGACGAGGCTGTCGCAGCCGGCCAGGAACGCCTGCTGACAGCGGTCGACGGCATCGAGCGAGGTGAGTTCCCTCCCAACCCGGAGGAACCGTTCCTATGCACCCGCTGCGCCTATGCGTCGGTCTGCCGGAAGGATTACGTTGGCGATGAGTGATCGCAGACGCGTCGATTCTCCGTCGGCGCAATTGTCGCTCTTCAGCTCGGAGCAGCCCGTCGGCGTGACGGTGCCTCCCGCGCTTGTTAGCGATCCCGACACGAACGCCCGCGAGTTCGCGGTCGATCCCCGACACAACGTCGTGCTCGAAGCCTCGGCCGGCACCGGAAAGACCTCGGTCCTGGTCTGGCGCTACATCAACCTGCTGAAGGGGGGTGTCGATCCGGCCCACATTCTCGCGATGACCTTTACCCGGAAGGCCGCGGCCGAAATGCGGGAGCGGATCATCCGCGATTTGCGCGAGGCTGCCGCCCGCTCGGAGTTCGACCGGCGCCGATGGGAGGAGGTACGCGATCGACTCGGAGAAATCGCGATCAGCACGATCGATGCCTTCTGCCTTTCGCTCCTCAGGGAGTTTCCGCTCGAGGCCGACCTTGATCCCGGGTTCGACATGGCGGACGAGACCGAAGTGCCGCGGCTCGTGGACGAGGCCTTGG
>JBPYFA010000411.1:0-26288 GCA_051986585.1 Vicinamibacterales bacterium | reverse complement strand
GGATGGTCGCCGGTGATCATGACCGGCGTAATGCCGGCGTCCCAGCATGTCCGCACCGAGGCGGATGCCTCGGCGCGAGGCGGGTCCATCATGCCGACAAGGCCCAGCAGCATCATTTGCCGCTCGGCGTCCGCCACCGCGGTGGGCAGCTTTTGCGCAATCGCGAGCACACGCAGTCCTTCAGATGCCATTTCACGCTCCAGGCGGAGCACCGCGTTGCGCGCAGCGGGTGTCGCAACGCAGTCAGGGAGAATGGCGTCAACTGCGCCTTTGGAGTACGCGACGAATGAACCGTCCGCTGCGTCGTGGACCGTCGTCATGCGTCGCCGTTCGGACGTGAACGGGATTTCGTGGACTCGCGGGTAGCGGCGATTGAGCACCGCCTCGTCGAGGCCTGCCTTCTCGGCGGCGACGATGAGCGCACCTTCGGTCGGGTCGCCCTCGACCTGCCATCGGCCTCCCTGATTGAGCAGCACCCGCGCATCCGATACCAGCACCGCGGCACGCAATAGATCCTGGACAGCGGGCGAGGGCGCCGTCGTGACCCCGCCGCTGACGAACTCGCCAACCGGATCGTAGCCAACACCGCCAACCTCCACGACGACGCCGTCAGCCGTCGCGATGCGCCGCACCGTCATCTCGTTGCCGGTCAATGTGCCCGTCTTGTCCGTGCAGACCACCGACGTGCTGCCGAGCGTCTCGACCACTGGCAGGCGCCGAACCAAAGCCTGACGTTTGACCATGCGACGAACGCCGATCGCCAACGAGATCGTGACCACCGCCGGCAGCGCCTCCGGCACCACCGCCACGGCGAGTGCGATGCCAAAGATGAACATGTCGAGCAGAGGCATGCCGCGCCACAGGCCGAGGGCGACGATCACCAAGACGACGACGAGGGCAGCCCGGCCAAGCACCGAGCCGAGTCGATCGAGGTTCTCCTGCAGCGGTGTGCGTCCCGACTCGACGGTTTGCACCAACGCGCTGATGCGGCCGAATTCCGTCGCCATGCCGGTCGCGACGACGACGGCCTGGCCGCGTCCGCGCGCGACGAGCGTGCCGGCATAGGCCATGTTGCGGCGGTCGCCAATCGGCAGGGCGTCCGAATCCAGGGCCGCCGACTCCTTGTCGACCGCTTCAGACTCGCCGGTCAATGCTGCTTCATCGATCGTCAGATTCACTGCCAGGGCGATTCGCGCGTCCGCCGGGACGCGGTCGCCGCCGCGCAGCAGGATGACGTCGCCAGGAACAAGCTCGCCGGCAGGCAGCGTCGTCTCGACACCGTCGCGAATGGCGTGCGCCGTCGGCGCGGCCATTTGCCGCAAGGCTTCGAGCGCCCGCTCCGCGCGGTGCTCCTGCACAAAGCCCAGGAGCACCGCGAACAGCACGATCACCGCGATGACGATGGCTTCGAGACCGTGCCCCAGCAGTCCTGACAGTGCCGCCGCGGCCAGCAGGATGATGACGAGCACGTTGGCAAACTGCGCCGCGAGTGTCCGCCACGGCGAGGTGCGAGCCATCGCCTGCAGCTGGTTCGGTCCGTAGCGTGCCAGTCGCTCGCGCGCCTCGCTCGCGCTGAGGCCGGTCGACGGCGCACGCAACCGCGCAAGAACGGCGTCGACGTCCTGGCGGTGCCAGTCGGTCTGTGACGGTGTGTCGACTGCCATGTCTGTCATCAGATGCCGATCTCGTGACGATCTCTGCGCCAGCCCAGCCGCGCTCGCTGCGAGATCCTGCGGGCCGACCGCCGAGGTTCAACGCTCGTGAGCCCACGGTACGCCGCCTACACACGTATAGGCAAATAGATACTTTGAGTGACATCGAATGATTTCTTCTATAGTAGGTTTGGATCATGTCGTGGTTGAACTATCACCATCTCCTCTACTTCTGGACCGTCGTTCAGGAAGGCAGCGTGTCGAAGGCCGCCGGCAAGCTGCGGCTGTCGCAGCCGACGGTCAGCGCTCAGGTGCGCATGCTCGAACGGGCGCTCGGACAACCGCTGTTTGTGCGAAAGGGCCGTGCGCAGGCGCTGACCGACGTGGGGCGGGTCGTCTATCGCTATGCAGATGAGATCTTCAGCGTCGGACGCGAACTGCTCGAGACGCTCGAGGGACGGTCGCCTGAACGCGGCATGCAACTGACGGTCGGCGTCGCGAACGCCGTGCCGAAACTGCTCGTCTATCGGTTGCTCAGACCGGCGATCCAGCAACCTGAGTCGATCCGCCTGGTCTGCCGGGAAGACAATCCTGAACAACTCATCAGTCAGCTCGCGACCTACGCGCTCGATGTCGTCGTCGCCAATACACCGGCGCCGGGCTATTTGCCGATCAAGGTGTTCAACCACGCAGTGGGCGAGTCGGCCACCGCGTTTTTTGCGCCGGCGTCGCTGGCGTCGCGGATCCGAAGACGATTCCCGATCTCCCTTCAGGATGCGCCGATGGTGCTGCCGACGACGAATAATCCGTTGCGGCGTTCGTTGGAGGAATGGTTCGAGCGTGAGGGCGTCCGGCCACGCGTCCAGGGAGAATTCGAGGACTCGGCGCTGATGACCGTGTTTGGGCAAGCCGTCGGCTGTGTATTTCCAGCCCCGGCGGCGATCGAACGCGACGTCGGCCGCCTGTATGGCGTCCGCGTCGTCGGGCGGACCGATGCCGTGCGCGAACGCTACTATGTGATTTCCGCCGAGCGCCGGCTCAAGCATCCTGGCGTTGTCGCCATCACCACGGCTGCCCGCGATCGCTTGTTCGCGTGACCGCTCTGAGGGCTTCAGTGACTACGCCGCTCCTTGGGTGACAGCGCGCCTCGGCGATGACGTCGGCGACACAATTTGCGAGAATCGGTGGCCGATGGCCAGCCGGAACGGGGTGTCGCCACCGTGGTCGCACTGTTCGCCCGGAACATTGAACGATTGCCGATGCAGCGAATCCGTTCACGAAACCGCTTCATTCCTCTATTCGTCATCTGCCTGGTGTTGACGTCCGTGTGGCTTCCTGCCGATTACGCGGAGCAGCGCTCGAGAGCGATCAAGATCTGCGAAGCCATCTCTCCGTCGGAGTCCCAGAGTGGCTTGCTGTTCAATCCCGATGGGTATCGCTCGTACTACGTCCGATCGAAATGCTTCCAGGAGGCGGCGATCCAGTTTCGCGACCCCGGGCTCTGTGACCAGGTCAAAGAGCGCTGGTCTCTCTGGTCTTCCAGCTGGGGATACACAGCCGCCCGCTGCCGTCAGCTCGTGACCGATGGAATCGCCACCGATCGGGCCGAGTTGGAGCGCTTGAAGCGTGCGTATGCGGCGGGCGGAATCACGCTGCGTGACTTTCGGATCGAGCGGAACGGCAACGGCCGAGACTTCGATATCATCCCCTCGTTCACCGGCACATTGGCGCACGGCTACACGCTGACGTTCGAGCTGCTTCCGAGTGCGTCGGGCGCGCCGGTGCTGCTGCATGCGTCCGGGTACCACCTCGATGCGCAGAGCAATCTTCGTCTCTACCTGCCGCAGGCTGACGTCAAGCAACGCGTTGCCGGTTTTTTGCTGGATCGCCCGTACATAGTACGCGCGACGGTGACGCTCGATGTCGGTAATGGCGGACAGGCGGGCTATTGGAGTCCAGTCTTCATCGAAAGCGTCTTCCCGGCCAAGAAGCGTTCGCAGTCGATCAGCCGGCAGACCATTTTTTAAGTGAGCGGTTGACACCCAGGCGGGCTCGTCGTCGTCGGGACGATCTCGTCCCGGATAATCGCGCCACGGGCGGTGGCGGCGACGATTGCTTCTATTGCAAGATATCTGATAGAATATTTCAACAGAAAGGAGCGTCGATCGATGTCCCGATCCGCTGTTCGTCCGGCAGTGGAGCAGGGCGCTGTCGTCACCAAGGCGGCCTTGCGGGCCGCGGGCCTGCTCGGCATTTCGAACAAGGCGCTCGGCTGCATTGTCGGTGTGTCAGAGGCCAGCGTTTCCCGGATGGGCTCGGGCACCTACACGCTGAAACCTGGCGAGAAGCCGTTCGAGTTGGCCGTGCTGTTCGTCCGCTTCTATCGTGCACTCGACGCGATCGTCCACGGCGACGACGAGATCGCACGAACGTGGCTCACCAGCCACAACGCGGCGCTCGCGGGCACGCCACTCACGGTGATTCAGTCGCTGCCCGGACTGGTGCATGCCCTCGCGTACCTGGACGCCCGCCGCGCTCTCATCTGAGCGCCGACGCCTCTCCGGCATCTGTTGGCGCGTCGTCGAAGCGCAGCATCGGGTGTCGACGATGAAGCTGGTCGATACGCTCGACGAGCAGAGCGTGCTCGAATCGCTGGTCGAGGAGACCAAGCCGCCGGTCCCGCCGGAGTGCCGCCATCTTCATTACTTGCTGGCGACACCTTTCAGGTACGGCGCTCCGTATCCGGCCGGCTCCCGTTTCCGCCGGGCGGGAATGACGCCTGGCGTCTTCTACGCGTCCAAAACCTCCTCGACCGCGATCGCGGAAATGACGTTCCACCGCTTGTTGTTCTTCGCCGATTCTCCTCACACTCCGTGGCCTAAAGATTCGGGCGATCTGACCGCATTCTCGGTCCGCTTCCGAACGCTGGCGGCCATTGACCTCACGCGACCGCCATTTGACGTCGATCGCGCGCGCTGGACGCACCGAACCGACTACGCAGCCTGCCAGGCGCTGGCCGAGATGGCGCGCCAGGCCGACGTTGACGTGCTGCGCTACAGCTCAACCCGCGATGCTGGCGGGATTAACGTCGCCCTGCTCGCCTGTCGTGCATTCGAAGGACGAGAGCCGATCGAGCGGCAAACCTGGCGTGTCAACCTGAACGCTCACGGCGCACGTGCAGTGTGTGAATTCCCGGAGCTTCGGTTGGAGTTTCCTCGAGAGGCCTTCGCGGCCGATCCGCGCATCGCGGCGCTCGTGTGGGAACGCTGATTCATGCTACAAGGAACGCGCCGTGGATCGTGAACAGCTGGCATCGATACGGTCGCTCTTACAGGCCACGCGAGTGCTGAGTCTCGCGTATGCCGGTGATGACGGACCGGAGGCGGCGCTGTTGCCATTCGCGCCGCGCGACGACTTCAAAGCCGTGTTTGTGCAAGCCTCAACGCTCGCTCGGCATACACGCGCACTCCAAAGTGGGGCCCGAGTTGGCGTGCTTATTCACGTGCAGGACAGCAGTAAGACCAATCCAATGCAGCTTGCCCGGTTGTCGGTCGCGGCCAGTGTGTCGCGGATCGAACAGGGCAATGCCGATTACGATTCGGCCGCTGCCCAGTTCGTTGCGCGGTTTCCTGCCGCGAAGATGACCCTCGGCTTCGGCGATTTCGGCCTCTACATGTTGACACTCGGTGAGGGGCGTTTCGTCGAGGGGTTTGCCCGTGCCTTCGAGGTGACAGAAGAGACGTTTGCGGAAATCAGCGGGTTGTGACCTCTAGTTGCGCGCAAGCGCAGCGAAATCCTCGTACCGCAGTTCGAGCCGGCGTTGGAACGCGCTGGCGAAGGACGCCCCCTGTCCCAAGTCCTGCAGCAGAGCAACCATCGCACCTGCACCACGTTGCTCGATCAGACGCCTGACGGCGCGCGCCGCCGATGCGTACGCAGTCTTCGCATCGCCTCGGGAAAGGTCGACGAACGGCTGATGCAGTTGCGATAAGTCGGGCCGCACATGGGTCTCCGTAAGCGAGGCCTCCGCGTCACGCGAGCCTTCCGGTTCGAGCACCGTCGCGAGACCCTCGTTCAACCACGCGGGGACTGCGCGCCCTCCTAACGTGGCGACGACGGCGTGGACGAATTCGTGCGACAAGATGCGATCGAGCTCATCGTGCGGTGGCAATGTGCCAGCAATCGGTACCCGGATGCGGCCATCGTAGGCCGCCGCCGACCATGACGCCAGCCTGGTAATTGTGCTGAATTGTTCCCGCGTATACAGCACAACCTCGATTCGCTGTGAAGGGAAGACGCCGAGCGTGCCACCAACTCGCCAATACGCCTTCTCGAGCCGCTCGGATGCCTCACGTGCCAGCGGTTCATCGGAAGGTGACTCGAACAACGTGCTGAAGTGCTCGGTCCGCACTTCGCGGAATCGGCCGTGCAGTTCCTGCTCTTTACTCCAGTCGGCGAGCTGCGCTTCGAGGTCGCTCCGGCTCGCCGATCGCCGCAGCGCCATCTTATAGATCGCGATCGCCTCGGACAGTCGTCCGGCGCGATAGTGCAGGTCTCCGAGCCAGACAGCCGCTTCCAGATAGTTTGGGTTGAGCGTGAGGGCGCGTTCGAATCGGCTCTGTGCGATCTCGTCCTGCCCGAGCATGAAGGCGGCCACGCCTGCGCCGAAGCACAGGGTCGCATCTTCGGGCTGCAGCGCTATCGCCTTGGTGAACGCGTCCAGCGCTTCGCCGAACTGTCGATGCTCGATCGCGGCGGTGCCCTTCCGCGCCAGGACGGCGGCATCGGTCTCTTTGTCTTTGCCAACGTCAGCGGCCGCGAACGCTCCGGCTGTCAGCACGATCAACGCTGTGAGGATGGGGAGTCGCAGAGTGATCCGCGGTCGTGCAAGAACAGCACCCGCGCCGCCTCGTGCGCACCGCATTGTTTTCAACGGACGACCGCGCTAGTCCTCCTCTGGGTCTACCAAAGTCGCCCTCAGGGGTGTCTCACCTCGCGACTGAGGACCTACCGGCGAGAATCGCGAGGTAGCGGTAGTGAGCTCCCGGTTGCGAGCCCAGGAGAGCTTCGCTACCATCCCTCTGAACCATCCTCATGGCGCACGAGCTGACAGCAAAAGCTGGCAATTCTCCATTGCCGTTTGACGAAGTGATTCGTCGGCTCCGCGATTCGTTCAGACATATCGAACTCGACGAAGTGCGCGCCGCGCGCGAGCTGACGGAGAGCGTCCGGTATATGGAGCGCGTCGGTAGCCCGCATTTCAACGCGGAAGACATCCAGCGTACGCGGCAATCGATCGGGGCGGCGGTTTACGTGATCATTGCCGACGATGCCAACACAGATCTGGCGTATCTATCATTCCTGCTCGAACCGGAGCACGACAAGATCTTCATCGACTACGAATCGCACGCGCATGAAGAAACATCGCGCGACCTGCGCGAGCGTCTTGCGCGAGTCCTCGACTATGACATGGAGCTCGTCTGACGAGCGCTCTCGCTGAGGTGCTCAATCCGTTGCCGGGGCCGCCGCTCATTCCGTCCGTAGCGCGACCAGCGGATCGATGCGGGAGGCGCGGCGGGCCGGGACATAGCCCGCGAGTCCGGCGACAATCGCGAGCACGAGAAGCATCGCCGCGAACGTCGTCGGATCCGATGGCGTGACGCCAAACAGCAGCCCGCTCAGCGATCGCGTAAGTACCAACGAACCCGCGACGCCGATCGTCATCCCGATCGCGGCCATAGCCAGCGTCTGAATGACGATCCGCGTCTGGACGTCGCGCGCCGACGCACCGAGCGCCATCCGGATGCCAATCTCCTGCGTTCGTTGCGTCACCGAATACGAGATGAGCGCGTAGATGCCGAGTGACGCAAGCACCAACGCGAAGAGCGCAAAGCCGCCAAGCATCATCACGACAAAGCGTCGGGACGAGACGGACTTGTCGACGATCTGCTGCAGAGTTCTCAGCTCGTTCGCGGCGAGATTCGGTGCAAGCGGTTTCAGGGCCGCTCGAACCGCACTTGCCGTCTGGCTCTCGGGCAGCGTGGACCGGATCACCAGATCGGCGGATGGTTGATCGCCGCACTGCCGCATCGGCAGGTACATCTCGTTGCCGGACGCCTGCTCGAGCGCGAGGTGGCGCACGTCGGCGACGACACCAACGACGCGTCGCTCGGGACTACAGGTGTTGAGCACGATCTTTCCGAGGGGATCCTGCCCCGGCCACAGCGCTCGCGCCATCGTCTGGTTGACGACGATTACTGGCTCGCTGGACGTGGTGTCCGTATCCGAGATGTCACGTCCGGCGAGGATCGGAATTCCCATCGCCGCCGCATAGCCGTCGCTGACGATGCGCGGGAACGCTGACGGGCTTTTGCCGCGCTCGTAGACCACGCCCTTGGCGCGAGCGCCCCATGTGCGATTGCGTCCAAGCGGGAGCGCGTCAGTGATGGCAGCGCCTTCGACGCCGGGGATCGCGCGGACACGACGCAACACTTCGTCGAAATACGCGGTTCGTTGCTCGCGCGTTGAATACGACTTGTCTGGATCGACGCGGATCGTCATCGCCTGCGCTGGACGGAATCCCAGGTTGACATCGAGCACGCGCATGAAGCTCCGCAGCAGCAGCCCCGCACCGACGAGCAGCACACAAGCAAAGGAGATCTCTGCGATTACGAGCACGTTACGCGCCCACGTGCGCCGGCGGCTTCCGGCCGAGCCGCGGCCCGTGTCCTTCAGCGCATCGTGAAGCATCGTTTCCGGAGTCTGGAATGCCGGCGTCAGGCCGAACACAATACCGGTGACGATCGCGATCCCGAACGTGAAGCCGAGGGTGGCGATGTCGGCATGAACCGTCTGAAGGAGAGGAACATTCATCGCGTCGAGCCGTGCCAGCGCTCGGGTACCGACGATTGCGAGGAACAATCCGAGGACGCCTCCGCTGAACGACAGCACAATCCCTTCGGTGAGCATCTGCGCGACCAGCCGTCGCCGGCCCGCGCCGAGCGCGGTGCGAATGGCCATCTCTTTCTGGCGTGCCGCCGTACGGGCCAGCAGGAGATTTGACAAGTTCGCACACACGATCAGCATGACGACGCCGACCGCGCCGGCAAGTACCCAGAGGGCGAGGCGCATGCGGCCGTTGACGTGGGCGGCGAGTGGCGTCACAAAGCCTTCGAACGAATTCCGTTCCGGATGCTCGCCGGACATTCGAGCGCCGAGGGTCCTGATTTCCGACTGTGCCTGCGCGCTCGTCACGCCCGGCTTCAGGCGCCCGATCATTGCCATCGTGTTTCCCCATCGATTCGTCTCAGGGCTCAGTGCAAACGGAAAATACAGCTCGAACCGGCTGCCTGGCGCAAAGACAGAAGCGAAATCGAAGGATTCGGGGAGCACACCTACGATCGTGTGCGGCTCGTCGTTGAGTGTGACCGAGGTTCCGACGACGGCCGGGTCAGCGGCGAATCGCCGCGTCCAGACATCGTGGCTGAGCAGCACCGCCTTCGGTCCATTCCACTGGCACTCTTCCGCAGTGAACGTGCGTCCGAGCTGCGGCCGCACCCCGAGGATTTGGAAGAAGTTGTCGGAAACCGGGACGCCATTCAGACGCTCCGGCTCACCGCGGCCGGTCAGGACGGTGTCGCCGACTCCGTAGAACGCGAAGTACCCCGCGAGCTCGGACAGTGACCGCGTCTGCTCGCGCAGGTCCAGCATGTATCCCACCTGCGTCGTCTGGCCGGAAAGACCGGTCGTATCGTGGTTCGTAATCCAGACCAGTCGCTGAGGATCGTCAAACGGCAGCGGACGGAGCAGAAGTGCGTTGAGCACGCTGAACACGGTCGCGCTTGCGCCAATGCCGAGACCAGCAATCGCAATGGCAAAGAGGGCAAACCCCGTATCGCGTCGCAGCGTGCGGAGGGCATAGCGAAGGTCGTGGATCAAGGCGGTGAAAGGCATGTGGCTTTGACGGTTGAAGAGCGGGGAACGTTGCTCACAAGGAGATAACGGAGTTCACAAGGAGGTAACGGAGTTCACAACGAAGGAACGGGGGTAACGAAGGCGAACGAAGATCGTCTATTTGGGCGGTGCGCTTGCGGTCGACGGCGGTACGTGTCCTTTCAAACGCATGTAGACGACGATGTTGCCGTAGTGCTCGTTGTTGTGGGTCGTGTTGAAGATCAGAATGGCGCCGCGGACGGTATTGGTCGGCCGCATTCCAAGGCCTCCCTGCATCTGAACCGGTCGGTTGAAGTTTGCATCCGTCGTTGACGAATATGCCTCATCGCAATAGGCGAGCGAATCATTGAGCGCCTTGACCAATGCGGCCTTGTCGGTCAGCTGCTCGTGGTTTGTCGTCGCCGGGGACTTCTCTTCCTTCGCTTGCGAACAGAAAAACCAGTTGGCGTTGATTACGTGCCCCACGAGTTGAGCGAACGTGCGCACGTCGGGTGTGGGACGAAAGGAGTATTCGTCTGCCGGCATCGCCTGCGCCGCCTCGGCCAGATTCTTCCGAATCGTCGCATGCATCGTTTTGGCGACCGCAGCCAACGACGGCGTCAGTGCGTTATAGCCGGCGCCGGTCGTCTGCGCCGACGCGGTTGACGAGATCGCGAGCGTGACGAGCAGGATACCGGGCATCATCACTCGTCGCGTGTTTGTGCGGTGGATAAAAGTCAGAATTGGAAGCATCGTCGAAGATCCTTGGATGGCGCAGGTCGCGAAGCTGCGAGTGTGACACTCATTCGGTCGACATCCTTGCGGCCATTGGTCACACCAGCCGTCACAATCGGCCCAGTCCTCTCACTCTCGCACACCGTGCGCTTGCGAACACTATCACCCCATGAGCCGTTGCCGTAAGATGCGCCAATGGAATCACTGCTTCGCGATGTGCGTCACGGGCTGCGGCGACTTCTTTCATCGCCGGGGTTCACAGTCGTCGCCACGTTGACGCTTGCGCTCGGCATTGGCGCGAACGTCGCGATCTTCACCGTGGTCCACGCGGTCCTCATTCGTCCGCTTCCATTTCCACACCCCGAGCGTCTGGTGCGCATTGCGGCGGACGCGAAGGCGACCGGTGGTCGAAATATCGGCATCTCGCAGCCCGAGCTCGACGATCTCAGCATCCGCGCTGGCGTCTTCGACGGCGTCACAGCCCTGTGGCCGGTCAGCGCGTCGTTCCTTGGAGGGGCCCGGCCGGAACGCATCGAGGTGCTGGTCACGAGTCCCAATTACTTTCAGCTTCTCGGCGCGACGGCGCGGCTCGGGCGCGTATACGGACCCGAGGACGCGGTGCCGGGATTCTCGGACGCGGTGGTGATCAGCGACGGCCTGTGGCACCGGGCGTTCGGCGCTGCCACCGACGTGATCGGGCGCAAGGTCGTCATGGACACCGACACCTACACCGTCGTCGGAGTCATGGCGCGCGATTTCCATCATCCCGGTGAAACGGTGCGCGCTGACGTCGACATGTGGAGCGCGTGTGGGTTCTCCGCCAATCCGTTCCCGAGTCCGCCACAGCGTCAACAGAACTTCATCCCCGGAGTAATGGGACGTCTCAAGGCCGGTCTCTCGCTGGACCAGGCTCAGGAGCGTCTCGACGCGCTGGCTGCGCAGCTCAGTGTCGCCTATCCGACGAACTATCCGTCGACCGTCCAGTGGACGCTGCGCCTTGAGGGGGTACAGAGCGAACTGACCGATCGGATCCGGCCGACGCTCAACGTGCTGATGGGGGCCGTCGCCCTGCTGCTCGTCATCGCATGTGTAAACGTCGCCAACCTGACGCTGGCGCGCGCGTCGAGTCGCATGCGCGAGATTGCCGTGCGCAGAGCACTCGGCGCCACGCGCGGTCAGCTGGTCCGGCAGCTGCTTGTCGAGAGTCTCGTCGTTGCGGTGGCCGGCGGTGCGGCGGCGCTCGCCGCGCTGGCGTGGCTGAAAGGCTGGCTGATCGCCATGATGCCAGCCGATCTGCCCCGACTGACGGAAGTGCATTTCGACCGCGGCATGCTCGCCGTCGCTCTTGCGTTCTCGATTGCTGCAGGCGTCGTCTTCGGTATCGTCCCGGCCATTCAGGTGTCTGGCGTTAATCCCGCAGGCAATTTGAAAGATGCCGGTCGCGGGCTGGGTGAGGGCCGCGGCGAGCGTCGCTTCCGCGGTGTGCTGGTGGCGGCAGAGATTGCGATCTCGCTCGTGCTGCTCGCCGGCGCGGGTCTTCTGGTGCGCAGCTTCTGGAGCATGCTACAAGTGCATCCGGGACTGGATCCGGCCCGTGTCGGTTTCGCGCAGATCTGGATTCCGGTTCCGAACGATCCGTCCAAGAATCCGTACGCCACACCCGCCCAGCGCAACGCGTATATCAACGAGGTGCTGCGCCGCGTCGGTGCGCTGCCCGGCATCGAATCGGTCGCGATGAGCACGAGCAACCGAACGCCCTTCAGCGGATCCGGCGTGACGCAGCGATTCACGTTTGTGGGCGAATCGACAGCCCCGGCCGACGTTCGCCGGGCGCAGTTCCAGGTCGCGAGTCCGAGCTATTTCTCGACTCTGCGGTCGCCGATCCTGAGCGGCCGCGCCTTCACCGACGCCGATGTCGCCGGCGCGGAGCCGGTGGCGATCGTCAACGAAACGCTCGCGAAGACGCAGTCACCGGGCAAGGATCCCATCGGTCGCAGCCTCTCCCTCGGCCGGCAGCCGGCTCGGATCGTCGGTGTGGTTGCCGATATTCACGACGATGGACTCGACATTCCGGTGTCATCGAGAGTCTATTTCCCGCTGTTTCAGCGATCGGGCAACGCGCTGACCGTCTTCTACCGGTCGTCCACCGATCCCGCGTCGTTGAACACGACCATTGAACGCACGATTCACGAGATCGATCCGACGCTGCCGGTGTTCGGACAGAGCACGATGGACAGCTTGCTCGCGGACTCGATGGTGCGCCGCAGAATCGTGCTGTCCTTGATGGGCGCGTTCGCCGTCGTCGCACTGCTGCTGGCCGCGGTCGGCACCTATGGCGTGATGAGCGTCGCGGCACATCAGCGTGTGCGCGAGATCGGAATTCGCATGGCGCTCGGAGCGCAGCGTCGCGACATTGAGCGGTTGATGGTTCGCCCGGGTCTGGTGCTCGCGGCGTGTGGCGTCGCGGCCGGTGTCGTCGCGGCCGCGGTCCTCGCGCGGCTGATGAACGCGATGTTGTTTGCCGTCGCGCCAACCGACGTGGCGACTTACCTGTCCGTCTCGCTGCTGCTGATTCTCGTCGCGCTGATCGCCTGCTACGTGCCGGCGCGCCGGGCGACGAAGCGCGATCCGCTGATCGCGCTGCGCACCGACTAGCGAGGCTCGGAGATGGCGGAGATCACGGGACAACACTTAACACGGAGGTACGGAGAGGCGGCGCTTGTACGTTGGGTACCAAAAAACCTCCGTGCCTTCGTGTCTCCGTGTTGAGCTCGTTCCGTTCTCTCCGCGCTCTCCGTGATCTCCGTCCAATCAAACGCGAATAAGCCCGAGGGCCGGCGCCGGGGCATAGCCGGGAAACACCCGTTCGACCTTCTGACCGAGATGAGTTGAGACCAGCTCTCCGAGCACGTCGCGGAAGTCTGTCGTGACGGCAAGATCGCGCTGCTCGTACAACTGCTCTGGCTCGAGCCCCGGCCAGCGGCCGTAGATCGCGCCGCCGCGGACCGGGCCGCCGAGGACCATCATCACGTTGCCGTGTCCATGATCAGTGCCGCCGTTGCCGTCTTCCTTCACGGTGCGGCCGAATTCCGACATCGTCACGAGCACGATGTCCTCCATCCGATCGCCCAGATCGCGGGCGAAGGCCGAGAGCGAGGCGCCGAATTGTTGGAGCAGACCGGTCAACTGCGGCGTTTCGTTGCTGTGATGGTCCCAGCCGCCGATGTCGGCGAAGGCGGCTTCGACTCCGACGTCAGCTTTGATGAGCCGCGCGATCTGCTGCAGGCTCTGCCCGAACTGTCCTTGATACTGTGCGCCATTGGCTGGAACGTAAGCGCCGCGATTGATGGTTTCGATCATGCGGATGGCTTCGAAGGTTTCTTTGCCGGCGGCGCCGAGCTCGTCGCCGGTGGTCGAATACATCGTTTCCAGGATGCCAGCGGCGGTCTGGTTACGCGTCTGGAACTGCTCGAGGTTGCTGATCGCGACGGCCGCTTGCGATCCGCGAAGCGTGCGCGGCAGCTGGGTGCCGAGCGCGACTGCGCGGAGAGGCGACAGCGGCTCGTGGCCGCGACTTGGCAAAGCGCGGTTCAGCCAGCCGTCGTCGCGCGTCTGTCCCGGAGTCCCGGACTCCATGAAATCCTGCGCGTCGAAGTGCGAGCGACTCGGATCGGGCGAACCGGCAGCTTCGACAATGGCCAGCTGCTTCGCGTCCCAGAGTCCTTTCAGCGGACGCAGCGAAGGATGGAGCGCGAAGCGGCCATCGAGATCGATAGCTCCATTCGGCTTTCCCGGTTCGGCGACGGCTATCGTCGGGCGCAGGTCGTAGTACCGCTTCTCAAAAAATGGCACGACCATGTTGAGGCCGTCGGCCGCACCACGCTGAAAGATAGCGACCAGAATCTTCCGCTTCGTGGAGCCTTGCGCCGCGGTACGAATCAGCCACGGAGGAGCCACTCCAACGCCCGTCATCGCCAGCGCCGACGCACGAAGAAAGCACCGTCGAGTCAGCATCACTACCTCCGCTGGAAGTCCGGTGAGGCGATAACGAGCGCGGGCAAGAGCGACGACGAGGCGGCCGAACCATCCATGCCTTTTTCGATCGCCGTCAACGTCGCAGTAGAGGGTGGACCGGTGAGCAGATCCGCGGCAAGATCCGGCGCACGCTTGCCTGAGAATCGATCTGGATCGACCTTCACGCCAGGGATTTGGTTGGACGCGAGAGCGGTCGCGAAATTGATCCGCCCGAGCACACCGGCGGTGTTGGCCCACCCGGCCGACGTATTCGGGTATCCGGTTGGTTCGACTTTGCCATAGAGCGGCTCGCCGAGATCGGCGAGTCGCTGGGAGAGGACGAACGTGTCGCTGACGTCGCCTCCGACGGCGCGCACTGCGCTGACGACCATCTCGAGCGGCGATTTCACTTTGGCCTGCCAGGCGGCGTCGGACAGGAACTCGGTGGACGAGAACAGCGTCTGGAGTACGGCGCGCAGATCGCCGTCAGTCTTCAAGAATGTGTCGGCCATCCGATCGACCAGTGACTTGGGCGGGTCATCCGCGACGAAGCGCTGAGCGAGCTGTCGCGAGATGAATGCCGCGGTCGCTGGGTGGTGGGCGAGAAGGTCGATTACCTGCAGGCCATCCTGTTCGGCCCCCATCGCTGGTATCACCTGGCCGAGGATCACTTTCTCCTTGCGATCGTGGAACGCGGGATTGAACTGGTACTCGGCGAACCGCTGGGGATCGTAGATGGTCCAGCCGGTGAACGCCCGCGCGACGGCAATCACGTCGGCCTGGGTGTAGCCACCGTCAACGCCCAGCGTATGAAGCTCCATGACTTCGCGGCCGTAGTTCTCGTTGAGTCCGGGTCGCCGTGCGCCGGGCGGCGGGGACGGGAGATCATCGCGCGGCGATTGCGATTGCCAGTTGTCCAGGTAATAGAGCATCGCCGGATGACGGGCCGTCGCGAGCAACATGTCCTTGAATTTGCCGAACACATACGGACGGATCGCATCCCGCTCGAAGCTGGTGAGCAGAATGCGGTCCGGCCCCTTGCCGTTGAACACATTGAAGTGATTCATCCAGAAGTCGACGAGCACTTCCTGCAGCTGACGGTTCGAGTAGACAGCCCGCAGCAGCTTCTGCTCGGTCAGCTCGAAGTTGACGAATTGCTGCGGCTGGCTGATCGCCATCGCCTCGCGCCGGAGGGCTGGCATCGCCGCGAGCGATTGCATCGGCAGCATGCGGAGGACCTGGCGGCGCTTGTTCTGGTCGAAGGAATCGAGAAGCGCGATCCGTTCTGCCTCGGTACCCGAAGTGGCAGTCCGCAGCTGTTCCGGTGTCAGAAGCTCGCGAAGCGGTGGCATCTGCCGGCGCAGTTCCTTGTTCCGTTCTTCGAATTCCAGCCGGCGCGCCTCGGTCGCCTCCTGAACGAAGGCTTCAGGGAGTCCTTCCAGTGCATTAGGTGGGATCGCGGCGAGCACGGCGCGTCGCTTCTCGGGATCGAGTCCATCGAGGATCGCCTTGCGGTCGTCGACCGAGCAGTTCAACAGCCGCGTCCTGTCCTGCGGCACGAGCGAAGACATCGCAAGCGCGGACGGCAGCGGCATCGCGTTGAAGGGCGGTTGGCCACCGTAATTCTCGAGCAGCTGCCAGGTTGGCTGGGCAAGTGTCGTCAGCCCTTTCAGCTTCTCGTCGAGGGTGACGTTTTCAGGAATGCGATCGGGATGGAGCTGCAAATCTATCCACTTCGCAACCCCGAGTTTTCGCACTTGATCCAGATCGCCGCGCTGCGGCCCGAAGGTCAGTCGCCGCAGGACGTGAATCGCCTGCTTGTCGGATGGAAGTTTCTGATCGAAGTGGCCTGCACCGCCGGCGGTAAGCGTGGCGGCGGCGATGAGCAGGATTGAAACGCCGCCTACCTGTCCAACACGCATCATGGAGAAGGCCCTCGTGAGCGTTGCACTCAAAACCTATCTCATAGAATCTGCAGCCCCGATAAGGGAGAGCGAGCGAGCGTGCGAGCGAGCCACGCGACCGGAGCGAGCCGTCGAAGCGGCGAGCGAGGGCGCGTGCCGGGGAGTCCGAGGGGCGAAGCCCCTCGGTCAAGATTAGACCAGCAGGCGACCCAATGGTTTAACAGCGATTCAGACGCGAAGAAAGGCCATCCGGTTTGTCTAAATGATCGACGGTCGAGCTAGTTGCCGCTCGGCGACTGGGTGATCGCTATCCAATTGAAGTTGCCGACCGCAGTCGTTGCACCGTTAGTGTCCATGACGAGACGCCAGACCTGCACACCGCCATTGAGCGTCACGGCCGGGACGTGGATTGTCGTCCATGTTTGCCATCCGCCGGTATCGGGTACCGTCAGGTGGCCGGTCACATCAATGCCGTTCACCTCGAGGTGGAACGTGCCGCCGGCGCCGTCCGATGCCACGCGCACGTCGACATCATAGGTGCCGGCGGCAGCGACGTTGAGCGTGTAATTCAACCATTCGCCTGCCATCGCCCATCCGACGTCGAACCCGCCGTCGGTATCGGCAGCGCCCTCGACATCCACGTTGGTCGCGCGATACGCCCCACCCAGGTTACCTGGCGAGTCGTCGTGATAGGCCACCGCCTCGCCGCCGTCGTCGAAGTTTTCCGCCTCGATGTGCCCCGGCAACGTGGGCGGCGTGCCGCCGAAGGGCGTTGAAGCTGACGCGGACCGCGCGACATTGATCCAGTTGAAGTTGCCCACCGCGCTTGAGGCGCCGTTGGTGTCCATGACGAGCCGCCAGATCTGCACACCCGCATTGAGCGCCACGGCCGGCACGTGGATCGTCGTCCATGTTTGCCATCCACCGGTGTTTGGCACCGTCAGACGACCGGTCACATCAGTGCCGTTCACCTCGAGATGGAACGTGCCGCCGGCGCCGCCTGATGCCACGCGCAGGTCGATGTCGTAGGTGCCGGCAGCGGCGATGTTGACCGTGTAGTTCAACCATTCGCCAGCCATCGCCCATCCGACGTCGAAGCCGCCGTCGGTATCCGCCGCGCTCTCGACATCCACGTCCGTCGCGCGGTACGTCCCGCCCAGATTACCCGGGGAGTCGTCGTGATACGCCACCGCCTCGCCGCCGTCGTCGAAGTTCTCCGCTTCGATGCGCCCCGGCAGCGTGACCGCCGTGCCGCCGAAGGGCGTCGATGCTGACCCGGACCGCGCGACATTGATCCAGTTGAAGTTGCCCACCGCGCTTGTGCCGCCGTTGGTGTCCATGACGAGGCGCCAGATCTGCACTCCGGCATTGAGCGTCACAGCCGGTACGTGGATCGTTGTCCATGTTTGCCAGCCGCCGGTATCGGGCACTGCCAGGCGGCCGGTCACATTCGTGCCGTTTACCTCGAGATGAAATGTGCCGCCGGTGCCGGCTGAAGCCACGCGTACGTCAATGTCATAGGTGCCGCCGGCAGCGACGTTGACCGTGTAATTCAACCATTCGCCTGCCATGGCCCATCCGACGTCGAAGGCGCCGTCGCTATCCGCCGCGCTCTCGACGTCCACGTCTGTCGCGCGGTACGTTCCACCCAGATTACCCGGGGAGTCGTCGTGATATGCCACCGCCTCACCGCCGTCGTCGAAGTTCTCCGCTTCGATGCGCCCCGGCAACGTGACCGCCGTTCCGCCGAAGGGCGTCGATGCGAACGCAGACCGCGTGAACGTCGCGGTGTACGACGAGGACTCTGCGGGGGTCACGATCGTATGCGACGCAGCGCCGCCGTCGGACCAGGATGCGAACACGAGCGACGAGCCATCCGATCCAGTCTGCGCGGGAGCTTCGACAGAAACCGGAAAATTGACCCACGACGTGAACGACATCGGAGTGGCGATCGGATTGCCTTCTACTCGCAGGGTCGCTCCTTGCGGATCAGTGAGAAAGGTGATCGTTGCCGTCAACGGCATGAGCGGCTGCACGATCGTGCTCTGCAGCCCTTTCGAGTCTGTCGCGGTGAGTTCCACGTCCAGGTACGATGTCGCAGCTGCCACCAGGTTCTCGGGTCCGGGCGCCCTGAACGTGATCCCGTTGCCACTAATCGGCGCCAGAAAGCCGTGGGTGTGAGTGTTATGGTGCAATACGACACGCCAGGTAAGTGATGAGTCCGGCAATTCACCGTCCTCCGAATCGCTGGCGCGGCCTTGCAGCGTGATTACATCGCCGACGGCGAAGTGAGCGCCGGCGGCCGGTGTGACGATCACCGGCCGCGGTGGTGTGTTTCCAACGTCGATGCGAACGGAGGCCGTTGCGGATGCGCCAGCCGGGTCGACGACACGGACGCTGGCGTTGTAGGTTCCGTCGACTGTGTACGTGTGGGCTGTTGTGGAGCCAGACTCCAGTGTGGTTCCGTCTCCAAAGTCCCAGTTGAACACCAGCGGATCGTCGTCCGGATCGCTGCTGCCCGAGGCGTCGAAGTTCACAACCAGAGGCGCGGCGCCAGACGTCGGGGAGGCAGTCAGCGCGGCGGTTGGCCGTCGATTCGCGTCGCCGGTAGAAACAATTCGACGGACTTCTCCTCCATCCGCGAACGTCGTGTAGTAGAGCCCGACGCCTGGTGCGCCGCCGCTGAAATACAGGTCCGTCGCGCTGCTTCCGCCGAGGTTGCTGATGAAGATCTCGCGCGTGTAACTCCCATCCGCGCCGCGAACAAGCTTGAAGATCGACCCGCACACGTAGTCGCTGAACAGATAGACGCCATCGAAACTCGACGGCCAGACGCCGTTCGGCACGAAGGCTCCTCCAGTAATCGATGAGCAGCCATCGACCCGACCATAGGAAAACACCGGGTTCGTCAAACCAGCCGGCGGATCCACGGAACAATCGGTGGTGGAGTCGTGCGCGCAGTATCCCTCCCGCATGTTCCACCCATAGTCAGCGCCGGCGATCCCTTCGTCGATCTCCTCCCACGTATCCTGACCCACGTCGTCGATGAAGAACCGGGTGCCGGCCGCATTCGGGTCGAAAGCGAGGCGCCACGGATTTCGCAATCCAATGGCAAAGATTTCCTGACAGATCAATCCGGACTGGCCGACACCCTCGCTCGCGCAGCGAACGGTCCCTGGGCCGGTAAACGGGTTGTCAGGCGGAATGTCACCGTCCCGTGTGATGCGAAGCACCTTGCCGACCAGCGCGTGCATGTCGCGCGCGGCATCGTTCTCGCTGGCGCATCCACTGTCGCCGGCGTAGTCGCAGCCACCATCTCCCACGCTCGCGTAGAGGTATCCGTCTCTGCCAAACTGCACATCGTCGAGATTGTGGATGCCGATCGGTGACGGCAGGTTGTCGAGAAGCACACGCTCGCTGTCAAGGCGGACCGTGTTGTCGTCGGCCAGCACGAAACGCGACAGTCGGTTGACCGGGGTCTGCTCCGGCATTTCTGCGTCGCAATTGCCGTACTTGTTGAAGCTGTAGGTAACGTAAATGAAGTGATTGGAGGTGAACTGAGGATCGACGGCGAGGCCAAGCAGGCCGCGCTCACGATAGTCGCAGACGACTGCCGTCAGATCCAGTGCGGGGGTTCCGATGAGCGCTCCGCCAGCGTAGACGTACAACTGTCCGAGCTGCGAGGTGATCAGCAGACGGCCATCCGGAGTTGTGGCCAGAGCCGTCGGGACAGGAACGTTGGCGACAAATTGATCTTCGAAGCCGGCAGGCACTGTTGGTTGACCGTGCGCGATGCACGGAAACGCAGCGAATGCGAGCAGCGTCAGAAGACAGAGTACTGAGGGGGAGAACCGTTGTGATTGCAGCATGTTGCAGGTCGTTCAAAAACTCGCGTGACTTCGCGACGAGGGGGGAAACAAATGAGCTCGATCCTACGAGCGGAACTTCACTCGTGGCAAGGTGAGCCGTTTCCGATCGCGGTCAGTGATGATGGCAGAGTCGGTGCAGTCGTCGATTGGCGGACTGACTCTGCCTATAGTTACCGACCACCGCCTCGCGACTCGACGAGCCGAAACGACTCGCGACTCACAAAAATGCGCGCACGAAACTGCTCGCCCCAGCCGAGCGGGGTAACGTCGCGGTAGTCGTGAAGCGGTCCGCCGCCGTGTCCTTCTTCGAGGCGATGCCGAATGGACGCCCGAACGTTAGGGTCGGCGCCTCGATTGAGCAGGAGCTTCGTGAACCGGGCGTCGTCCGGCTCTCCCTTCCCGTAGTTGACCCAGAAATTGCGCTGCGACACGACTGTCGAGAAGAGTGCGGTGTAGCCGCCGAAGCCGTCAGCATCGATCGCTGCCGGTACGTTCGGGTCCATGCCGCGGTCCAACAGCCACTCTGCGATCTCGACCTCGTCGAAGTAGGCGGCGATGTGAAGGAGCGTTGTCCCGTGCACGGGCGTTCCCTGTGCGGTGTAGCGGTCCCGTGCACAGGCAGGAGCCAGCGGGAAGATGTCGCCGATGTCGAAAGTGCGCGTCAGGAGGTTGGGATCGCGCGCGAGATGTTGTTCGAGCAAATCAATCCGTCCACGATGAAGCGCCATCGCCGCTGTGTCGGGCGGCTCGAAGCCGTGCTCGACGTACATCTCGAGGATGCGGTGCTTGTCGGTGGGCCTTCGGCTGTCGGTCCCGAGAAGATGTTCCATGGTGTTGGAGTCGACGCCGTTGGGCCCGACGACGCGGGCGCCGAGTGCGAGCAAGGCTGCGGTGCCTTCCACGCTCAACGTGTATGCGGGACCGGCGAGGGCCCGGTTATCTACCGCCGGTCGTCCCAGCAGGTCGTAGATCATCTGCAGCGTGTCTATTTGGCCCTGAAGCGCCGCCCGTCCGGCCGCTGACTGGAGATCGCGAGCGCCACGTTCGTGAAGGAAACGAATGATGTCGTTCCGTCCAAGATTCGCCGCGTACGTCATCGGCGGACCCCAGTTGCTGTCGGTTCGAATGAGGACGTGCTCACGGATCAGCGCGTTGTTTTGCGTGATCAGATCGCGGACCGCCTGGAGGTCGTCCCGCCATATCGCCTCGGCGAGTCGGACTGCCTGTACGAGTCGCGTCCAGCTCGAAACACCATAGGTCCGTGCGAGCACGAGCTGCGCATCGGCCAACTTTGCTGCGGACGGATCGATCGTCCCTGGATGGTGCTCCCGTAACTCGGCGATTGCGCTCGCCTCGCCGGCGTGGATGGCGCGGAGGAGTTCCTTGGCCTGACGATGAAGCTGTTGTTGATCGGGTCGGACGGGCAAGCGACGGGACGGCATGACGAGCCTCCTTACAATGAGCCCGTGGTCCGCTGGCGTCGGGCAAGGAGGTTCGGCAATCACGTCCGAACGTCTTGAATCTGTTCAGGTGGACTCAGTCCTCTCCGCGGACGGGAGGCGCCCTGCGCGCCCACTGTCACGGTACCACCGTGCCAGGGTGTGCACAAGGGAATCATCGCTGTCTTGCACGTCGATCCTTTTCGAACAATAGTGGCGCAAAGACTCTTTGGCGTGGGTCCGCACATTCCTCAGTCATGACCACGCCAATGGGCTCTGCCACACGCGAGTGAGGATGGTCTTGAGATCCTCAAATTGTCTTGGTCCCAGCTCGGCGATCCATTCGCGCTCGATGTCACGAAGGATTTCGGCGATTTTTGCGTACGCGTCTCGCCCCCGCTTGGTAAAGCGAACCACTCGCGTCCGTCCATCGTCCTTGGCAGCGGACCGTGCGATGTAACCGGAGGCTTCCAGGCTGACAAGCAGCTGGTTCAATGCCTGTTTGCTCATGCCTGCACGTTCGGCGAGTGTTCCGGGCCGCACACCGTCTGGCCCTGGAAACTGCAGGACCGCCATATGCGGCAGGCGTAACTCGTTGAAGCCGGACGCATTCAATTCCCTGATAATCCGACGAAGAATGGCTTGAGCGGGGACGCGAAGCAACGCGCCAATCAGGGGCGGAGGCGGCGGCCAGGAAGATGTTGACATATTTAGTAAATGCGATTTACTATCGGAACGTAAATTTAATTTACTAAATCCTGACCATTCAGTAAAGGAGTTGCCATGGTTGCGCAGACGACAGACGTTTCCGTGAATCCTTCAGAGGAAACCATCACGTTCGGACCACTGGTCGTTCGCTTCCTGCTCACCGGTGATAACTCGACTGGCAGCATCGCCGCGTTTGAACTGACCGTGGCGGCTGGCGAACGACTGCCCGCCCCGGCCCACAGCCATGACCATTACGAGGAAACGATCTATGGCCTTGATGGTCTTCTAACCTGGACCGTCAGCGGAAAATCAATCGAGGTTGGACCAGGCCAGGCGCTTTGCATCCCGCGTGGCGCGATTCATCGGTTCGACAATTTGGGAAGCCAGGATGCGAAGGCGCTGTGTGTGATTACGCCCGCCGCGATCGGTCCACAGTATTTCCGCGAGGCGTTCGAGGTGCTCAGGGCGGGAGCCGGCGGGTCGCCGGACCGTTCGAAGCTGGCAGAAATCATGCGCCGGCACGGGCTCACGCCGGCTCCGCCGGCCGCTCAGGCGTAGGGGACCGGTTGCCCCACCTCGCTTGAATCATACAAAGGAGCTGGCGCGAAGGTTCCCGTTGCGGAGTCACGCCCGTCACCACCAGCGCATAAAAGCAGGCAGTCTACAACCATCGATCACTGTCGGTGTAATATCCGCTACTCGTTGAGTCGAACAAATGGAGTCTCGCGTGAATGGCATGACTGACGGAAGAGGATTGTTTTCGAGGCGTGACTTTGGTCGATTGCTTCTGGCGTCGGCGCCAGCTGCCGGATTGATCGGGCGAGGGGACTTCGCGTTTTCGGCCCAGGGGAAGCCCAATTCGACCTGGGGCGGCGTGCCATTTGGGATATTCGCGCCGTATCGCTTTGGCCCTGAAGCGTCTGACCTGGAAGGCGCTCTTCGAGCGCTCGTCAGGTTTGGGGTGAGCAACACCGAACTGAGCGCCGCGATCGTCGAACGCTATCTCGGTGCGCCGCAAGCGAACGCCGGCGGAAGAGCGGCGCAACCGACACCAGCGTCGACGACGCCTGCTGCCGGCGCGTCGAGCGCGGTTCCGGTTGCCGGACCGGCTCCCGGTGCCATTCCGTGCGTGAATGGCGTCCCGCAGCCGCCAGCTGGAGGAGCTCGAGGCGGTGGCGGTCGCGCCGGGCAGCAGACTCCAGAACAACAGGCGGCGGCCGCCGCTCAGGCAGAGGCCATGCTCAAATGGCGAACTTCGACTCCGATATCCAAGTTCGCAGAGGTGCGGAAGAAGTTCGACGACGCAGGCGTGTCGATCTATGCGTTCAGGTATACGCTCAATTTGTCACAGCCTGACGCCGAGTACGATTACGTGTTCAAGGCAGCCAAAGCACTTGGAGCATCACAAATCACGATGGAATTGCCGTCTGACCTCGCGGTCTCCAAACGAATCGGTGACGCAGCTGCAGCGCATGGGATGAACGTCGGCTATCACCTGCACACGATGGCGTCGATGACGGCGTGGGATGCGGCGATGGCGCAATCGCCGCGGAACGGGATTCAGCTCGACGTCGGCCACTACGTCGCCGGCATTGGCGGCGATCCGGTGCCATTCATCGAGAAACACCACGCGCGCATCTTCAGCATGCACCTCAAGGATCGAAAAAAGCTTTGCCACGACGGATCCGAAAACATGCCCTGGGGGCAGGGAGACACGCCGCTCCGCGAAGTGCTGCAGACGTTGAAGAAGAATCACTGGGCAATTCCGGCGGGGATCGAGTTTGAATACAACGTTCCGGCCGGCTCCACGTGGGACGCCGAGATCGCCAAGTGCGTGCAATACGCGCGCGCCGCACTCGCCTGAAGGGTGCAGGAAGTCAGGCCGGGCGAATTCTCATCATTTGATTGCCGCCCGCGCTGGAACTCATACGGCTATCAGGCAGTTCTTGCACGCGAACGGCCGCGAGTCGCTGGCGGCGGATGTTCGACCTCGTAGCGGAGTCGGACGACTCCGTCCGGAAATTTGCGGCACAATCGCAAGCGCAGCGGTACATCGCGGTGACGCGGCGCGACCAGGGGAATGCCGGCGCCGATGAACACCGGCATCACGTGGATGTCGAACTCGTCGATCTCGCCGGCGTCGAGAAACGAGGCGATCAGTCCTGCGCCGCCCATCATCCAGATCTGTTTGCCGGGAGAAGCGCGCAGTCGCTGCGCAAATGCCTTCACCCGTCCGGTTACGAACTGCACGCCTTCCGGCGCGTGCTTCGGTGGCTTCCGCGAGAAGACATAGTTCGCCACCTTAGTATCAAACATCCCTTTGGTTGTGCGCCGCTTCTTGTAGTAGTTCAGCAGCCAGTCGTACGTCTTTCGCCCCCACAAAATGGTGTCGATTGTCGGATAGAACGCCTTCATCCCGTAATCGAACTTGTCGGGCCGTCGACTGAGCCACTCGACGTCGCCATCCGGTCTCGCGATGTAGCCGTCGGCGCTGGTCGCAATGTAGACGATGATCTTTCGTGTCTTCATGAGGGATTCACGTCGCGTTAAGAACGTTCGAACCTTACACTGAATGTCGCCAAAAGGGCGCGTCCCAGAAGTGACATCAGTCGCGCGAGACTGCCATCCCGATGAGGCCGACGATCGCCACGAGCACACCTCGAAGCCGTCGCACGAGGGCCACCGTCAGTCCCACAGCTGTCGGCAGGCCGACCGCTTTCGTGAGTACCTCGTAGGTTCCTTCCGAGGCGCCGAGTTGCCCCGGGATGAACGCGAAGACAATGCCCACAAACTTCACGCCGCCTTCGATCACGAGCGCCTGCATCCACGAGAGGGAGAATCCTAACACCACGATCACCGCCCACACTTCGACGACGAGCACCGCGTGCGCTGCGGTTTCAATGGCGAACACCTCCGCCAGCCTCCGAACGTGACCGTGCAGAAACTCGATGATTACGGTTTCAATCCGCTGGAATTGATCGGCAATGCGGCCCGCTCTCTCGCCGACCACGGCGCGTCCTCCACGCAGGATCGGCACGATGAGCCCGATCCCCGTGGACGACGCGAAGAGGAAGGCGGCGATGAAGGCGACGGTAAGAACGAGAATCAGGACCGCTGCAGGCCTGAGCGCGACGGGCAGCGCGTGTCGCGTCAACAGCAGGACCAGCGCCACGACAGCGAGACACGACGACACGACGGAGTACACCAGATACTCGGTAATGACCGCGCCGAACGCGGCACTCGTCGGCGTACCGCGACGGGTAAGCAGCCAGCCCTTGGCTGGTTCGGCCAGAAACGGTCCTGTGAAGGTGAGCATCTCGATCGCTTCGGTCGACAGCCGGATGCGGAGCACGTCCATGTAAGGGAGAGGGCGCTCGAGCATGACTCGCCACAGGGCGGCGGCACGAATGCCAACGTACGCGCCGTAGATTCCAGAGATGATGAGGAATCGCCAACCGACGCGGACCAGCAGGCTCAGCACGACGCCTACACCAACCTGCCGGACCAGAATGACGAACAGGCCCAGGCCGACGACCAGCAGTAAGAGGCGAACGCGCGGGGTCACTTCTCAATCATCGCGCATGGCTACTTTATCGCAGGCCGATTTATTGCGGTCACTCCGCTGCCGCCTGTGTCACCAGCTGATCACCCGGTCGAACCGGGCCATCGAGCAGTTCCGTCCAGCTGTCGTTGGCCATGCCGACCCGCACCGTCAGCGCCTCGAACCGTCCGTCCTTGAAGGTCCACACGCGCGCCAGTCGGCCGGGTCGGGGATCCTTCGGGTTCTGCTGGGTGACCGCCGGTTCCTGTTGCCCGAGAGATTTCAGAAGATCCGGCGCCGGCCGGAACGTAAGTGCGTTGTTGGGGATGCGAACCGCTCGATCGCGTTGGTCTCCGACGAACGTCATGAGCGCGGTTTGGCCGGGAACGTACGCACCGTCGGGGTTGTCGACATCAACGACCACGATGTAAGTGACGATGCCGACACCGCCGGGTGACTTGCTGGTCGACTGTGAAGTCGCGGCTTGAGTTGAC
>JBPYFA010000410.1:0-7527 GCA_051986585.1 Vicinamibacterales bacterium | reverse complement strand
TCGACGCTCAGAGCGGAGTAGAGACACTCGGACGCGCCACAAAATGGCGCGCTACGGGTGTCACAGCCCGTAATGGATCGCTCAGACACCGTAGCGCGGCGTTTCAGCTCCGCGTCAGCTGCCACTTCAATGGAGGCGTGAATGGTGACTCACGAGATCATCGGCGACGACATGCAGGCCGTCATTCTGACCCTGGCGGCGGGCGATGAAGTTCGCGCCGAAGCGGGCGCGATGATGTTCATGACCGACGCCATCGAGATGGACGCGCGGATGGAAGGAGGCTTTCTCGGCGGCTTGAAGCGCAAGCTGCTCGCCGGCGAAAGTTTCTTCATCACCCACTTCAGAGCGGTCGGCCAGGCCGGAAAAGTCGCCTTTGCCGGGCCGTATCCCGGAAAGATCATCCCCCTCGATCTGACCGGACAAGAGCTGCTCTGCCAGAAGGACTCGTTTCTGTGTGCCATCGGAGATTTCGATCTCAGCATCGCCTTCACCCGGAAGATCGGCGCAGGGTTCTTCGGCGGCGAAGGTTTCATCCTCCAGAAATTCGAGGGGAGCGGCCGATTGTTCATTCATAGCGGCGGCACGATTGTCCCGATGCAGCTGGCGGCTGGCGAGCGGCTCAGGGTTGATACCGGATGCCTGGTCGCGCTCGACGGCACCGTCGACTACGACATCGAACGCGTCGGCGGAATCAAGACCAGTTTGTTTGGCGGCGAGGGGTTGTTCTTCGCGTCTCTGAAGGGGCCAGGCCGGGTCTGGCTCCAGACGCTGCCGTTTTCCCGTCTCGCGGATCGCATCCATGACGCCTACCGCAGCGATCGCGAGGACGTGAAACGCGACTTCGGCGGGGCGCTGGGAAAGATCGGCGAAATCATCGGCGGGAGTTAACGGAGGAGGCGGAGGACCCGAAGTTCACAACGAAGGAACGAAGTAAACGGAGGCGAACGGAGAAAAAGCGGCTCCGGGTCATCCGATCAGAAGTTATTCCGGAGCCCTGATCGGATGGCCCGGAGCCGCTTTTTCTCCGTTCGTCTTCGTTCCGTTCGTTCCTTCGCTTTGAACTCCGCTTCCTCCTAAGCCTCCGTTGCCTCGACCGGCCGCCGGTTGGTAAGATGAGGTTTTGCCGGTGGCCGCCGGACGGCTCCGGTGGGCGGCCGCCGGGGAGACAAAGCCCGCATGGATTACGCTCCGTACAAGGACGCGCTGTTGCGCAAGCGCGGCGAGATTCTCTCGGCGGGCGGCGGCGTCAAACCGCTGCCAGCGACGATTGAGGTGAACTCGCGGCAAGGCGATCTGGCCGATCAGGCCAGCGGAAACAACGAAGTACACATTCAGTTGAAGCTCAAGCAGACCGACGCCAAGATCCTACAGGCGATCGAAGAGGCGCTCTATCGAATGGAGAAGGGCACGTACGGAATCTGCCGCGACTGCGGCGAAGAAATCGCCCCTGCGCGGCTCAATGCCATTCCCTGGACGCGCGTCTGCATCACCTGCAAGGAAAAACAGAGCTCGTGAAATCCACCGAACTGCTGGCGCTGTTGCGCGACTTCTACCGGGACAAGCTGACGATGCGGCAGCGGCATGTGGCCGTGGCGAAGCACGTACCCGACTACGATTTCAACAACACCTATCAATACATCATCGCGCGCGAGGACGTGCAGCTGAACTGGTTGCGCGATGCCATCACCGATATGGGCGGGACGCTCGAAGATGTCACCGAACCGGTGATTCAGGGCTCGGGGAAGAGCAACGACGTGCAGGCGCGGCTGATTAACGAGGACAGCGACGACGCCCAGAAATTCGTCGACACCTGGCGTCCGCGCGTCGAGGCGATGCCCAACGCCCGGCATCGCAGCATGCTGCGCGTGATCCTCGGAGAGACGCTCGAGCACAAACGGTTCTTCGACCAGGCGATTGCGGGCCGTTCGGATCTGCTCGGCCGCCGCGCTGATGGCGCCGGGACGGGCGGGGGAGTCTTACCTGTCAGGTGGATAGAGAGACGGTGAAATTGCTGATTGTCGAGTGCTGAATGCTGAATGGATTGCTGATTGTCGATTGTTGATTGATTGTTGATTGTTGATTGATTGTTGATTGCTACAGCGAGTCGCCATTGCGCTCGGGTCAAATCTCGGCAACCGTAAAGCTGCCCTCGAATTCGCCGTCGCTCGCCTCCAGCAGCTGTTAACGAATCTCACGCTCTCCAGTGTTATCGAAACCGATCCGGTCGGCGAGGGACTCGAGCAGCAGCCTCCCTATCTGAACGCGGTCGTCGTCGGCGAGACGACGCTCACCGCACGTGAGCTGCTTGGTCATCTTCTCGCCATCGAACGCGCATATGGCCGCGAGCGCCCTTACCCGAATGCTCCGCGCACCCTCGATCTCGACCTCATACTCCTCGGCAATGTCGTGGAGCAGGCCGCAGACCTCCATGTCCCGCATCCACGTTTTCGGGAACGATTGTTCGTCCTAGAACCGCTCGCTGAAATCGCGTCAGACCTCGTCGATCCCGTCACTGGACTGTCGGTGGCGGAGCTGACTGAAAGGGAAAAGGAAAAGCGCCGAGCGAGAGGGGAGTCTGGGGAGGGGTCCGAAGCAGTCAGAAAAGGGAAGCAACAACCAAAAACTGAAAACCAAAAACCGAAAACCAAAAACTAAAGGCCGGACAACGAACGTTGTCCGGCCTTTCGACCCTACGTACTCTTCTTGTACGTCATCGTGGACGGACCGCGTCCGCCGGTCCGGTCGATCGTCAACACACCGTTGGCCAGCGACCACGTCTGAGTGCTTTCACCCTGCTCAGTCTTGGTGGTGATGACGAGCTTGTTGCCGTCCCACTTCGCGGTAGCTTCGGCTTCCGCCTGACCCATCTGGATCTTGCTCGGCGTGCCGTCGAGCTTGTAGGTCTGCGTCATTGAGCCGTTACGGCCCTGTCGCTCGATTGTCAGCTCCGTCGCCGACTGCTTGACGGTCATTGGTCCGCCCATGCCGCGTCCGCCGCCGCCACCACCGCCGCCGGGAGCGCCGCCCGGAGCGCCGCCGCCGGGAGCCGCCGCCGGCTGATCCGGCGTCCACGTACCCGAGAAGTCCGGCTTCGCCTGCGCGAAGGCCATCGTTGCCACCGCCAGTGTGGCGATCGCAAACATTCCGATCCTTGCCCGCTTCATGCCCCTGCTCCTTTGAATGAGAGATTCACGAATCAACCGCTGACTCGATACCCATGACATGTCCCAGTGAGGACTCCGTTGACCTCGGCGCGAGCGCCGCAACCGTCATTCGAACCGAAGCGCTTCGATGGGGTCAAGCCCAGCCGCTTTTTTGGCTGGGTAAAACCCGAAAAATACTCCAGTACCCGCTGCAAAGCCAAATGCCATCGCAATCGCGTTCGGCGGAATCGATGTCGGCCACTTGAGGAAATTCTCCGCCGCGGCTGAGAGTCCGTAGCCCATTCCGATCCCGAGCAGGCCGCCGAACAGACTGAGCACAACGGCTTCGACGAGGAACTGCATCAGCACGTCCTTGCCGCGTGCACCGATTGCCATGCGCAACCCAATCTCGCGCGTGCGCTCGGTCACCGAGACGAGCATGATGTTCATGATGCCGATGCCGCCGACGAGCAGCGACACACCGGCAATGGCCGCCAGCAACGTCGTCATCGTCTTGGTGGTTTCGGTGCGGACACTCGCCATTTCTTCCTGTGTGCGCACCATGAAGTCGTCAGGATCGCTGCCCATCAACTTGTGGCGGGTCCGAAGCGTATCGGTGATCTCCGCCGAGACCGGCGCGGTGTCGGGGGTTTCAGCCGAAACCTGGATGTTGTTGATGTGCTGAATACCCTGGAGCTTCTTCTGCACCGTCGTGTACGGCGCATACACGGCGTCGTCCTGATCCTGCCCGAAGCCGGTCGAACCTTTTGGTGCCATCACTCCGAGCACCTTGAACGGCTGGTTCTTGATCCGGATGATCTGGCCGGTCGGATCGACATCGGGCCCGAACAGGTTGTCGGAAACGGTCTGCCCGAGGACGCAGACTTTCTGCGCGGTCGCGACATCCTGTGCAGTGAAGAAGCTGCCGTATTTCTGCGGCCAGTTGCGGATCAGCGGCAGCTCGATGTCGGTTCCCTGAATCTGAGTCGACCAGTTCTGGTTTCCGGCGATCACCTGCGCGCGCGAGTTGACGCCGGCGGCGAGATACTGCACACCCGGCAGCGCGCGAAGTGCCTGCGCGTCGTCTGGCGTAAGCGTGGTGGACATGCCGCTGCCACCGCGGACGCCGCCCTGGGTGAAGTTGCCGGCATTGATCGTGATCAGGTTCGTGCCCGCGGCTTTTACCTGCTCCTCGATCGTCGACTGCGCGCCCTTGCCGATCGCCACCATCGTGATCACGGCGCCGACGCCGATGATCATTCCGAGCATCGTCAGCATCGTACGCATCTTGTTGCGGTTGAGCGCCTTCAGCGCGACCAGCAACGTCATGATTATCGACATGTGTTCTCCCTACACCACGCCGCCAATGTGCTCGACCGGAGCCTCGTCCGCCGGGACGGGGACGTCCGGCTCGGGTGGCGGCAAAGCCGCCAGCTCCTTCGCCGCATCGCGGCGATTCGCGATCTTCTGATCGACCTGGATTCTGCCGTCGCGGAAGCGGACCAGCCGCGTGCCGTATTCGGCGATGTCCATTTCGTGCGTAATCAGCAACACGGTGATGCCGCGTTCCACGTTGAGCTTCTGGAAGATGTCCATGACCTCGATCGACGTACGAGTGTCGAGGTTGCCCGTGGGCTCGTCAGCCAGCAGAATCGTCGGACGCGTCACCAGCGCTCGAGCGATCGCAACGCGCTGCTGCTGGCCACCGGATAACTGATTGGGAAAGTGGTGGAACCGTTCCCCGAGCCCTACGGCCGTGAGACATTCCATCGCGCGCTTGTGCCGTTCGGCAGCCTTCATCTTCTCCGCGCCGTTATAGAGGAGCGGCAGCTCCACATTGTCGAGCGCAGTCGTTCGCGAGAGCAGGTTGAAGCCCTGGAACACGAATCCAATTTTGCGATTCCTGATGAGCGCGAGGTCGTCCTTCGACATCCGCGACACGTCCTTGCCATCCAGGATGTAGCTACCGCTCGTCGGACGATCGAGGCAGCCGAGAATGTGCATCAGCGTCGATTTTCCGGAACCCGACGGCCCGGTGACGGCGACGAACTCTCCGGCCTCGACGTCGAGATTTGCGCCGCGCAAGGCGCGGACGGTCACTTCACCGACGTGGTAGGTCTTGACTAGGTCACGGATGGAGATGACAGGCATTCAGTACTCTTCACAATCGATGAATTCGTGATTAGTGAATTGTTGAATTGGCGAATTGGTGAATTGCGCTTCGCACCCGCTACCGCGCGTGCTGTTAGGAGCGCGGCGGTAGCCGCGCCAGGCAAATTCACCAACTCACCGATCCGCCAATTCACCAATTGATTAGCGTCCGCCTCGGCCGCCGCCACCAGGACCGCCTGGGCCGCCCGGACCACGTCCGCGCTGCGGACCGAGGAGCGGATTGTTGGCATTGTTCGCACCCGGCGTCGTCGACGGCTGTTCAATGATCACGTTGGTGACGACGTCGGCGCCTTCCTTCACTTCCGGTGGTCCGTCGATCACTTCGATATTCTGGCCATCGGAAACACCCAACCGCAGACGAACCTGCTTCAGCTGCTTGTTCTCAAACAGCCATGCCTGTCCGCGGGTCTCGATCGACGGCAGCGGTCCGAACAGCGAATCGATCGTCGTCGCGTTCGTGCTCACTGCCGGGGCGCTGCCCATCCGGCTTGTTCCCGCGGGGCCGCGGCCCGCCGGGTTCTGATTCGCGGCGCTCTGGCTGGCAGCGTTCTGGTTCCGACCCTTGCGCATGGCATTGCCCTGGCCGTTCGGCTGCGCGCCGTTGACTCCGCCGCCACCAGTCTGGTTCTGGCCATTGCCGAATCCGCCGCGTCCGCCACCTTGCGCCGCGCGCTGCGCCATGCGCTCCTGGAACGCTGCGCGCTCCTCAGGCGTCATGGCAGCCATCCGTTCCTCCATCCGCTTGCGGCGCTCTTCTGGCGTCATGTTCGGATCGAAGCCGCCTCTCCCACCCCCGCCATTGAAGCCACCGCCGCCGCGTCCACCGCTGTTCGCGGCCTGATTGTTCGCACCTGACGCATTCGATGGCGCGCCGCCGTTCGGTGTATCGCCACCGCCACGATTCTCCGCCGCCGATCCCTGCCGCTGACGTCCTTGTCCGTTCTGACCGTTCGGCGCGACATTCGTTTGCTGCGTGGGGCGCGACCCTTGCGCTCCCGCCGCTGCCGCCGCAGGGGCGCCGCCGGTGGTCGGTGCAGCGCCAGATGGCGGCTGTCCGCCCTGGCCCGGCCCACCCTGATTCGCGCCACCCTGGCCGCCGAACCCGCCTCCGCCGCCCCGAGCATTGCGTCCGCCGCCGAAACCACCGCGTCCAAAATCGGCGGGAACCTCCTGATGAAGTGCCGCGAAGATGTCCGGGGTCGGGCGGAAACGCGTTGCGGCTGCCGGTATGCGAAGGACGTTCGATTTGCGCGCGATTTCAATCGTGACGTTCGCCGTCATGCCCGGCTTCAGCTTGAACTGTTCGTTCGGGACGTTGATGACCGTCTGATAGGTCACGACGTTCTGCACCGTCGTCGGCTGCAGCCGCACCTGCTGCACGGTGCCAGAGAACGTCTCGTTCGGAAACGCGTCGACCCGGAACGACACGTGCTGACCTGTACGCATGCTGCCCACGTCCGCTTCGTCGATGTTGGCGTTGACCTGCATCTTCGTGAGGTCAGCCGCGAGGATATACAGCAACGGTGCGTTCATGCCGGCGTTCACCGTCTGCCCCAGTTCGACGGCACGTTGGATGACGATGCCATCGATCGGCGCGGTGATGACGGTGTGCGCTCGGTTGACTTCTGCGGTGTTCAGCTGCGATCGAGCCTGCACCAACGCCGCCTCCGCCGACTTGATCTGCGCGTCGGCGGACTGGAGGTTGGTCAACGCGGTGTCGTAATCGGTCCGCGGCAGCAGGTTCTTATCCGACAACGCCTTGGCACGATCGAGCTTCACCTTGGCGTCGTCGCGAGCAACCTTCAATCGATCGAGATCTGCTTCCGACCGGGTGACATTGGCGCGCTGCTGTTCGATCTGCGTGTCGAGGACCGTCGGATCGATGCGCGCAATGACTTGTCCCTTCTTGACGAAGTCGTTGAAGTCGGCATACAGGTCCTGGATGATGCCGCCGACCTGCGTGCCGACCTGCACGGTCGTCACCGCTTCGAGCGTGCCTGTCGCCTGCACGACTTGCACCACATCTCCGCGAGTAATCTGGGCCGTCCGAACGTCCGGCTCCTTCGTACTCTTGCGCATGTAGTACCAGCCGCCGGCGCTGCCGACAACGGCAAGCAGAATGATGATCGTGAGTAGTTTTTTCATGTGTGCGTCCGGTCTTCTTCGAAAGAGTGCGTCTCCGCTGCCGCTGAAAACTGAGTTATTGACCGCC
>JBPYFA010000409.1:0-7855 GCA_051986585.1 Vicinamibacterales bacterium | reverse complement strand
GGCGGTCACGCAGGTGGAAAACTCCGACGTGTTGCCAGTTCCGCCACTGGTGGTGATGAAGTCGCCGGACGTTGCCAGTGCGGTCACCGCCTGCCCGGCTGTGACGCCGCCGAAGAATCCGCGGCTGAACGAGACGTTTCCATTGGCATCGGTATCGGCGATAAATGCGCCGAACCACTGGCGTCCCTCACCGTTGCCGCTGGGATCGCACGCCGGGCTCGCATAGAGGTCGACGGTGAAGCGTTGGAATGCCGTGCTGTTCAGCGTGCCCTGAACGGTGACGGTGCCATTGCTGATCTGAGCGCTGGCCAGTACGGGGAAGTTCTGCCGATCGTTCGAACCGCCGTCGCCGTCGCCCGGATCGTTTGCCGTAATGCCCGCAGGGCCGAGATTGATCCCGAGATCATCGTTCTGATCGATGCGGTTGATGCGCAGCTTGTTGCGCGTGCTGGCATCCCCGACGTGAATCCCGAACCCGTGATTGAACATGATGACGTTGGGACCGGTCGAGTCGGCGTCGTTGGCGCTGACGATGTTGTCCGATCCTTGCGGAATGGTCACGCCAGGCCCGCCGTTGCCAAACGCAGCGGTGCCGCTCACATCGGTGCCGATGTAGTTGCCCCGGACGAGGTTTCCGTCGGCGCCGGTACCGAAGATGACGATCCCTGCCGGGCCGTTGGCGGAGATGACGTTCGGTTCGCCGGCGGACGCGCCACCGATCACCGTGTTTGGAGCGCCATCGAGGCTCACTCCATACCCGGCGTTGCCCAATGCCCCCGTCCCGCTCGCGTTCAAGCCGATGATGTTGCCCTTGATGATGTTGCCAGAGGCGTCGGCCGAGAGGCCGGTGTCCGCACCGCCACCGCAGAACGTCGGCGTGCCACAGATCGCGATACCTGCGAAGCCGTTGTTGCCCGACACGAGGTTGCCAATCACCGAGTTCTGGCCAGCCCGTCTCAGGTATACGCCGCTGGCGTCGTTTCCGAGATCGCCCGTCCCCGATGCGCTGGCGCCGATGTAGTTCCCCTGGATCAGGTTTCCAGTGGACCGGAACCCGTCGACACGCACGCCCTCGCCCGCATTGCCCGAAATCACGTTGCCTGCGATCGTGTTGATCTGCGAATTCACGATCTGGACGCCGTTGCCTGCATTGCCGAGAACGGCGGTGCCGCCGGGATCGACACCGATGAAGTTGCCACGAACGACTGTCTGCAGGATGAATCCAGCCTGGGAGTCTGGGGTTGGCCCGTTGATGCTGACTCCATTGCCCGCGTTGCCGGCAATCACGTTACGTGTGACGGCCGTGTTGCCACCGATGATGTTGTTGGCGGAGCCGGAGATCCGCACGCCATCGCCATTGCCGGCCACCGTACCGGCCGGGGTGAGACCGATGTAGTTGCATTCGACCGTGCTGCCGGAACCGCCGCCAATGAAGATGCCGGCAAAGCCGGGAGCAAATCCGGTGATCGACAGACCACGAATGACCGTGCCGGGTGAGTTGATGGTGAACCCGTGAGTCAGGCCGGCGTTGTGTCCGTCGATCTGTACCGTCGGTGGCGCGCCGGTGCACGCTCCGCCGGCCGTTCCATCAATGATGACGGGATCGTCCAGGCCGGGCAGGAGTCCCGCCAAGTTGATGGTATGGATTCCGGTTCCCGGCATGGCGAACGTGATGACGTCGGGCCCGCTGCGGTTGGGACTCGCGTTGGCGAGCGCAATGGCGTTGCGCAGCGATCCCGGTCCCGCATCCTGGCCGTTGAGAACCACGAGCTTGACGCTGAAGGGAGCCGAATCGGCCGGACTGATGCCGAGCGACCCGCCGTTGCGCGAAGCCGTCACTCGCAGGCGATAACCGTCGCCTGGCGTGTCAATCTGCAAGGTGTCGAACGACGCCACGCCGGTGGCATCGGTCGGCACGGTGAGGACTCCGCCGAGCACGGCGCCGGTCGGATTGGTTCCGAGCGTGACGGTGACATCGACGCCCGGCACCACCGCACCAGACTGGTCGCGCACTTGCACGCGCACGGGGCTCATCACCACACCGGCGACCGCGGTCGTCGGCTGGTTCACGAAGAACATCGTCGAGCCGTCGGTGGTCGTGATTGGCGGCTTGGTCACCCCGTTGGCAAGATCTTCGGTGCCGATTTCCTGCGCTGCGACGATTGGCGAGAGCGTCGTCCCCGGGACGAAGTGCGAGTCGAGGCTGATCGGCTGCCCCTTGTCGTTGATGATGATCACGTTGTCGGTCGGATCCGTGTCGCGGATCCGCAACGTGATGTAGCCCTTCTCATTCGGTCCGAGCAGCAACGTGGCGTTGTTCGAGGCCGGGCTGTTGGGATCCGGTATCGTTCCGGTCGGGGTCACGAAATTCGGGTTCGTGATGTTGGCGACCAGCACCGTGTTCGAACGCACCTTGAGATCGCAGCTGGCCGCGGCCGGCGTCAGATAGGCCTTGTGCAGGATCAGCTGAGTGTTGACGCTGCCCGCCGGTGCGGCCTGACTGAGGAAGAGATTCACGTTGAAAGACGACGTCGTGTTGCCGGTGTTGGTGACCGACCAGGTCACATCGGTCGTCGGCACATCAGCGAACGGCGTGTTCTCGATGTCGGCGTTCTCGATATCCGCGTTCTCGATGTCTGCGTTCTCGATGTCGGCATTTTCGATGTCGGCGTTCTCGATATCGGCGTTCTCGATGTCGGCATTTTCGATGTCGGCCGAACGGAACGACGGATTCTCGATATCGGCGCTCGTCACCTCGGTGTTCTCGATGTCGGCATTCTCGATGTCGGCGTTTTCGATGTCGGCGTTCTCGATATCGGCGTTCTCGATGTCGGCATTGAGGATGATTGTGCCGGTCAACCCGTTCGGCGCCGGCGTGCCGTTGCCAGCCTGATTGATCTCGAACACGTTGACCGTCACCCGCGCGTGTGCATCGGAAGAGGTGACGTAGAGCGTCCGTGCGGCGGTGGAGCGGCGCGGCACGATCACATCGAGGAACGTAACCGGCTGGGTGAAGATCTGCTGAAACGACGCATAGCCGCCAGTTGGTTGATTGACGACCTGCATCCGGAACGTCTTGGTCACGTCGGTCAGGTTCTGCGCGAAGACCGCGAACCCGCGCTGCAGCGTCTGGCTGAGCGGCTTGGTATTGCCCGGAGATCCTACCAGCAGACCGCCGGTGATGCGAGCGGTGTAGATGTTTTGATTACGCGAGCCGACGTTGTCGGCCGCAGGATCGCACGCCACCGTGCTGCCGTCGATCGGGCTCACGTGCGAGGTCGTGCCGTCGAGATTCGGCGGTGTGTAGTGCGTCCAGTTGTTGTCGGCAGGCTTGCGTACGTCGCGGTTGTCGGTCCACACGGCGTGGAATACCGGCACCGAGCTCTTCGCCGTGTTGTAGGCCCATCCACCTCGACCGGCCGGTACGAACGCGGGCGCCGGCGAAATATCGATGTAATCGCCGAAGAAGGGGACGGTGCCCTGCTTGAACATCGGCAGGTTCGGCGGATTGAATTGCAGCTGCTCGCAGTCGTTGCCGGTATTGCCCGGGCACGGGACGAAGTTTGCGGGATTGGGAACCGGCCGGTGACCGATGAAGTAGTCGGACACGCGAACCGACGGCGCAAACGTCGGCGTCAACGTTCCCGGCGTGCCAAGCGACGCACGAATATCGAGCGTGTGCCGCTTGCCGCTCGAGACCGCGGCGCCCTTGTCGTCGATGAACTGGCTGTAGACCTGCGACACGTCCTCGCGCAGGTCGTAGTACACGAGCAGGATCTTGCCGTTGGCGAACGCGACGCTGGGCATGATCTGGTGTCCGAGCGTGCTGGTTTCGGAAACGGCTTTCGGTGCGCTCCACGCCAGGCCGAGCAGCGCCGACGCCATCACGACTTTCGCGTCGCCATACACAGGATCGCTCCGGCCGGGTGCGGTGGAGAACCCACGTTCGGACCACGCGACGTAAAGGCGCCCTTTGTCGTCCCACGTCATGGTCGGATAGGTGTTGGTCCGGAACTGCAGCGCATCGGCGTCGGTCTGCTGATCGAATTCGGTCAACTCCTCGATCGCGACGCCGCCGGACTGGCGGCGGTGCTCGAGAATCGAATCAATCAGTCGGATCAGCGACGAGACTCTGGGCAGCTTGCGGATCGCCAGGGCACCTCCGAACAAACGCCCGAGGGTGAGCGACTGCGCCACCATGATGGCGTCGGTCTGGGTCGAACCGGCACGAGTGAAACGTCTCCAGGCGACGGTGACGGCACCGGTGTTTGGCTCGATCGCGATCGTGGCGCCCTGATTGATCGATCCGTCCGCGGCACTCAGCCGCACCGGTGTGCTCCAGCTGACGCCGCAGTTCACCGACGACGAGAACATGATGTCCGACTTCAGAGTCGAACCAGAGCCTGTGAACGCGGCATACGCGACGTAGACGGGGCCAGCCGGAAGGTTGTGCGTCTCGGTGACCGTCGTCGGCTGTCCACCGGGCGACGTCGGGGGCTTGATGATGGTCGTGGTGACCGGACAGGTCCGGGTGTCGCGCGGGATGTCGACCGCGATCCACGGCTTATCCAGGAACCGTCCGGTCACGCCGGTATCGGACGAAACGATCGACGTGCCAAGGAATGAAAACGGGTCGCGCTTCTCGCGATTGTTGTCGTCGATGAAACGAGAGACGAACACCGCGCTGGCGGCGTTGGTGCCGCGATTGAACGCGAGACCGCCGTAGTAGATGAATCCGTTCGTGCCGGCGCGAACGACCGGATCGGCGGCCGCGCCGTAGGTCTTCAGCGGCGACAGGTTGCGCTGCGGATCCTGCGGGTATCCAGGAATCAGCGTGCTCGTCCAGCGCTGCCCACCATCAACTGACTTGAACACGCCGACCCATGCGTCGCCGGTTTCCTCGCTGCCGGCGATGCCGGGCAAATCGACGGTTCGATAATCGTTGGCGCCCGCGAGCAGGTGCAGCGGATTGCGCGTCGAGGCCGCGACCGACGGTTCGTTTTGACGCTGCAGGAACGGATCGCCATCGGGCAGCGACGTGCCCGACACCATGTTGACATTGCGTCCGGGAATCTGTGCGCGTATGAGCGCTGAGCCGAGCGCGGTTGCAGCAACCAGCGCGACGGCCAGTCGGCGGAGAGCCATCAAACTTCCTCCGGAATCGTGACGGCGTCTGAATGCGACGGGTAGAGACCGGGATTATATGAGCGATTGAGGAGTGTGCGGAGGGGTTTCTTTGCGCTGAAACGATTACATTCCTGAGGTCACGAACCGGTACCTTTAGTCACCGTGTCAGCGGATAACTATGCTTCCCGTCCACTGATTACCACCGGGTGGAGGGTTATCGTGGTCATGGAACCCGCACGTCTTCGCGGTCACGAGGTTCAGTGTCTCGCGGCTTTGGCCGCTTGTCAGAACACCCAAGTTGATCTCAGGACAGTCGCTATGCTCTGGATGCGGATCGGATTCCACGTCGTGCCGGCGTGAATCCTGATTCACGAACAGCACGCGCGTGCCGGGCGGCACGGTGAGCTGCTTCGGTGAGACGCCGGCCGACGTCAACGTGAACGTGTAGGGATTCGATGGCGGCGTCGGCGTCGTCGGTGCGGAACTACCGCCGCACGACGAAAGCAACAGCAGAAGAATCAGGACGAGAACGATCACTCGCCCTGATTATCCCGAGAGGTGAATCCGAAGGCAATCCGCAGGGTCGCGCGGATGGCGGCGCGGAAGCTACAAGCCATCACTTGTGGCTTCCGGCTTTAGCCGGAAGTTACATGCGATGCCGACAAGGCGGCCGACCGGCTACTGAACGACGATCGTTCCCTTCAGGCCCGCGGTCTCCGCGTTGTTGTGATCGTGATATCCGCACGTGCCGCTGTTGGCAAAGCCGAATGTCGTCTTCGACTGGCCGGGTTGAAGCAGTCCGACGTTGGCGATCGACGGGCAGGCGGTGTGCTGCGGATGCGGATCCGATTCCATATCGTGGCTGGTTGAACTGTTGTTCACGAACGTGACGCTTTGATTGACGGCGATCGTGACCTGGGAGGGGCTGACGGCTCCGTTCGCGCCGATCGTGATCGTCGCGCCGACGGCGCCGACCGATCCGGTCGACCGCACGACCACCGACGATCCGCCGCCTGACGGTGACGTCGGAGAGCTTCCGCCGCATGCCGAGATGAGGACGAGCGCTGCCGCGCTGATTACCTGAGTGACGAGAATACGATTACCGAGGGTCACGGACTATCCTCCAAGCTCGCAGGAACTATCAGTCGTTGATCGCGGGACGAGTGGGGTTTTGGTTTTCCGTTTTAGGTTCTCGGTTTTCAGTCAGTTTTGGGTTTTGGTTTCCAGTTATTGGTTGTGGTCTTGATTCGTGCGAAGCAAAACTAGAAACCGCGACTCGAAAACCGAAGAACGGAAAACCCAAAACGGAAAACAGACTCGACACCTCTCGAACCGATCTAGAAAAACTTCCGCGCGATATTGAACCCGATATACCAGTTGTCGTAGCTGATCGTGCCGTTGGCAAGCTGCCCGAGCGTGGTGCCGAAGCCGTTCGAAACATTGATCTGGAACAAATGGCCGCCGGCACGTCCTTCGAATCCGAAACTCATCTGACTCTTGCCAGGCCTGAACCCAGCGAGCCTGGGCGTGTATTCAGCAACGACGTACGCGGAAGGGCGGATCCGGACGCGAGCGCCCAGTCCCGTCATCAGCGTGTTGTTGTCACCCGTCTCGAACGGGTTTGAGTTGATCACCAACATCGGCTCGGCATAGAGCGCGGCGTGCCGGGCAACGTTACGGGACACCAGCGCTCCGAGCGTGCTTCGGTGATCCTCCTGCAGATTGTTTGCTCCTTCAAACGTCGCGATCGCATCCAGTCCAATCGGCTTACTGTCCCGCTCGGTCCAGAACGAGTGCTGCCCGAAAATCTGGATATCGCGGTCGCTCGTCCGATGCACACCGATCTGGGTTCCGCGCGCCAGGCCATACCGCAGTTCGAGGCCGATCTGTGCCGCCGAATCGAATCCGAAGAAGTCCGACAGCAGATCGCCGAAGTCTCCCTGCGCCAGCGGGCGGGTGAACCGGTGCGTCACGCGAAACGCCAGCTTGTGCACCGGCATTCTGAGCGTGGTCGGCAGCGCGGCGAGGTTGAAATCAGGCTGCAGCGGATCGACACGCGCATCCGGGTCGGTCTCAGCCGGCTGATCGGGTGGAGCCGCAAGGGTTTGTGATTGAGGAGTCTGTGCACTGGCGAGAACCGGCCACGCTGCGCACACCAACACCAGGAACAGCCGTCGGAAACAGGTCATCTCGTCGAACCTCGTCGCAAAGCCGATGCCGCAAATTTCCGCGGAAGTCACGTAGAAATCAATACTTAGCCGAATCCTGGGTTACCCCGCGCGTAAGCTGTTACATGGGGCGTAATCAGCTGCCAGCTGCCAGCTTCCAGTTCCCAGCTGCCAGCTTCCAGTTTCCAGTTCCCAGTTTCCAGTTTCCAGTTTCCAGTTTCCAGTTTCCAGTTTCCAGTTTCCAGTTCCCAGTTCCCAGTTCCCAGTTATAGTCACCAGTTGCGCCCTAGGCAGTCTCCAATCCGATTTTCAGTCTGCTGACGCCCTCTGAACCTGGTCGCAACTGGAGACTGGAAGCTGAAGACTGGAAACTGGAAACTGGAGACTGGAAACTCTTACTCAACCCTATGCGTTGCCAGGTAATAGCTCAGCGCGCGCTGGCTGATGCCCATGACCTCGGCCGCATCTTTCTTCACGCCGCCCGAACTGCTCAGGGCGCGTCTGACGGTTTCGCGTTCCGCCCAGTCGAGGTTCTGGCGGAGGTTGAGCGATGGCAGGCT
>JBPYFA010000408.1:0-5878 GCA_051986585.1 Vicinamibacterales bacterium | reverse complement strand
GCAATTTCATGGTTGTCGCCAGGCATGGACGCTATTGTGGTTGATGTCGGCTCTCAGCTGCCAGCTGCCAGCTGCCAGTTTCCAGCTGCCAGCTGCCAGCTCGCGGCCGATGGTTCGTTAGTTCGTTAGTTCGTTGGTTCGTTGGTTCGTGGGTTCGTGGGTTCGTGGGTTTCGTGGGTTCGTTAGTTCGTTGGTTCGTTAGTTCGTTAGTTCGTGGCTGCGAGAACGAACCATCGAACCATCGAACCATCGAACCATCGAACTATCGAACCATCGAACTATCGAACTATCGAACCATCGAACCATCGAATCAAAACGAGAAATTCAGCGAAATATCGACCTTCCGCATGCTCTGGAAGCTCTGTGGCTGGAGGAAGAACGGTGACGTCATCGTCCCGGAATAGCCGATGTAGTTGGCGTGATTGGTCAGGTTGATGATGTTGGCGGAAATGCCGAGGCGGTAACGCGGTGGTGCGGCCCCGCCGGTCATCACCGAAATCTCGCCGTTGCGCATCGTGATGCCAGTGATGCCCCCCGGGTTCTGCACCACCTTCTTGCCGATCGCGATCGTGTAGTTGAAGTTCCCGTTGACCGTCCACTGCCCTGGTGTCCACTGCGAATTGCGCCCGACGCCCGCCGGGCGATCGTTGAAGACCAAATCGCCGTTGTCGTCGTAGCCGGTCGTAATGTTGTAAGGCAATCCGGTCGACGCGTTCAGGTTGATGTTCGCGTTCAGGTTCTTCAGCGCTTGCGAGCTGATGCCGACATTGACGCGGTGTTTGCGGACCTCGCCTGGGACATGGCCCCATTCACCCGCCGGTGAGCCGCTGGCGGGAAGGCTGTAAGGACCGTCCGTGTTGTTTTCGAGCCGCCCGGTCGAGTAGTTCAGGTTCAATGAGGTGCGTTTCCAGTTCCATCGCGGGCCAGTCGATGGCCCGAACGGATTGGCCGATGGCGGCGTCAGCGAGATCGTCGCAAAGACGCCAAGGTTGTCCTGCCGAGAAGCGGCGTCAGCAACGACGCGAATGATGTTGACGAACAACGGATCGGGCCTGACGCCGTTAATCGGGAAGTTGAGGTTTTCCCCGCGCATCAGATCTTGTCCGGTCGTGTGCGCGTAGCTCAGCCCGACTCGTACGCGCGGCGAGAACGTCTGATCGACGCCGGCGCTGACGCGCGTGTTCCGCGCCATCGGCAGGTCCGGACTGAGCAGATAGCGGTTGGTCGTGCTGATCGTGCCGACGTTGCCTGGATCCGGGAAGGACGGGTTGGCGATGTTCAGCTCGCGCTGGCGGAACCCGTTGACGCGCAGCGACTGTTCATACGTGTTGGCGCTCAGCCAGTCGTAGAACATGCCAAAGCTGCCGCGAAATGACGTGTGCCCGCTCTTGAACGGCGCCCACGACACGCCGAACCTCGGACCGAAGTTGTTGTAGTCGTTCAGGTGCGTCTGCAGCTCGTAGCGGAGCCCCGGACTGAGCGTCAGGTTCTTCCGGATGCGAATGTCGTCCTGAATGTAAATGCCGGCCTGGACGTTGGTGTATTCGATTGCCGAGTCCCCGAGTCGCCGAGTGTAATTGAGCGGCGTTCCCGCTTCGAATGACGCCGGATTGGCGAAGAGGTAGGTGCCCAGATAGTTGGATTCGTCGTCAGAAAAGTACGAACCACCCTCGAGACTGATGCCGGTTCGCACCGACTGAATGCCACGCACATAGTCGAGATCGGATTGCAGATTGAACGTCGTCCCGCGGCGGCCGCCTCGTACCTGCGCACCACCAGTCGTCCGCGCATCGGTGACGCGATAGGTGACGGATTCGACCTCCGAGCGGTTGTCGTTCGACGTGCGTCCGACCATCAGGCGCGTGTTGGTGAAAAATCGTCGGCCGAGAGGGCCGGCTTCCTGGATTCGGACCGCCGTGAACGAGCCTTCATTCGAGTAGGCGCGCTCGATCGAATCGTTGCCGCCGACGCCGAGATTGTCCTGCGTGTTCGTGCTGTGATTCACGCTCACCCTGAGTGTTTGATCTTTCGTCAGCGCATAGTCGAATAAACCGTTGAAGCCGATGTTGTCGCTGGGTTGCCGGATCGGCAACGGTTCCGAGTACGGACCGTAGCCGGGAATGTAAGTGAACGCGTTCGGCGTGACGTACTGGGTCGACCCATTAATGCCGACCGAGAAGGACGCCTTGTTCTTCAACACCGAGCCGCCGATATTGCCGAAATACTGCTGCGTGTTCTCGGGGCCCTTCCTCGTGGCGAACGGACTTCTCGCGCTCATCGAGCCGTCGCGTAACCGGATATTGCCGCCGCCGCGCAGCGCGCCGATACCCGGCTGCGTGATGATGTCGATGAAGAGTCCGCCGGCGAAGTGATTCTCGGCGGCAAACGCATCACGGGTGATGTGAATCGATTTGATCTGTGATTTCGGCGGCAGCTGCGCTCCTTCAAAACTGTCGACGCGCAGGATCGCGCCCGGACCAGCCATATCCTGGAGCTGCTGTTGCATCTCGGCCGGGTCGTCCGACAGCGCATCGATCTGCTCGCGTGTGAGCGCGGTGCCGAATCGCGCGCGTGGATCCGCGGCAACCGCTTGCGCATCGCGCCCGACGGTCACCTCGGTTTCAACCTTCTTGATCGGCAGCACGACGACATGCTTGTTGTCGCCGCTGCGGAGCCTGATGTCCTTCAGCAGTCCGAGCTCGAAACCCGGAAACTCCGCCTGAATCGAATAACGGCCAGGCAGCACGTTCTCGACGGTCGCGATCCCTTTGTCCGAGCTCTTCACCGGAGCGATGGTCGACGCCTTCGTCGCGTCCTCGAGCCCAACCAGTGTGACGGTTGCGTCCGGCACGACCGCACCGCTCTGATCGACAACCGTGACGATGACGCGTGCGCGGGGCGTCGTCGCCTGACCGGCGTGTGCGGTGACGGCACAAACCACCAACGCAGCGCATGCGAGCACGATACGAGCGAATGCCAGGCGGCGGAACGAACGACTCATTTATGGACCTCGAACTTCTTCGGATCGATTTTCGTGTTGACGCGGAACCGGTCGAAAGTGGTTTCCTCGGTAGTATCGGCGCCAGTCGCCCGACGCAATCGGAACGGCCACTGCATCCCGTCGACGTCGCGATAATCGGCGTAGTAAATCCGGAACTCCACCGGCGCCGGCGGCGGACCCGATCGGCCGGCGTTCGGCGGCGCTCCGGGAGCGCCCGGCGCCGTCGGCGGTAAGGCACCCTGTGGCAACGGAGCTCCCGCTCCGGCAGGGGTCGCGGGTGCTGGTGGTGCTGGCGCGGTCGGCGCCGGCGGTGACGTGGGTGCCGGAGCGCCGCGTCCTTCCGCAGTGCCGGCGGGTGCTGGTCCACGTCCTTCTCCGGGACCCGCCCGGCCGGGGCCGCCTGCCGGCCTCGCCGGTGCCTGCCAGCTGACCATGATTGGGAGGTGGGTCTGACTGTTGATGAACAGCCTTACTGAAAAGTTCGGGGCAGCCTTCGCCTCGATGACTTCTGCCTTTCCTTGCGGCGCCTCGGCTTGGCCAACGTACGAAAACGTCAATGGATAAGAGCTGAACGAAGCGGCAAACATTCCGAGCGTGAGCCGCACGAAATCCTGTTTGACGCCGGCCACACGCGCGTTCCGAACGGCGTCGAGTTGCGCTTGCGATGGTGGCCCCGGTGGTCCCGCCGCTCGACCCATCCCCGGTGGCGCCACCGGCGCCGCCGGAACCGGCAGCTGAATTAGATCGTTCCCATTGAATCCGGTAGACGTCGGCCCGCTTTCTTGCGCGGGAATCTCATCCTTGCGGACGTACTTATCGGGCAGCTCGACCGAAATCTCGAATTCAATCGGGACGAGATTGTCGCCGCGCACCTGACGCGTGCGGCCGGTAGCCACGAAGTTCTTGACGCCGGTCAGTCGCTTTTCTCCTCCGAGCGCCTCCCTGGCTTCCGAAAGTACCGCCGCCGCATCGCGCGGCGCCTGAGCGGGCGTCGACACTGGCCGCAGCACCGCCATCGCCAACACCGTAATCGCCAATGAATGTGCAAAACCGCGCATGACTGTTCGTCTCCCCGCCGAACGTCTCCCAGGTGTGCAGATCAAGTGTTTAAGACGACGGAAATACGTCGCCCGTTTGGTGAATTGTTTCAGATCGGCGATCTCGGGCCTAAAGGTCTTCCGCCTGAAGGCGGAAGCCACAGGTACCCAAATTCGTACTTCATGTAGCTTCCGCCTTTAGGCGGAAGACCCTTCGGCGGAGGCACCTATCACCGGAAGGCTCAGGGCAAGGTATAAGGGGGCCGCATCGGTCTCGACAACAGGCCGTTCGCCTCGTCGTCATTCTTGAAACGCTCTCGCGACGGATCCCAATGCAGCTTGCGCTTGAGTTTCATCGCCATGTGGTGCAGCAGGCAGGCCGTGCACGCGCGGTGAGCCACTTCCACGGGAGCGATCGTCTGTCGGCGCGAGCGGATGCACTCGAGCCAGTTGCCATGATGATCCTGGCTCTCGTAGAGATGGATTTCGTCGGGTCCGATCGTTGACTTGATGATCTTTGGATCGCTGGCGTCGAGCGCCTTGCTGTCGTTGAGCTTCGCGACCGGATCGCTTGCGGTCACCGTCTCATCTCCGCGCGAGACGAAGATCCACCCATTGGTACCTTCGAACCGGATGCCGTTCGGAAAATCGCCGCTCACGATCATCCGGACGTCGTTGGCGTAGATCGCTTCGGTCCGGAATGGACCGTGAACGTCCCACAACCCGCTCTTGGGAAATTCGGCGCTTCCAGAAATCTCGATCGGGCCCGTGTACTCGGTGTCCATGCCCCAATGCGCGCTGTCGATATGATGAGCACCCCAGCCGGTGATCATTCCGGCGCCAAACTGCTCGCACCGGAGCCACCCTGGACGGTCGTATCCGCTCTGCGGGTGAACACGCTTCTCGGTATACGGCACCACCGGCGTTGAACCGAGCCACATGTCGTAGTTGAAACCCTTCGGCACCGGCATCGTCGGCTCGACTTCGCCGGAGGGGTCGCCGGGCAAGCCGATCTGGACGGTCTGCAGCTGCCCGATTCGCCCGTTTCGCACCAGCTCGGCGGCGTAACGAAATTGTGGCGAGGAACGCTGCTGACTTCCGATCTGGAAGATTCGTCCGGAACGATGAACCGCGTCGCTGAGCGCGCGGCCCTCGGCGATCGTCAACGATGCCGGCTTCTGCAGATAGACATCCTTGCCGGCTTGAACCGCATGAATCGCGATGATCGCGTGCCAGTGATCAGGAGTGCTGATCACGACGGCATCGACATCCTTGTTGGCGAGCAGCTCCCGATAATCGCCGTAGGTCGTTACACCGTCATATTTCTTGCCGGTCTTCTTCGCGTAGTACTCGTTGACGAGCGTTCGCGCATCTTCCACGCGATGGTTGTCGAGATCGCAGGCGGCCATGATCCGGGCCGTGTCGTATTTCCAGATGCCGGGCAGATCGTGGGCGCGCGAGATGCGACCGTTGCCAATCGCGCCGACGTTGATGCGGTTCGATGGAGCCGCCGCGCCAAGCACGGACGAGGGCACGATCGACGGGAAGCCGGACACGACGGATGTCGCGACCAGGCCTTTGCCGGCAGCCGCCAGGAAATCGCGTCGTGACTTCGATCCGCCTCGCTTTCGAGTCATGCTCAATCCTCAATTCGAAAACCGCTTACGTCAGGTTCACGCGCTGCGCCTGCTTCTGCGCCTTGAGCATCAGCTCAGTCGCCAGAAAACAATGCTCCTGCGGCATCGCCGTGTCAGTGCGGTTCAACACATCGTTCACGAGTGCTGAACCGTACGGCAACGGAATATCCTTGCAGTCGATGTATCGCGTTTCCTTCTGATCG
>JBPYFA010000407.1:0-4270 GCA_051986585.1 Vicinamibacterales bacterium | reverse complement strand
GCAATTTCATGGTTGTCGCCAGGCATGGACGCTATTGTGGTTGATGTCGGCTCTCAGCTGCCAGCTGCCAGCTGCCAGTTTCCAGCTGCCAGCTGCCAGCTCGCGGCCGATGGTTCGTTAGTTCGTTGGTTCGTTGGTTCGTTGGTTCGTTGGTTCGTTGGTTCGTTGGTTCGTTGGTTCGTTAGTTCGTTGGTTCGCAGACTCGGCGAGCAAATCGTGGCGGGCGCTGGGGTACCGACCAGCGCAAAGTCAGAAGAGATGCAGGACCATGACAACCGAAGAAGCCCTCGTGTATGGCAAGTTAAGCCGGCGCGGTTTCATGGGCGCCACGGCCGCGGGGACGCTCTCGGCGCTGGTTGGACGCGCGCCAACGCTCGTACGCCAGGCTCCCCAAAAACCGCCGACGGCCGATGCCATCGTCGTGTTGTGGATGGCCGGCGGCATGGCGCAGACGGAAACCTTCGATCCGAAGCGCTACACGCCGTTCGCACCCGGCGTGCGGGTTGAAAACGTCCTCAGCACATTTCCGGCGATCGACACCGCGGTCGACCACATCAAGTTCACGCAGGGGCTGGAGCAGATCGCCAGCGTCATCGATCGCGGCACCGTCATTCGCACCTTCAACGCCGCCGATCTCGGATTCATCCTGCACTCGCGGCATCAGTATCACTGGCACACCGGCTACATTCCGCCGCAGCCGATGGCGATGCCGCACCTCGGAGCGGTGATTTCGAGAACGCTCGGACCCAAGAATCCAGACATGCCCGCCTTCGTTGCGATCGGTCAGACGATTGAAGGCGCCGGAGAGATCGGCACGCTGAAAGCGTTTCATACCGCGGGCTTTCTCGGATCCGAGCATGGGCCTTTCCTCATCGTCGATCCGCAGGACGCCGCGTCGGCCGTGCGGCCGCCCAAGGAACTGACCGACGCGCGCTTCCGCAGCCGCCGCGAGCTGTTCGAAACCCTGCTCGGGCAGGAACCCGTTTACCAGTACGGCGGTGATTTTCAGCGCGAGTCGCTGATCAAATCGCTCGATGCTGCCGATCGACTGCTGAAATCTCCCTCCGCGAAAGCCTTCGATCTGTCGCTCGAGCCGAAGCGAAGCTTCGACGCGTACAACACCGGCCGATTCGGTCAGGGCTGCCTGCTGGCGCGGCGGCTCATCGAAGCAGGGGCGCGATACGTCGAGGTCACCTCGGAATACATTCCGTTCGTCTATTGGGATAGCCACGAGAACGGGCACGAACGGGCAACGGCAATGAAGAAACTGATCGATGCACCAGTCGCTCAGTTGATCCGGGACCTCGATGAGCGGGGTCTTCTCGAGCGGACGCTCGTCGTGCTGGCCAGCGAATTCGGTCGCGACGCGCTCACCGAAGGCAAAGTCGGCAAGGAAGTAAAGGATCAGGCGATCAACATTCCTGATGTCATCAGCGAACCTCGTCATTACGGGATGCACCGCCACTTCACGGCGGCCGGATCGATTCTCATGTTCGGCGGCGGCATCAAGAAAGGGTTCGTCTACGGAAAGACGGCCGACGAACGCCCGTGCACGACGATTGAGAATCCCGTCGTGATGGAGGATCTGCACGCGACGATGTATCACGCGCTCGGGATTAAGCCGGATACCGCGTACGTTGTCGAACGGCGGCCGGTCTATGTCACCAAGGACGGCAAAGGGGATCCGATTCTGGACTTGTTTGCATAGGAGAGGCCGCTCCTACGGCTTCCGGCGAAAAGTCGAAGTTTCGAACCGTCGCGACGAATAATCGGGAGTATCCTCGACCCATGAAAACCACCAGACGTGAATTCCTCGCCACTACGGCGGCGGCGCCGGTTCTTTCACCCATCCTCCTCGGCGTCCAGGACAAATCGGGAACCAAAGCACCTGTGCTCGGAAGTGGCGCGTATACCTACGAGGCCATCCACGACTGGGGGGAACTGCCGCCGCGGATCAAGTGGGGCAACACCCACGGCGTCGTCGAGGACTCGCAGGGCAATATCTACGTGCATCACACCGTGCACGCTACCAGCGACAGTGCCGACACGATGGTGGTGTTTGATTCAAAGGGCAAGTTCGTGCGGTCGTGGGGAAGCGACTTCAGGGGTGTCGCGCACGGGCTCCACATCCGGAAGGAGGGCAGCGACGAGTTTCTCTACCTCACTGTGAACGCGTCGAACCCAAAGATGGCGCCGCAGCCCGCCCTGCAGGCGGTGCTGGTGAAGATGACGACCAAGGGAGAAATCGTCTGGAAGATCGCGGGTCCGCCCGACATCGACGCCTACAAGCCGTCAGCCGACGGCACGCCGAAGCGGTACAACCCGACCAACGTTGCGATTGCGCCGAACGGCGACCTCTACGTCGGCGACGGCTACGGCTCGTACTACGTCAATCAATACAACAGCAAAGCCGAGTACATCCGGACGTTCGGAGGCAAGGGAGCGGAGGCCGGACAGCTCAACGAGCCACACGGGATCTGGGTCGACACGCGCGCGGCGACTCCCATCCTCGTCGTTGCCGATCGGCGCAACAACCGTCTGCAGCGCTTCGCGCTGGACGGCGCGCACATCGATTTTGTTCAAGGCTTCCGTCTGCCGTGCCATTTCGATGAGCAGAAGGGGAACGTGGTCATTCCCGACCTCCACGGGCGCGTGACGCTCATCGACAAGCAGAACAACGTCATCGAGCATCTTGGCGATTCGAACGCGCCGAACTGGAACAACCCGTTACGCACGCAGCCGCGCACCGCGTTCATCCCCGGTCAGTTCATCTGTCCGCACGGCGCCTGCTTCGATCACTCGGGAAATATCTTCGTCGTCGAATGGGTCGAGGTGGGGCGAGTGACGAAGCTACGGAAGGTGTAAGGCCTTCGGCGTCGCCGACGGTCCCGCGCCTTTCATCGTGATCATCAGCAGCGCGAACATGAGCGACAGGATGATCGCGGAATAGAGCAGAGCGATCAGTGTTCCCTTCCAGGCGACCTGCCACCGCGTGCCGCCAAAAACACGCCGCAAAGCCATGTAGTGATAAGGCACAATCGTGAGCGGGAACACCCCTCCGATCGCATCGCCGACACGTCCAGCAAAAGAGAATCCTTCTTTGCTGGCGAGCATCAGAAATACGAAGGCGTGGAAATGAATGGCGTAGTACAAGTGCGGCACGTAGTAGGGCTGCGAACGCCGGTAGCACGCCCACGACAACAGACCGAACACGGGCATCAGCACGAACATGGCGCGCGGTGTGTTGTGCATCATTTCATCGCGTAAGTGCTCCAGTTTGGCCACAATCATCTGTTGCGCAGCTTGACGTTCGGCCGAATCAGCGATGTCGTTTTTTGAGAGCTGAATGTTGATGAACGATGAGTGCGACCACGCGGCGAGCGCGAAAAAGAGCAGACTGCAAACCAGGTAGAGGCGAAGCGGCGGGATGTAACGCGCGCGCCGTCCGCGCAGGAGTTCCGCTGTCAACTCGCCCGGTCTGAAAAGCAGTAGCTTCACTGTCTGGAAAATCTTGCCGTCGAGGTGCACGAACTCGTGCACCCCCTCATGCATCAAATCATTTAGGGTGACCTCTGCCGACCCGGCCTTCTGGCCGCAGGCATGGCAGTAGCGTCCCTGAAGCGCCGCGCCGCAGTTGCGGCAGGCCGCCATTCAGAACTTTCCGCCTTTGAGCAGTTCGCCGCGTCGAAGTCTCCGGTACAGCTCCAGAGCGTCTTTGATGATTCCGAGCGCGTCATTCGGACCGAGCATGTCCTCGATCATCACCTGCTTGTGCTCGAGCACCTTGTAATCGGCGAAGAATCGTTGCACCTGTCGTAACAGGTGAGGGGGAAGCTGTGCCTGGTCGGTGTACTCGCAGTAGGAAGGATCGCGCACGCTGACCGCGACGATCTTGTCGTCGATGCCCTTTTCGTCGCGCATCCGCATCACGCCAATGGCGCGCGCCTCGACAATCGTCAGCGGATAGACCGGCTCCTGGCCGAGGACCAGCACGTCGAGCGGATCGCCGTCGTCGCAGTACGTCCGCGGGATGAAACCGTAGTCAGCCGGATAGTAGACCGCACTGTAGAGCACGCGGTCGAGCCGCAGGAGTCCGGTCTCCTTGTCGAGCTCGTACTTGTTCGTGCTGCCTTTTGGGATTTCGATCACGACGGGGAATGCGGTCGCGATCACCGAGTCGTCAATGTAGCTATCGTGCCATGGATGCATGAGTTAGGAGAATTATAGGTCACCACTTGAACGGGCGCGCGTGTTGCAACGACTTCGCTGG
>JBPYFA010000406.1:0-22111 GCA_051986585.1 Vicinamibacterales bacterium | reverse complement strand
GACAAGGGCACTCTGACGAACACGGACTGCCGACCGAATGGAGCGAGACACAGAACGTCGCGTGGAAGGTGCCGGTTCAGGGCCGGGGATGGTCGTCGCCGGTGGTCGCCGCCGGGAGGATTTGGTTGACGACCGCCACTCAGGCGGGGCGTGACACGTCGCTGCGCCTGATGTCCTTTGATGCGGCGACCGGCCGTCAGGCGGTCGACGTCGAGGTGTTCCGCATCAAGAATCTCGAGTTGCTGAACGCCAAGAACAGCCACGCCTCGCCGACCCCCATCGTCGACCGGGAACGTGTGTATGTCCATTTCGGTGCACAGGGAACCGCCGCGCTGTCTACCAGCGGAGAGGTCATCTGGAAAACCCGACTTCAATACGAATCGCAACACGGCAACGGCGGTTCGCCGCTGCTCTATGGCGATCTGTTGATCGTCAACTGCGACGGGTTCGATGACGCCTCAGTCATCGCGCTCGACAAGCAGACCGGCAGGAAACGATGGCAGACGCTTCGACCGCAGCCCTGGTCGCAGGCGTATTCGACCCCGCTGTCCATCCATGTCGGCGATCGTGATCTCATCGTGAGCGTCGGCGCATTTCATGCAGCGGCGTACGATCCCCAGAACGGCAAAGAAGTCTGGCGTGTCGATTATCCCGAGGGTTTCTCAAATGTACCGAGGCCGGTGTATGGCGCGGGGCTGGTCTTCATCACCACTGGGTTTCAGCAACCGTCCTTGCTTGCAATTCGTCCTGATGGCAAGGGCAATGTCACCAAGACCCACATCGCCTGGTCGCTATCGAGGGGTGCGCCGCTGACACCGTCGCCACTGGTCGTTGGTGATGATCTGTATGTGGTCAACGATGCCGGGATTGCATCGAACCTCGAGGCCCGGACCGGCACGATTCGCTGGCAACATCGGCTCGGCGCGCCGGTCTCGGCGTCGCCGGTGTTTGCCGACGGCCGAGTCTACTTTCTGGACGAAGAGGGCAGGACGACGGTGATCAATCCAGGGCCGACGTTTCAGCAGGTCGCAAGCAACTCGCTGGATGGTGCGACCCTCGCGTCAATGGCCGTAGCCTCGCAGTCGTTCTTCATCCGCACCGCCACACATCTTTATCGGATTGCCAATCAGCAATCAAAAATCAGCAATGACCGATCACACATAACTGAGCCACCAGTCGCGGCGCCGCGCCTTGACGCCGGCAAACCAGACGCACAACGGGTAGGTCAGCATCACGCCAAGTAACCACAGCAGGTAGACAACTGGAAGACCGAACCCGGCGCCTGGCGGGAGCGCCGAAGCCAGGACGATGTTCGTGAAGAGATAGGCGACAGGTTTGCCTGCTACCCACGACGCACCTATCGCGAGCAGGTGTGCGGTGATCCACTGGAGCAGATAGAAGAAGAACGGAACGCGTCCGAAGGTGATGAGCGCCCTGGCGAACCGGCCACGCGTGTGACGTTCGGCGAGGCCGAGAAAGAGGATGCCGGGGCCGAGCGTCATCATCAGATACAGCAGCGACGGTGGATATTTCGTGGTCGCCAGGAACGACAGGAACGTCTTCACTGTACCGAATCGGGTCGTCCACGGCGCGGGATCGCCGTAGATGTTGATCGCCCGAATAATGATGAAGCCGACAACCACCGCGCTACCCAGCCGGACAAACAGTCGGCGGCGCTCGACGTCATCTCTGGTGTACAACCAGCCGAAGGCATATCCCGCCGCCATTACCGCCATCCAGGGCACGAACGGATACACGACAAACACGGGGAAGCCGAACGGGAAGATCAAGCCTTGCTGGTGAAGAATGATCCACATCGACGCGCCGAAGCCCGGTAGCGGTGTGCCGGGCCCGCCGAATCCTGTGACCCGGAATCCATCCAACGTGTTGTGGAGTGCAATCGTCGCCAGGCTCAAGGCAATGAGCCAGCGGAGCGGCAGGTGAATTGCGGCGGCGAGCACGACCATGCTCAAGCCGATTACCCAGATGACCTGGAGGAAGGCGAGCATTTCGCCGTAATTGAAGTTGAAGAAGACGAGCGGCCGCAGCACCACCACTTCGATGGCTACCAGCCAGAGACCGCGTGTGACCAAGAAGGTCGAGAGCTGCGCTTTCGATTTGCCGCGCATCTCCTGAAAGCAGACCGACGTTCCCGCCAGAAACACGAACAGCGGCGCGCAAAAATGGGTGATCCACCGGGTGAAGAACAGCGCCGGAAACGTCCGCGCGACGTTCGCGGCGTCGAATGCGAGCGCGTCCCGGTGGACGAAGTCGCGCGTGTGGTCGAGCATCATGACGACCATGATGAGACCGCGAAGCAGGTCGACGGAGTCGACGCGGACCTTAGCTGTCGCGGCCGCCGGACCTGCTGGACCGCGCCGGATGACGCCTTCCGGGCGCCTGGCCTGAGCGGTCGTCTGAGGCAGAGAGCCTACTGCGTTCGCCATTGGGACTGGTGATCATACGTCAGTTCCCGGCGTCGCTTGCGGATACCTGTTACTTCCAGATGCGCTGCCACCATGCCACCGGTTCGGGCGCAGGGGCGGCCACGTTCATCGATCGGCGAATCTCGCTGATGTTCCATCCGGTCAGCGATGCCAGTGTCTGCGCCTCCCGCTCCCGTCGTTGCGGCAGCTCGGCGCGATATCTCACGGCCGCCTCGCAGGTGGCTTCGCCGGTCCACGCGTGGCGAAGCACATATCGTCCCTGAAAGTTCGTACGATCGGAGGTCTCCTGAAAGACCAGGTCCTCCGGGAAGTGCGCCGCATCGTAGCGAATGTGCAGCCGGGTCATGAACACGCCTTGAGCGCCCGATGGAACCGGCAAGGGAAATCTCGGACCACGACCTGCGGGTGCTGGATCGCTCACCCAGAACACGCCGAGCTGACGCAGCTCGTCGCCCGAGAGCGGGTCGGCGGCGCAGGGATCGCACCAGCTCATGTCCCAGGCATATTCGGTAAAGATCGCGCTCAGGTTCTCCTTTTCTGCCTGATGCGTGAACATCGACTTGTAGAAATCAGGGAACTTTGTTTTCACATAAATCGGTACGTCCATGCCGGTCGGGAGCTTCACCGTACGATAGTTCGTGGTTTCGACGCGGCCGTTGTGCGTCAGCGCATATACGAATAGCTCCTGCGGCCCATCCGCGTTGACCATCCCTAGACGAATCGGCAGCATGAACTTCGGTGACTCATAGGCGACCTGAATCGGGCGCAGCACGCTGTAACCCAGTCGTGCCTGCTCCTTCAGGTTGACCTTGGCGACAAAGAACTTGAGGTTCTGCCTGATGTAGCTGGTCAGAACGCTGGACGCGCCAGCCGGAATGCGGTAGCCGTTCTCGCGCAGCCACGTCTCGAGGCCGGTGCTCTGTTGCGCCGACAAGATCAGGATGTCGTACTCACCGACGGTGTATTGGGCTTCGATTGTGACGCCAAGGCTCTTGGCGCGTCCGCCGGCGCCACCAATGGCGCCCGCTTGTGGCATCGCCGGAGCCGCCGCCATGCGATCCATCACATACAGCCGGCACGGATCCTCATCGAAGTACTCGACCAGCCGCGGCGCCGAATATGCGTCGAGGTGGTCGAGCAGCGCCTTGTCACCGAGGTGAATCTGCTCCTTCTGCAGCACGGTTGGCACCGGGATGACCACCGCGAACTCCTTCGGATCGCCCTTGAAGTCATTCGCCATCGTCAACACGGTGCGGTCGCCTTGCCGCACGAGCACGACCTGCGAAGCCTTGTTGAACAGCTTTGTATCCGCTTTGGCGACGTAGAACCCACAGAAAGAGAGAAGGCCGGTGCTGTTCCAGATTGCCACGGTCATCACCACGACGACCACCGACAGGACGCGTCTCATACACCACCTCGTTGATTCATCTGGCTTGCACTCATTTGATTCATGTGGCCTCCACCTTCAGGCGGAAGTCCGCTCCATTCATGTGGCTTCCACCTTCAGGTGGAAGTCCGTCTTGATTCATGTGGCGCCACCTTCAGGTGGAAGTCCGGCGGATTCATGTGGCTTCCACCTTCAGGTGGAAGTCCGCTACACCCCGAGGCTGACGTCCGGCTTGCCGCCATTCGAAGCGCGCTGCTGGTAGCAACCAGTCGAGCAGCGGTACTGTCAAGGAGCAGACCGCGAGCGACCACAATGGCCCGTTCGTTCGAAATAGCCGGAACTGGATGTACCAGGCGCCGCTCGCGACCAGGAAAGCGAAGAGGATGCGTCCAGCGCGCGAGTTCGGCGTCGTTCGCGGATCGGAAATCATGAAGAACGTGAAGAGCAGCAGCGCACCGTTCTGGAGGCGATGCAGCGGAATCGACCACGGCTCGCCGAGCCAAATGGTTCGTCCGAACACCAGAGCCATGTAGAAGGCGATGAAGGCGTAGGTGACGTCGCTGCGGCTGGCGCGGTTAACCACCAGCCCGCCGAGGCACGCCATCAGAAACGCAAAGAAGGCGACGTTCCCCCATTGTCCCGGCGAGACCCAGACCTCTCCCGTCGACGCCATCAGGACGACGATTCCGAAATTGGTCGGGTTGAAGAGGTGCTTGCCGTTCACCCTGATCAGGAACTTGCTGGAAACCGCGATCGCGGCGGCGGCCAGAGCCAGCCCTGACAGATTGGTGCGAACGAGCAGACAGAGTGACAGGCCGGAAATCAGGGCACTTCTTGCATCGAATGACGGCAGCCCTGAAAGTCGCGTGCAAACGTACTGCGTCACAATCGCCGTCGTCAGGATCGCGACGGCGCGGCTGGCGGCTATTTCAAAATCAAGGGCGAGAACGCCATACGCCAGCAGGGACGCCAGCGTCACAATCTGGTAGTGGCGCGGATCGGCCGTGACAGGCCTGACGATTTGGAGGAGCTTCGCCATTCGGTCGTTCCCTCATACCTAGAACGACCAAGGAAGTTTTTCTTGCGCCCGCCGTGGACGGAGGATCTAACTGTCTGGAGCGGCGGGAGTTCTATGCCGCTCAGCCGCCAAAATAGCCGCTTCGGGTCTTGACGCTGGCCGACGAGCGCTTGACGCGCACTTCGAGTCGCCGCCACTCGGGGGTATTGGCGGCTTCAATGGCCAGCACGTACTGCTGGCGCAGCTCAGTCAGGAGCGCCGCTGCGGCGACGACGGTCTCCTCGTTGGTTGTTGTGAACACGAGGCGGCCACCCGTCCACTCGGCAAGGTCACGCAGATCAGCGCCGTCGGACGGGAGGGCATGGTCGGTGGTTTCGGTGAGCGCCGTCCGATCCGCCGACGCGACGGTCGCGACGATGTAGACGGGAACGTCGATCGAGCTCGCAATTCCGGACACTTCGCCGGCCGTAAGGCTGCTGCTGGTGTCGATGCCATCGGTGAGGATGACGATCGCCTTGTGCGCGGCGGACCGTTCGGCCAGCCGACGCGCAGTGGCGGCGGTGGCGTCATACAGTGACGTCGCACCAAACGGCTGGAAATCGTCGAGCCCGTGCTTCAAATGATCGAGTGAGGTCGTGAAGGATTGCCGTTCGTGGAGCTTCGAATCGAATGTAAAGAGGCCGAGCTCGTCTTCGCCGTCCCGAAGCTGCGACAGGATGGAATCGTACGCCTGGCGCGCTATCGCAATCTTGGAACCGACCCGCATGCTGCCGCTCATGTCGACGAGCACCGCCACGCTGACCGGCGATCGACGATCCGATCGCAGCGAAAGAATCGAGCGCGGCTGACCGTTGTCGCGAACCTCGAAGTCCGCCGCGGTTAAGCCGATGAGCGGACGGCCGTGCTTGTCGCGTACGGACGCCTGGATACTGACGAGGTCGACCGCGCTCCGAAAGGTCGGTCGCGCCTGATCCGGTGATTGCGCCTGGACCACCAAGGTACTCAGTCCGGCAGCGACCGTCGATGCAACCAGTCGTCGGGAAATTGTTGACAGCATGCCCGTTGTCTCGTGAATAGCGGCAGGACACTTCCTGTACGAAGCGACACTACTCGCCTGTCCGAGGAGCCGCGCAGCAAGTTGTGAGGAGAAGCCCATCATAACACGGGCGCGCGGGTAATCCTATAGCGAGACCAACGTGCGGCGACCCACACAGCGTACATCGCTGCAAAAAGAACGCGTCAAAGTGTGAATTCGTGTGCCTCCCTTAAATACTCCCGGTATTCGCGGTCGTCGCGCCTTGCCATCCGGGCGCCGCGCTCCGGGACTTATGCCGCGATCCACGCGAACAGGACACTAGCGTCCGAGGGCCGCGAGTGGAGAAATGCGCGCTGCCCGCCGCGCCGGCACGTAGCTCGCGAGCAAGGCCGCGAGAGCCAGAACCAGGGAAGCTCCCGCGAACGTCGCCGGGTCGATTCCCTTCATCTCGAACAGCATCGTCTGCATCGCGCCGGCGGCCAGCGCGGCGGCGATCAGTCCGAGGACGACACCCAGCACTGCGAGCCGCGCACCCTGCCAGACGACCATCGCCACGACCCGATTCGGTGATGCGCCAACCGCCATGCGCACGCCGATCTCCGGCGTTCGCTGCGACACCGTGTAGGCCATGATTCCGTACACCCCAACCGCCGCGAGGGCGACCGCGATACTCGCGAAAATCATCAGCAGCGTCATCTGAAATCTCGGCTGCGCCACCGTCCCGGCAATCGCGTCGTCCATGGTTCGAACGTTGACCAGCGGTTGACCGGGATCAATCTCGAGGATCGCCGCACGCACCGCCCGGGTGACATCGATCGGACTTCCCGCGGTGCGCACGATCAGCGCCGTATTGAGGTACATGTTCGCAAAAATCTGATCCGGATACTGCTCGTAGGGGACGAACATCTCGGCGTTGGAACCCGTTTCGAACGATTGCTTGACGTCGCCGACGATGCCAACGATTTCCATCGTCGGAAAGTCGGGCGAGGGTTCGGTCCCCAGTTGGATCCGCTGACCGAGCGGGTCGCGATCGGGAAAGTACTGACGCGCCATCGACTCGTTGATCACGACGACTCGCCGGGTGCCGTTTCGGTCGCGATCGGAAAGCATGCGTCCGCGCCGCAGCGGCACGCCGAGGGCCGAGAGGTAGCCGGGTGTGACCGCTCGATAGCCCGCCATCACGTAATCGTCTGGGCCCTTCGGCGGATACGCCGCTCGGTTGAAGTGAATCGTCGACCCGGCGCCCGCCATTGGCAGCGTCGTGGTCATTCCTGCACCCGCGACACCCGGCAGCGTTCGGATACGCGCGACGATCTCGTCGACGACCGCTGTGCGACTCGCATCGTCATGGTATTTCTGCGGTGACAGCGGCAAGTTCACGACCAGCAGATTGCCGGAGTTGAACCCGGGCGGCACGTTGATCAGGCGCGCAAAGCTTCGCAGCAAGAGGCCAGCTCCAACCAGCAGGACCAGCGCCAGCCCGATCTCGAGTACGACTAGGCTCGAGTGGAGCTTCCGCTGCCGCATGCCACCCGATCCGCCGCGACTCTCTTCATTCAGCGATGCGCGGACGGGCGTGCGGATCGCATGCAGCGCCGGGACGAGACCGAACACGAGACCCGTGATGATTGCGAGTCCGAAGGCGAAGAGCACGACCCGCCAGTCGATGCCGATGTTGTGAACCCGCGGCAGCGCAGCTACTGCGCTGCCGGTCAGCAGCGAGATGACCCAGGACGTGACCAGCAGCCCCGCGATGCCGCCAATGCATGACAAGACGACGCTCTCGACGATCAGCTGGCGAAGGATGCGAAGCCGGCCGGCGCCGAGCGCGATGCGCACGGCGATTTCCTTCTGCCGATCGACCGCCCGGGCCAGCAGGAGGTTGGCCACGTTGGCGCAGGCGATCAGCAACACCACGACGACCGCCCCGGTCAAAAGGAAGATCGCTGGCCGGATGTCGGCGACGAGCTGGTCCTGGACCGGCGTGATGAGTACTCGAACGTTCCTGTTCGATTCGGGATGCTCGGCTTCGAGTTGTGCAGCGATTCCGTCCATTTCGAGGCGCGCCTGCTCGAGCGTGACGCCCTCCTTCAACCGGGCAATCGGAAAGATGCCCGGATGCCATCCGCGATCCTCCGGCAGGGTTGCGGCCCACGGGCCAAACGGCACGTAGAGGTCGGCGTTTTGAAAAAGCTCGAAGTCCGCAGGCATGACGCCCACGACCGTAAATGGACGGTTGTCGAGCTGAAGCACCTGTCCGACCGGCTCCTGGCCGGAGAAGCGCCGGGCAGCAAACGCGGCGCTTACTAGCACGACCGCTTCCGCGCCAGCGCGGTCGTCAGCGGCGACGAGGCTGCGCCCGTGCTCGATCGAGACACCAAGCAAGGGCAACAACGACGCGGTGATCATTTTCGTCGCGACGCGCTCCGGGTCGCCGATGCCGGTAACCGTCATGTTGGTCGGACGAAAGGCCGCCATGGCGGAAAACGACTGGGCCCGCTCGCGCCAGTCCTCGTAGTTGTAGATGGTGGCCGAGAGCGTCGGAAACTGCGGTGCCTGCTCGTTCAGAACGACGACATCGTTCGGCCGGGTATAGGGGAGTGGCGACAGCAGGATGGCATTGAAGACTGTGAACACCGCGACGTTGGCCCCGAGCCCCAGCGCCAGCGTCACAATCGCAATCGCGAAGAAGGCTGGCCGACGCCAGAGATTTCTGAAAGCCAGTCGCACGTCCTGCATCGCTTCAGTGTACGTGACTAGCGGAATCGACGAAAGATCCGGACGGCATGTTTGTAATCACACGACAGAGAACGTAATCGTGATTTTTTTCAGCAGACCCGACAGATCGGAGTTTCGGCCGAATTCAGGCCCGGTATCACGATTGCGATACTCAGCCGCAGAATGCGTCATATTTCATCTGAGCGCTTCGCCCTCATACTCCGGACGCGCGGCGCTCGCGGGGGCCCCAAAGGTCCCCGCTCCGATTGCGCGGCTCGCTCGCTGCGTTCGCGAGCGTCTCGGCTGGTTCTCATTCTACTGACCTCGTTCGTGTCGGTGGGGCGGCTGCACGCTCATGCGATCGTAGAGCCTGCCGCCGTCACTCAGGAGATCAACCGCTGCTTGATGATGGTTCGGATCGCCGCGACCCGTCGGAGTGAGACGACACAGAAGCCGGCCGCGCGGCCGGTCGCTGGCCGGGATCGCGGCCGGTACGACGATTACCAAGTCCCCGCGGGGACACCACTCGTCGTGCGCCTGCGGACCACTCTCGACTCGGCCTCAGGGCAGGTCGATGACCCGGTGCGTGCCACGCTGATGGATGCCGTCATCCAGAATGGAGCCGAGCTGATTCCCAAGGGCTCGACACTTCACGGGAAGGTGATCGAGGTTCAGCCCGCTACGAAGCAGAATCGTGCCGGGCACGTCGCGGTTGCGTTCAACGTGATCGAGCATCTCGAAACGCGCAGCCTCGCAACCATTCAAACCAAGCCGATGCCGTTCGACGCCACTCTCGAACCCAAGGAAAAGTTCAAGGATATCCGGGTCGAGTCCGGCGAGCAGCTGACCCTGGTCCTGGCCACGCCGCTGAAGGTGCGGCTGCCGAAGGGGCAATAGCACAGTTACCAGTTACCAGCTTCCAGCTTCCAGCTCCCCGCTTCCAGCTCCCCGCTTCCAGCTGCCAGTTCCCAGTTCGCAGGTCGCAGTTCGCAGTTTCCAGTTTCCAGTTTCGATCCAGCCTTCGCTCGCGAATCGCGGCGAAGGCTGTCTCGCTGTAGCGGCGAAGCCGCGAAGGCTGACCGGATCCTCCTTTATATATACTCTTCGAATCACCAACTCTCTTGGTACCGACCCGCAGTAGAGGGTTGTCCCATCCGAATGCCAGAAACGCCACCGTCCAACGCGAAAGGCCGCGCGGTCCGGGTTCGCAAAAATCTGCGTCAGGGGATGGCACTGGCGTGGGCCGCTTCGCCGCGCTCGCTCGTCAAGTACTCCCTGCTTGGGATCATCAATTCGGCGATGCCCCCGATCTCGGTGTACCTCGGAGCGCTGCTCGTCAACCGGATTGCGGAGGCTCGGCTGCATGCCGTCCGGTTCACCGACATGCTGCCGATCGTCGCCGGGCTGTGGCTCGCGACCGGCATCCAACGCGCGATTGGCGCCTATTCGGGATACGGACGGAACCTGTTCGTCCGCCGGGTGCAACTCGAGGCCGAACGGCGCCTGCTAGCGCAGGCCTCCCGGCTGGATCTCGGACACTTCGATAATTCGGACTGGCACGATCGCCTTGCGCGGGCGAAGCGGGACATCTCGTGGCGACCGGGCGATCTCACATGGTCGGTTCTCGGGTTGTCGGGCAACCTCGTCACGATCGTGCTGATGGCGTCCCTCCTTGCAAGCCTGCACTACGTGCTGGTCGTTCTCGCGCTCTGCGGCGCGGTGCTCTCGTTGCTGCTCGAACGGCGGGTGACCTCGCGCATGTACGAGTTCTTCTATAAAGAAACGCCCGAAGAGCGCGAACGCGAATATGTCGGAGATCTTCTGGTCCAACCTCGAACGACCAAGGAAATTCGCGCCTACGTGCTGGCCGACTACCTGCTCGAACGGCATCGCACCATGTCGGAGGCGCTGTTCAAGCTGCGCGCAGAGATGTATCGGACCGGCACTCGTACTGCCATCCTGAGCGGGCTCGTCACCGGGACGGCGCTCGCGCTCGCCTATGTATTTGTCGCACTGCGCGGCGCAGCGGGCACGATCGATCCTGGCGGCGTCGTGCTCGTGATCGGCGCCTTCACCTCGGTGTCCGGCACCTTGAGCAACATCTCGAGCACGTTCGTGTCCGTCGATCAACACACGACGTTCCTCGACGACTATTTCTCGTTCCTCGCCATCGATCCGCTCGTGCCGGTGCCATCGCCGCCGATTCCTTTGCCGCCGGTCCTCGATTCCATCGACTTCGACGATGTGGGTTTTACTTATCCGGGTGGGAAGGAGCCGGCGGTTCAGGGGCTGAACCTTCACATTCATGCCGGCGAGTTGATTGCGCTCGTCGGTGAAAACGGTGCCGGCAAGAGTACGCTGGTCAAGCTGCTGCTCCGGTTCTACGACGCTGATCGCGGTTCGGTACGGGTCGGCGGCGTCAACCTGAAAGACGTCGACCCCGAGGCACTCCGCGGCCGCATCGGGGTGCTGTTCCAGGACTACGCCAACTACGAGCTAACCGTGCGCGACAACGTGATCATGGGCCGCCCAGCCGTGGCGCCAGAGGACCACCGCGTCATGGAGGCGCTTCGCCGGTCCCGCAGCGAGTGGCTGGTGAAAAAGATGCCGAAAGGCCTGGACTCCAAGGTCGGCCGGCTGTTCGAAGGCGGACACGATCTGTCGGGGGGCGAGTGGCAGCGGCTCGCGCTCGCGCGCATCATGTACCGAAATGCCGACGTCTGGATCCTCGATGAACCGACGTCTTCGCTGGACCCGGAAGCGGAAGCCGCGATCTTCGCCGAGCTGAAGGAAAACCTGCGCGGCCGGATCGGGATCGTGATCTCACACCGATTCTCGACCGTCCGCATCGCCGATCGCATCGCGGTGATGGTCGATGGCCGAGTCACCGAGCTCGGGACGCATGATCAGCTGCTCCGCAGCGAAGGCCGCTACGCGCAGCTGTTTGAGTTACAGGCGGCAGGGTATCGGTGACGCCACTGTCCTTCGGGATCCGCTGTCATTCAAACAGCCGATGGTACCTCCCCATCCAATACGGCAGAAGAAAGTAGACCCCGTCCTCTTCGCTGCGTCCGCCGTTGCCGCCATCGAGACTGTAGGGGTTTCCATTCCACTTCCACATCGGGATCTCATCGTAGGGCAGCACGACCAGCGATTGCCGCCGGTCGAAGCGATCGTTCAGCGGATCGACCGGCACATCCAGGCGCTGCGAGTTGCGCACGGTCCAGGTGATCATGTCCATTGGAATTTCGCGCAGCGTTCGAAGTGACTCGGCACGATCGAACTCCGGCGCGCCGCTGCCGACGGCATAGATCGCATTCCATAGCGGGTTGCGTTCCGGCCGCTCGACCAGCCAGCTCCTGGCGATGCTCTCCTTGTAGACCGCCTGCAGTTGTGGATTCGTCTCGTAACGCAGTAGCGGGTAAAACGACAGAAATGCCAGCTCGTCGTCGGAATGATTGAGGTGTCCGGGGATGGCAATCTTCTGGTTCCGGGTCAGCAGGTGGTACTTGTGCGTCCGAATCAGATCGCCGTACGCAGCGCGATACTTATCGGCTGACGGTGTTCCGTCGGCGAGGTGAATCGCGACGCTCAGATGCGAGAGGATCTGCAGCGCACGGAGCCCGGTCTCGCTCGCTTCCCGCCAGATCGCCTCGGGCCCCCACCATCCCCAGCGTGTGCGCTGACCGTCTACATCGATCAACTGATAGTTGTGGTCGAGGATGTGGTCGGTGATCCGCCCGAGCGCGGAGCGCAATTCGACCCGCTCGTTCGCGTCGGCGACCAGATCGTAGTAGATCCCATACACAAAGTAATGGCCGACGATCTCGTCGGAGCTGGTGTCACCTTTCCAGCGCCAAACCTTGTCCGGCGTGTCATGCCATTCGCCATCCCGTGGTTGGGCATCGTCGCCGATCTTGATGAATGACCGCGCCGGGAATCCCGGGATGCCCGTGATCGACTCGAGCCGCAGGATTGCCTGCATTCCGCGTCGGGCATTCTCGCGCGCATCGGTCTCGCCCGTGACCTTATATCGGAAACACTCCGCCGCGACGTACATCGCGGTCCAGAGCCCATCGTTGTCGGTCGAGACGGGCTGATTACTCGATAGATCGCCGGGTACTCGTAACTCCGACGTGGCGGTGAGGCCCCACCGGGTGTGACGTGCTTGAATCCTTCGGACGAACGCGCGGGATTTCTCCTCCAGCGTGATCGGCTGGTACTCGATTCGCGAAAATCCCTTCTCCGTTTGGATCCAGGTGGCGCCATCCTGGAAGCCGATGCCGACGACGCGATCGTCAGGAAGCCATCGTTCGCCGGCAAAGTACTCGACGGAGCGCGTGTCGGTATGCACGCGCACGGCACCCTGCGGGCTTCCAATCCACGTAAGCGCGGGCGATTCTGCGGCGATAACGGTGAAATCGTTGACCGGGAGGTGAACTGGCAGCCGGCGCAGTCGCAATTCTTCGGCAGCATCCGCGGCTCGCTGGATTTTCACAGCCCCGCGGGTCAATTGCTCAAACTCGGCAACGCTGTGGAACGTGCGCTCTTTCTGAAGGTAGGTGGCTGGGCGCGGCTGCTGAGCCGTCAGGATTACCCACAGGAAGAGAGTGCTTATGGATGCCAGCGTGAGTGAGCTCCGACGGAGGCGACGGAGAGCACGGAACAAGATCAACACGGAGGCACGGGGACACGGAGGGTAAAAGCTTCTGGTTGCATCGCAGTTGGCAAGGACTCTACCACTAGCGACCAACAAGTGTTTAACTCCGTGACTCCGTCTCTCCGTGTTGATCTTGTTCCGCGACCTCCGTCCCCTCCGTCGACGTAACTCCGCTCAATTCTCCAGGTTGAACTGCACTTTCACCGTCATCACGACTTCCACCGGCTTCCCGTTCAGGAGCGTGGGAGTGAACTTCCACTGACGAACAGCGTCGGCGGCGGCGATCGCGAAGTCCGGATGGATGTCGGCACTCAGGACGCGCACGGACGCGACCGACCCGTCTGGGCCGATGATGGCTTCAATCGGTACGACTCCCTCACGCCCGGCTTCACGCATCGTCTGGGGATAGATCGGTTTCACGTCGACGGTCTTCATCGGCGCACGGATGTTGCCCCCTACTCGGAGGGGTTTTGGCAGCTGCGGCTGCGAAGGGCCAACTGGCCCGCTGATCCGGCGATCGCGAACGTTGATCGTTTCCTTGACCTCACCGACCTGGAGTGTGATCGCACGATCCCAATCGCGCGCGCTTTTCAGCTCGAATTCCTGACGCAGTTCGCGGAACCCGGGAAGCGTGGCCGAAAGCGTGTACTTCCCCGGTGCGATCTGGGGAAAGTCGAAGCGGCCGTCCGCTCGGCTCGTGGCCTGCAGCTTTTCTTCCTGGGCGTTCTGGAGCGTCAGTGTGACGCCAGGCATTACGGCGCCAGTCGGATCGTAGACCGATCCAGTGAGCGTGGCGGGCGAGGTTTGAGCAGCCCTGAACGCCGCCGTCGGCACCGTGATCACCGAGAGCAGCAGCACGATTGTCACCATCGATTGACGCGACGGCGTGGCCCGATTGATTGCGGGGTTGAGCATGGCGGCGATTCTCCTTTCCAGCGTGGACGGACGAGCCATCGGCACCGCCGATGCCCATGTCGATGTTCGCTTCCGGCACTGGCGGGCGAGATCCAGCAGCAGGCCGGCGTACTCCCGGGCGGGAATGTGCTGTCCCAGCACGACGTCGTCGCACGCCTGTTCGCTGTCGCGGCGCAGGCACGTGCACGCAATCCAGATGAGTGGATTGAACCAGAACGCAATCCGAACCGCTTCCGCGGCGATTTGCACGAACCAGTCGTGCCGTTTGATGTGCGCCAGCTCGTGGCACAGCACGATGCGGATTCGGCCGTCGGACCACTCGCGGGCGTGAGGCGGCAACAGCACACGCGGACGCAGGAGGCCCCACGTCGCGAGCAGGTCCGATTCGCCGGTCAGGAGCAGCTCGACCGGCCGCCTCAATCCATGCGATTCGGCCACCTGGCGTGAAATTGTGGTCCACCGGGTGTCGCTCAGGACGTGCGCGCGGCGCGCTGTGCCCCATAGTCTCCAGATTCCGACCGACAGAAATAATCCGGTGGCGGCGCAGCCCGCTGCCCACACCAGGGCGCCGATGAAGGCCGCGCTGATGGTTGATGTGCGGTTTGATACTCGACTGACGTGAGCGTCCTGATTGGCGATCACCGGTGTCGTGGTAGTCGTCGTGGGATCACTACCATCGCTCGCCGCGTGAGACGTAATTGCTACGGACCACTCGGGCACCCACAGGCTGAGCGGGACGACGGCGACGGCTGCAAAGATGCTGGCGGCCAGCGCGAAGTGCCGCAAAGCCGCCGACTGGCGGACGAGGGTCGCATGCACTGCGAGCCCAATCGCCAAGATCAATGAGGAGCGGAGCGCCAGGTCGGTCAACAGCATCATCGCGATTCACTCCTCGCGTTGTCGACCAGCTCGGCGATCCGATCGAGCTCCTCGTCGGTCACGCGTGCGGCTTCGCCGCCGAGCAGCGCGGCCACCGCCTTGGCGGTCGAGCCGTCGAAAAACGTGTCGACGACGTGGCGGAGGGCGGACTTTCGCGCGGAATGCCGCGGGACCGTCGGCATATAGATGTATCGAAGGCCGACTTCCTCGTGCCGGACATGCCCCTTGCGCTCGAGCACCCGGAGTTGCGTCCGGATTGTGGAATTGCGCGGTGCTCCCGGCATCGCCGCCATGATCTCCGCGGCCGTGGCGCGTCCGAGCCGGTAGAGCACGTCCATGATCTGGCGTTCGCGTTTGGTGAGCAAGTGAGAGGTGCGGGTCGTCGACATGTTATTTTTATAACAGACCTGCGATGTTTGTAACACTTGCCAGGCGAGCTGTCAAGCGGGGGAGCATGCCGCAATTGGCGAACGGCGAACTGAAGTATTCTCGTGGCGCACGAGGAGGACCCACCGTGAATCGACGAACGTTCTTCAGCGCCGTGGCAGCCGCGCCGGCGCTTGGCCTGATTCAGCCTCGCGAATCAGCCGCCGAACTTCCCAACGCGAAGGTCACGCGCGTTCGTATCTACAAGCCGCCCGACCTGAACCCGCTGTTCAACCAAAGCAACATGGTGGTGACGGTGGAAACCAACATCGGCATCACCGGGATTGGGGAAGGTGGGACCAAAGACACACTCGAACAGTGCGCGGGCACGCTGATCGGACAGAGCCCGTTCCACACCGCGGCGCTTTGGCAGGAGGCCTACATCGCATGGTTTTATCCGCCCGGCCGTGAGAAGGCGCACGCGCTGGGGGCGCTGGATCTGGCGTTGTGGGATATCAAAGGCAAAGCGCTGGGCCTGCCGATTCACGAGCTGCTCGGCGGTACGGCGCGCGATTATTGCGAGTGTTACGCCACCGGCGGGGCGACGCCTCCGGGAACGCCGCCCGGTGCTCGATTGAGCCTCGCCGAGCGCGCGCGGGCGACGATGGAAGCCGGCTATCGCGCGTTCCGAATGGCGCCGGCTGAAGTGCCGGTTGGCGGCGTCTACGATACGCGGTCCGTGGTCACGCAGGTCGAAGCGGAGTGCCGAGCGGTGCGCGACGCCGTCGGTCCCAAGGGCAACTGGTGCATCGATCTGCATCAGCGTTTCGATCTCAACGACGCGATGCGTCTGTGCAAGGTGATGGAGCCGTTCGAGCCGTTCTTCGTCGAAGATCCCGTCCGCGACGAGAATGCACTACAGGATATTCCCAAGCTGCGTCAGATGACGACCGTGCCGCTGACGCACGGCGAAGAATGGGGACTGAAGTGGGACTTCAACCGGCTCGTGGAGAATCACGATGTCGATTTCGTGCGCTCGACCTTGCCGAATGTTGGCGGCATTACTGAGCTCATGAAGGTCCTCGCGATCTGTGAGACCCACGCGGTCGGCATCATTCCGCATTTCACCGGCCCGATCGCGACCGCCGCACTGGTCAATTGCCTGTCGACGTTTTCAGGCCCGGTGCTGATGGAGTACAACTACGGCGGCCGGCCGATCGATTACCTGCCAGAGTGCCTGGACTTCAAGAACGGCAAGGCCTATACGAATCAGCGCGCCGGCCTAGGAGTGACCGCTGACATGAAGCGGCTGACGCAGATCGGCGAGGTCACCGAGCCCGGCCGGAAGAACATGTATCGGCGACCGGATGGATCATTGACACATTGGTGACGGGTGAATGCTGTAAATGCTGAAGGTTGAATGCTGAATGTTGAATGTGAATGCGGAATGTTGATTGCTGAATGAATGCTGAATGTTGAATGCTGAATGTGAATCAGAGGCGCAATAGCATTCAGCAATCGGCAATCTGCAATCGACATTCAGCATTCGGCAATTGACATTCGGCAATCGCAATCGGCAATCAGCATTCAGCAATTCATTCATCATTCATCATTCATCATTCAGCATTTTCAGGAGTTCCCATGAAGCGTCGTGACGCACTACGTTCTCTCTCGATGGCGGGCGGCGCCTCGTTGCTCTCCACTCGCAAGGATCAGCTCGCCCAGGCGCTGACGCCTGAAATCCCCTCGGGCTGGCTGCACCCGGGATTCGCGCAAGCCATCGCCGGCACCGCGCCGGTGAAGATCCGCGACATCAAGACGATCATGACCTCGCCGAACAACATCCGGCTCGTGGTCGTGAAAGTGGAAACCACCGAGCCCGGGCTGGTGGGCTGGGGCTGCGCCACCTTCACCCAGCGCGCGCTCGTCGTCCAGACCGCGGTCGAGCAGTATCTCAAGCCATTTCTCGTCGGCCGCAATGTCGATGAGATCGAAGACATCTGGCAGTCGTGCTACGTCAGCTCCTACTGGCGCAATGGTCCGGTGCTCTTCAACGCGATGAGCGGGGTCGACATCGCCCTCTGGGACATCAAGGCCAAACGCGCCAACATGCCGCTCTATCAGCTGCTCGGCGGAAAGCTGCGCCTTGGCGCGGACTGCTACTTCCACGCCAGCGGAAACAGCTTCGAGGAAGTCGAACAGAGCGCGCGTGGTGCGATGCAGCGCGGGTTCAGGCACGTGCGCGTCCAGGTCTCGACGCCTGGCTACGCCGGATACGGCGCGCGCGCCACGATCGGCAACGCGGCGTCGCCCAACGAGGCCGTCGGTCCAACGAATCCTCGCGCGATCTGGGAGCCGGCGCCCTACGTCCGGATGTTGCCGAAGTTCTTCGAGTACCTGCGCAGCAAGCTCGGCGACGAAGTCGAGCTCCTGCACGACGTGCACGAGCGCATCACGCTCAACCAGGCGATCAATCTTTGTAAGCAGCTCGAACCGTACCGTCTCTTCTTCCTCGAGGATCCGTTCCCACCGGAGGAGAACGACCATTTCCGGCTCCTGCGTCAGCAGACGAGCATCCCGATCGCCATGGGCGAGCTGTTCAACACGCAGCACGAGTACGTGCCGCTGATCAAAGACCGGCTCATCGACTTTATTCGCATCCACATTTCACAGATCGGCGGCTTGAGCGCCGCGCGCAAGGTCAACGCGCTGTGCGAATTCTTTGGCGTCCGCACCGCGTGGCACGGACCTGGCGACGCGTCGCCCCTCGCGCATGCTGCCCAACTGGCCCTGGAGCTTTCAAGCTACAACTTCGGCGTGCATGAAGGCGGCAGCTTCCCGCAGCAGACGCAGGAGGTCTTCGTCGGCTGTCCCGAAATCAAGAATGGCTACCTGATGGCACAGGAGAAGCCAGGTCTGGGGATCGAAGTCGATGAAAGAGTCGCCGCGAAGTTCCCGTTCCCGCCGGGACCGCCGAACTTCGACTATTCCTGGGGCACGACCCGAAGGTCGGACGGCACCGTGATTAGGCCCTAAGTAAATGCTGATTGCTGATTGGTGATTGCTGATTGTTCGAGTGTCGAATGCTGATTGAGATTGTCGACTGCCGATTGAGATTGTCGACTGCCGATTTAGAGTGTCGACTGCCGATTAGAGTGTGGACCGCCGATTTAGATTGTCGACTGCTGATTACAACTGGTACTTGTTCATCGGCTCGGCGCGTTCGCTTGACTTTCTAGTAGAGCAGGCGCATGCTCCACTTGACAGGCCAGTGATGCCACGAAGCGATCGCGTTGAACTGCTGAATGGAACCCTCGATCTGATCGTGCTCCGGGCGCTGTCGACGATGGGGCCGTTGCATGCCTACGGCCTGGCGTCGCGGCTCGAACAGGTCGCGGAGCACCCGTTGATGCTCAATCAGGGCACTCTGTATCCGGCACTGGTTCGGCTCGAGCAGCGCGGTTGGATCAAGGGCACCTGGCGAAAGACAGAGAGTAATCGCGACGCGAAGTACTACGCGATCACGGCCGCCGGGCGACAGGCGGTCGAGGAACAGGCGGAGCGTTGGCGGCGTCTCTCTGGCCTGGTGAACAAATTGTTGCTCGACGAGCGATAGCGGTTCGTTTCGAAACTTCTCGACGCGCCACTGGGGTAATTACGATGCGTCGCTTCATCGAACGCGTCTTGAACCTGCTCCGCGTGCGACACGCCGAGGGCGACCTCGCGCGTGAGATCGACACCCACCTGGCGCTGATGCAGGACGCGTACGAAGCGCGTGGAATGACGCCGGAGCAGGCACGCCGCGCCGCCAGACTGGCGCTCGGCGGAATCGAGCAGACGAAAGAGCTTCACCGGAACGCCAGGTCGTTCGCCTGGATCGAAGATGCCCGGCAAGACGTCAGGCACGGTATCCGCCTGCTGCAGCGGAGTCCGTTATTTGCGGTGACGGCCGCGATGTCGCTGGCCGTCGGCATCGGCGCGAACACCGCGATCTTTACGGTTGCCAACAGCCTTCTCTTCCGGCCTCCCGTCGGCATCGCCGATCCTGACACGTTGATCGCCATCGGCACCGCTCGAGGTGACGGCGGACTCAATCCTCTCAGCCACGCCACGTATCTGGAGCTTGCCCGCCGGACGACCTCGCTCGCCGGCGTCTTCGGGCAGGATCTGTCCCCGCACGTCATGAGCCTTTTCCCACCCGACACCGGTATCGCCGAGAGGATCGTCGGGCAGTACGTGACCGACAACTTCTTTACGGTCCTCGGCGCGATTCCCACTCGTGGACGCCTGTTCACCGCGGGGGATGTCGACGTGGCGGTGCTTGACTACGGCTACTGGGCGCGGCGGTTCAATGCCACCGACTCCGTCATCGGCCGGACGCTGCGGATCAACGGACGATCGTTGACCATCATCGGCGTCTCGAGCGCAGGTTTCCAGGGCACCGGGATCGAAACGCGCGACGTGTGGCTCGCCATTCCACCAAACAGTGAACGCGGCGGAATCATCGCCGGAGGTCGGGTGCGGGCCGACCTCTCAGTCGACACTGCGGCAGCGGAGATTGTGACGATCGGGGATGCGATCAATCGCGAGCGTCGCGAGGATCAACGGCTGCCGCGGCTGAGCACATTGCCGTTTTCCCGGGTCGGCGGCAACCGGAATCTCGTCCTCGGCTTTGCCGCCGTGCTCATGGTGCTCGTCTCGCTGGTCCTCGTCGGGGCGTGCGCGAATGTGATGGGCATCGTGGTCACGAGATCGACGGCGCGTGCCAGGGAGATGGCGGTTCGTACTGCACTGGGCGCCTGGCGGGGCCGTCTTGTCCGTCAGCTGCTGACCGAGATCATCGTGCTGTATCTCGTCGGCGGAGTTATGGGAATCGCTCTGGCGCGCTGGCTCGTGGCCTTGACGAGGCTGTTGCCGTCGCTCCCGACGCCGATCAGTGTGCCGCTGCCGCTTGATGGCCGGGTGCTGCTCTTTGCCCTGGCGCTGTCGGTGTGTGCCGCCATCGGATCGGGAGCTCTGCCTGCCTATCGCGGCTCGAAGGCCAATCCGGGCGGCACCTTGAAGGAGGGTGCGCACTCGTCGTCGAGCCGCACCCGCTTGCGGAGTGCTTTGGTCGTCGGACAGGTTGCCTTGAGCGTGCTCCTTGTTGTCATTGGGGCGCTGTTCGTGCGCGCGCTGCGCTATGCAGGAGCCACGGACGCGGGCTTCGATCCGCATGGGGTCGAAATCGCGTCAATCGACCTTTCGATGTCTCAACGCAGTCGGTCAGACCCGGAAACGTTCTGGCGCAACGTGATTGAACGTGTGCGCCAGATCCCGTCGATCGACGACGCGTCGCTCGTGCGAGTGCCGCCGGGTGGATTCGAGGGCATCGGCCTGGGTGGAATCGCTGCTGATACCAGAGACCAGTCGGAGATGTTTTCGCCAGGCTGGAACATCGTGGACACCGGTTATTTTGCGACGCTTCGCCTTCCGATTCGGGCCGGGCGCGACTTCACCAGCGGCGATCGCGCTGGCGCGCCGACGGTGGTCATCGTCAGTGATTCCATCGCGCGACGTTTCTGGCCGGGACAGGATCCGATCGGGAGACCTGTGACGCTGGCGATTTTCAATACGCGCAAGCAGGCCGTCGAGCGCCGTACCGCGACCGTCATCGGTGTTGCGGCAGATATCAAGTCGAGCAGTCTCGTCGATGGTCTGGCCGACCCGTATGTGTATCTGCCGCTCGCGCAAACCCAGGACACCGGCATGACGTCGACGATGTCGATCATTGCCAGGCAACGCGGCCGCACGAGCCTGGTGCCGCAGATCGAAGCGATTGTTCGCGAGCTCGACCCGACGCTGGTGATCGCCAACGACCAGTCTCTCTCGGAGTCGATCGCTCTTGGTCTCGCGCCGCAGCGTGTGCTTGCCGCGGTTGCCGGAACCATGGGAGTTCTCGGTCTCTTCCTGGCCTCGATCGGGATTTATGGTGTGACGGCGTACAGCATCGCAATGCGCCGTCGCGAGCTCGGCATTCGCCTGGCGCTTGGCGCTCCGCGTGGTCGGTTGATCTGGATGGTGTTGCGACAAGGTATGGCGCTGGTGGCGATAGGCGTCGCGATCGGTGTTGTGCTGGCGACCGGCGCGAGTCAGGTGCTCTCGCTGTTCCTCTACGGTCTCTCGGCTGTTCATCCCCCAACGCTCTTTGCGACGCTTCTCCTGTTCGGCGTCGTTGGCGGCCTGGCGTGTGCCATTCCCGCGACGCGAGCGGTCAGCGGCGACTGGCGGCGAGCGCTGCAGGAGGAATGACAGAGCTCTCGCAATTCGCAATTCGCGGTTCGCGGTTCGTGGTTCGCGGTTCGCGGTTCGCGAGTTTGTTTTCCCCGATAGTCGAATGTCTTCAGCCGAGCAGGACGACGAGCTCTCATGCACTCGGCGTCAGCAAACGCGAAGACGGAAACGAAGGTGCCGACACCCGTAGTGGTGCTTTAGCACCGCGTCGGAATGTAACCCGCCGCTGCTTCACACGCCGGGAAGAGCGCTCCCCGTCTAATCGTCCTTCGGCCGCCACGACTAAGGATGCGCCTGGACGCATAGTCAAACACCATTGCGTACGGTAAAGCCCGGAATTGCGGAACGCATCAACCAGCTCAGCCGTCGGCGTTTCCGGAAACCCTCTCGCGATCACAATCGTCATCCGGAC
>JBPYFA010000405.1:0-5844 GCA_051986585.1 Vicinamibacterales bacterium | reverse complement strand
AACACTCGCAATCTGATCGTCTGTGAATGTCTGTCCGAGCGGCGGCATCAGCCCGGTCGATCCCTCCTTGCCGTTCAACAGAATGCGAACCGGCACCGATGGTGTTGCCGTTGCGAATGCAGAGCCGACGAGCGATGGCGCCACCATTTCTTTGCCCCGCCCGTCCTCCTGATGGCAGGGCAGGCAGATGCTCTGATAGATCGTGTGTCCGGCATCAAATCGCTGCTGTTCTGCCGACGTGAGTGCCGGCACTGGCGCGGCTGCCCCTGGCTTGCCGGGCCACTCGATTCGCGCCAACAGCGCCGTCGCACGGGTCCCGAGATCGCCGCCAGCACGGGCAACATCGCTAAGGGCCGTGGGTTCTCGATTGAGTCTCAGAAGGGCGCCACCGCCGCCGCGGCCACCTCGCCCGCCACCCGGCACTGCCGCGGCACCCGGTTCCGCTGTGGCGGCCGCACGCCCGGCGCCACCCTCGCGAGGAAACGCGGGCGCGCCGCCCGGACCGGCGCGTCCGCCAGGCGCCGTTGGATCGCCGCCACGCGCCGCGCCGAGACCGCCGCGTCCACGGCCTGCCGGATTGCCGGGAGCGGCGGCGCCAAGCAACGCCACTTCAGCACCGCGAAGCAACGCACTTCTCTGCCACTCCGGTCGTGCGGTGTCACCCGCGCGTTGCAGGAGGGCCTGCACCGATGCGTCCTGCGCCCCGCGAACGAGGGTCGCGCTCAGCATCGTAATTGCTGCATTCCGCGCCGGCGAGTCGGTGCGATTCTCGAGCAGGTTGTTCAACACGGCCGTTTCACCGCCGCGGAGTCCGCTCAGCGCGCCATCGACTACGACCGGATCGTCGCCGTGGCGCTCGAGCAAGGTAGTCACCGTGGTCTCGCGTGGTGCCGACGGCAAAGCCCCGAGCGACGCCGCCAATTGTTCGCGCACCGCCCAATCCGTATCGTCCACATGCTTCATCACTGCCGTTTGCACTGGACCATTTCCGTCGGCAAGAAACCGTTCAGACATCCGTACCGCGTTGACGCGCACATCGCGCGACTTGTCCTCGAGCGCGGTGATCACATCAGCCGGTTCAAGACTGTCCAATCCATCCAGCGTCCAGAGCGCGTGCAGCCGCGTCCGCGGATCCGTTGCCGTTTCCGCCAGCTTCTTCAGCGCTGGGACGACGCTTCTGTCGCCACGCTCGATGAGGAGACGTTGGGCGGTGTCGCGCCACCAGCCATTGGGATGGCTCAGCCGCGTCACCAGCCGGGCCGGCGTCTCCGACGACAGCGCGGGTGGCCCGTCGCGCTTCGTCGTGTCGTGCACGATCCGCCAAATCCGGCCCATGTGGATCGGTTGTTCGAGCTTCTTGGCAACGATGTGATCGCGGAGATACTCGGTAATGAAACCTTTCTGCTGAATGATGCCGTGGTAGATGTCGACCACGTAGAGTGTGCCGTCCGGGGCTGACGACAAATAGACCGGACGAAAGCGCTCGTCGGTCGACGCCAGGAACTCTGCGTTCGAATACGCCTTCCGTGCCCTCAGCGTCTTTCCATCGTCGTTGACGATGATCCGGCTGACGAGATTGCCGGAGGGCTCGGCGATGAAGATGTTGCCCGAGAGTTCCGACGGCAGTCTGTCGCCACGATAGACGATCGGCGAGTTGACGGCCGTGTAGGTTGCGAGCGTTCCGTCTTCGCGAAGTTGTCCGGTTTGGTAGCCGCGGTTGACGCCGCGATTCGGTCGCACGGGATACGTCGCATTCAGTTCGTCCGGATCGCCCATGAACTCGTAGCTGCCGCGCGTGCGCACGAGATTCGGATTGCGCGTGTAGTACGGGGTCGACAACAGGTCGACGTGCAGCGCCGAGCTGTTCGAGTTGCGATAGACACGTCCGAAATCATCCTGCGTGGCTCCCCACTGCCCGCGCGAGAGCGTCCGGCGGGTCTCCATCTTTCCGTCCTTGAACCGGAAGTAGGTGTCCCCCTCGGACGTATGCATCCAGTTATCCATCGCCCAGAGCAGGCTGTTCTCGTTGTGCTCGACGTTGCCGAGTTCGGTCCCGAAGCAGTCGCACACGAGTTCCTTGCCGTCAGCTTTCAGATCCCCATTCGTGTCGCGTGCCAGCCACAAGTGCGGCGGCTCACCAATCAGCACGCCTTTGTCGAGCACCTTCAGCGCGCGTGGAAGGACGAGGCCGTCGAGGAAGACCGTCTTCTTGTCCATCTTTCCGTCGTTATTCGTGTCCTGGAGCACGCTGATCCGGCCGAGCGGCGCTCGCTCGTTCGTCGCCGGCAAGTCCTGCATGTAACCGAGCATCTCGATGACCCACATCCGGCCATTCGCATCCCAATCGATGAGAATCGGGTCTTCGACCATCGGTTCGCTGGCGACCAGCTCCGCGTGATAGCCCGGAGGGAGATAAAAGGTCTGCATCTCCGCGTCGGGCGCCAACGCTGGTGAGTCGTCGCTGACCGATTGCAGCCCTGGGGGCCATGGCTTGGCACGCGCAGAGGATGATTGGAATGCGGCAGCTGTCACCAAGCCGCAAGTGACGAGGACAGCCAAGACGAAGGAACGTGAAAGTTGCATGGATTTCGTTCTCCGTTGAATCCCGTGCGGATCCCGGAGGTGCGAGACACGCCGCGCGGGAGCTGGAGCACACGCTCCCGCACGGCTGCGACTATCCAATTCAGAATGAGAACCGCACCTGCAGTTGCACACTCCGCGGCGATTGATAGGCGTTCGCCACGCCGAAGCCGGCATTCTTCGGCTTCGACCGGTCCGGGCTCACCGCTCCGGTGGATGTAAGGTTCTTGCCATCGTTGAGCAGACCGGTGACCGGATCGAACACGGGCGCTGCATTCGTGACCGGATCGCTCGGATTGGTCAGCGAGAGCGTCGTGTTGCGCCCGGTAATGCCGGCGGCATTCGGTGCGTTGAACACATCGGCTCGAATCTGAATGGCCTTGCTGCCGGTCAGACGGATGTTGCGCGCGATCGAGAGATCGAGTGCCGACGCGAAACATCCGTGCAGATAACTCGCGCCTGATTCGAGGCCGACGCTGCCAAAGAGCGGCCCCAGGAACGCCGCCGTGTTGAATTGCCGGTACGGATCGCTCGAGCAACCGGAGCCGGTATCACCATTGATCCGGATTCGTGCGCTGTAATCAGGCGAACCGGTCAGGTTTACGTTGTTCGAGCCGCCGCTCTGATACGTGAAGCCGGCGGCATACGGTGCGCCGGTCGAGGCCGTCCAGATCCCGGACAACTGCCAGTCGTTGATCACGTAGCCCAGCGCTTTGAGGCCGCCACTTCCGCTCTTCAGGTCCGGCAGATCCCAGACGAAATTTCCTTTCAGCGTGTGGCGAATCGGATCGACCTGCAGCAGATCGTCGGCCTGGGCCTGATCGCTGCGATACGTCACCGTGCCATCGGGATTGTGCTGCAGCCGTGCCGCCGTGCTGCCGGTGGCGGACAACCCGATGGTGTCGTTGAATCCCCAGGAGATGCCGTTTCTGAACCGCCGAGTGAACGACAACTGCAACGAGTGATAGGTCACCCAGCCGCGCGAGACGTTCTGAGTAATGCCAGCGTAGCCCCGGAACGCACGCATCAAGTCGCTGGCTACGGAGGTTGCGCCGGGTGTGGTCGGCGCCAGGGTCGCATCCTGATACTGCGGCTGATAGGCGACGCCGAAATCAACCGCGTTCAGGTTGATGCCTTCGACAACGTTATAACCGTGCTGTCCGGTGTACTCGACATCGACCATCGACGACCACGGCAGTGCGATCTGCACACCGGCGTTCCATTGCGTCGACGACGGAAGCGGACTGTCGTACTCATAGACGGACAACGACGACGGCGCCTCGGTCGAGAGGCCGCCGTTGCCGAGCGTCTGCAGTTGACCGTACCGCAGCGTCACCGATCGGCGAGCCGGCGGATTCAGCACCTGCGTGAACACCGCGTTGCCCGACGGACGATCGAAGAAGAGCCCCGCGCCGCCGCGCAGGACAAGGCGCTGACTGCCACTGACGTCGTACGCCATCCCGAACCGCGGCGCGACACCAAGCGCTGGCTGACGGTAAGTGCCGATCGGAATACCTTTCCCGGCCTGAACCAGGCCGTTGGTCGTATTGCCGGTGTTCGGCACCAGCGTACCGATGGCCAGCGTGCTATTTGGTCCGAGGAACTGGCCGGTCAGCGGGTTCATCGCCTGACGATTGGTGCCGGTGCAGGGATACACGCCGTTGGCACATCCGGCGACGTACAGCGTCGGCGCCGCAGACGACGCCCACTTGTCGACGAAGAAATTCGACGCCTGCCCGAGCTTGTCGTACTGCGGTGTCTGATGCACGAGACGCACGCCATAGTCGAGGGTTGTGCGCGAGTTCACTTTCCAGTTGTCCTGGGCGTAGCCTTCAACGTTGTAATAAATGTACGTACCTTCAACGCCCTTCGACCCCTGCGCGTAGGAGCTGAAGCAGCCGATCGCCGCATTGGAGAAACCGAACGACGTGTCGCAGGGATTGGTGCCGACGGTGTCCTGCTGGAAGTTCAAACTCGGACCGCCGTTGGCGCCTCCCTGCACCTGTTGTTTGTTGCTGTACTGCGTGTAGAACCCGGTCTTCATCGTGTGTCGTCCAGCGACCTTGGTCAGACTGATCGACACGTCCATGCTCGAGGCCTGGTTCTGACTGGGAAAGCCGATGTTCGGCGGCGCGTAATTGGGCGAGCTGCCGCTGACGCGGCTGCCCCACGAAAAACTCGGCGGCAGCAGCACCTGTGAGCCGTCCCACATCGGCGAGCCGCTTTTGTTCAGGAGTGAGTAGACGAAGTACCGGCTGTCGATGGTGTTGGCTTGCGGAAAGATGAAGGGAATATCGGCGAGTCCGATGTTGTTGCGATTCGCGTTGTCCGTCATCGTAAACGCGTTGCAGAACTGCGGCCCGCCGCCGCTGCCGACACCGAAGCACCCACCCTGATATGCGCTGCTATGCCCCGCGGTGCCTTCGAGAAACAGCGTCGGCGATAGCGTGTAATTCACCGTCGAGGCGATCAGGGCCACGTGTGGGGTGACCATCCGGGTGTCGTTCCAGCCCGGAATCGATCCCTGCTGCGTCTGCTCCCGCTGGGTGAAACCTGAATACTTGAAGCTGACGCGGAACTTCGAAGCCGGCTGGTAATCAAAACGCATCGCCGGCTGATAACTGAGGATGCTCTCCTCTGGCCGCGTGATCTGGTAGTTGTACGGTTGTCCCGGATCGAGGTTCGGCAACGGCCACATCTTGAGAACGTTCAGACCGGTGGCGTACAACTGCGACGCGGGAATCTTCCCGAGCACGCCGCCATCGGCGAAGCACGCGGCCTGGCTCGTGGCCGAGCACGTCCCATTGACGAGCGGATTCTTGATGTAGGGATAGAGCGCGCCGGTGTTGTCGCGCGTTTGCGAGAAATCTCCCTGACGTTCGAGCAAGGTCGGCACGCGATATCGGGTCACGTCGTTGCCGCCCGTGCGCGGTTCGAATTCCTGCGTGTAGAAGAAGAAGAGTTTGTTGGTCCCACCGGGTTTGCCGACCGGGCCGCCGATCGAGTAGCCCCAGTCGCGCTGGCGAAGCACGGTTTTCGGATCGCCGTTCAGGATGTTCGTCCGGCTGTTGGAGTTCCAATCCGAGTTGCGTTCGACGTCGTAGACCGATCCATGAAATCGATTCGTCCCGCTCTTGGTCACCGCCGTGATTTGCAGACCACTCGATCGTCCAAACTCCGCTTGATAGTTCGAGACCAGCACCTTGACCTCGGCAATCGATTCGACGTTGAGATCGATGATCGCGCGATTGCTACCGGTGTCCA
>JBPYFA010000404.1:0-6818 GCA_051986585.1 Vicinamibacterales bacterium | reverse complement strand
TGGCACCCCTGGCACCCCCGGCACCCCTGGCACCCCTTTCACCCTGAGCCCCTCCCTGAAAGGCCGGCCCATTCGGCAGTCCAAGTGCGCCGGTGCCCTGCTGCGCTTGCTGCGCGAACGGCAAGCCCGGTCTGCGCACGAACATCAGGCTCTGGCCATCGTCGCTCCACATGGGGCTGCCATCGAAGTCCACGCTCGGCGACATGTACTTCACGCTCCGCGTCGGCACGTCGTAGACGACAACGAAGCTGTGGTCGGTGCGGGTGCTCACGAAAGCGATCTTTTTTCCGTCGGGAGACCATTGGGGCACGCTCTGTGTTCCCCATTCCTTGATGAACGGTCTTTCACCGCGGTCCATTTCGGAGACGGGCCTTACCGGAGCCACTTTCGCCCGGAAGATCTGCCCGTCTTTCGTGAAGAGCACCGAACTGCCGTCGGGTGCGAGTTCCGGGTTGGCGCCCTCGGCGACCTTGAATGCCGCGCCTCCGGCGGTACGAGCCGCCCAGATGGCGCGCTCGGGACCTTCGGGATTCGCGCTCGGATTGGCGATCCATCCGTCTCGATTCGGCGCACTGCCCCGAACGAACACGACCGTAGAACCATCGCTCGATATTCTGATCTCCGACAGATCGACGCCATCGTCTTTCAGGAAAGTCGTCAGACGGACCGGCGCGAAGGTTGGCGCAGCCGCCGTATACGCGTTGCGGTGTCCCTCTTCGAACGCGACCCAGGCGAGTCGGTCTACTTTCCGTGCGGCCACGATTTCGAGAGGGGATGCCGGGCTGAGAAACTGCTGATACCCAACGTTGGGGGTTGACGCGGTGAAGACGTCGGCCGCCCGGATGGCGCCAATGGCGAGAAGTCCCAGTACCGCCACTCGACGAACGCGCATGCACGCCTCCGGGGACTCTGTAATTGCTGATTGTTGAATGCTGATTGCTGATTGCTGATTGCTGGAATGAACGGTTCTTATATTCTCTCTACGTAACTGCTGAATGCTGACTTTTGGATGGCTGATTAAAGATCGTTCCTCAGAACCCCGTCATTCACCATTCAGCATTCACCATTCAGCATTTGCATGATTCTCCGTTGACACTTCCGCCGGCACCGGACCGGCGGAAGCGTATGAAACGGGGCGCGTGAGCGCGAGAGGATCCGGGAGCGGTTATTACTTCAGGTGCTTGCCAACCAGCTTGGTCATCTCGAACATGTTGACCTGCTGCTTGCCGCCGAAGACCGGTTTCAGTGCGGCGTCTGCCTTGATCATGCGCTTGTTCTTAGCATCCTGCAGCCCGTTCTTCTTGATGTAGGCCCACAGCTTCTTGGTGACCTCGGTCCGCGGCACCGCCTTGTCGCCGATCACTTCGGCCAGCGCGGGACTCGGCGTCACGGGCTTCATGAACGCGGCGTTTGGTTTCCGGGCGCTCTTCTTTTTTCCGCTCTTCGCGCTCGCGGTTTTCTTCTTCGCTGTCTTGGCCATTAACTCTCCTCTTGAAGACGCTCCAGGCGTCAGCGCGTAGTATCGCGCAAATTCGCGCATCACAGAGAAGAAAAGTGCATTTTTTATCGGCCGCGCCGGGCGCGGGTGGGGTCCTCCAGGTCGGGCAGGTTGCCATCCCGGTCCTCGGGGTCCCTCGCTTCTGCTCGCTCTTCGACGACAATCTCGACCGCGTTTCGCTTGTCCTCGTTGAGCATGTCGTAAATGGTGCCTGACGCGGCGGCCCCCACGTCTTTGCGCGATCGACGCTGCGCGGAAAACGCAACAATGACGAGCCCGATGGCTACGAGCCAGACCAGGGCATTTATCGCGGCCGGGGACATGGCTGCTCTCTCGTGTTGCGTGCGCCCGAAACGATTAACTCACGCTCGGCAATCCGTCCGTGCGCAAGCACGACGACTTCATTGGCCAGCTGCGCGGCTTCGGCGCGATCGTGGGTGACGTAGACGATCGGCACGAGCAGCTCGTCGCGGACCCGTTCGAGATACGGCAGAATGCGCCGACGACGCTCGACATCGACGGCCGCGAGCGGCTCGTCGAGCAGCAAGAGTTCGGGCGCCGACATCAACGCCCGCGCCAGCGCGACCCGCTGCCGTTCACCGCCCGACAGCTGCGGCACGTCGCGATCGAGCAACGTCTCGATCTCGAGCATGTGGGCCACCGTATCCAGCGAGAGTTTCTGCCCTTCTCGGCGGCCATACAACACATTCCTGCGAACGCTCATATGGGGGAACAGGGCGACGTCCTGCGCCACATAGCCGATATGACGTTTGTGGGTGGGAACGTTGGCGCCCGAGGCGCTGTCGTACAAGATCCGGCCATTGATCGCGATCGACCCCGTCGTCGGTGTGCGAAGTCCGGCGATGGCGTCGAGAATGGTGGTCTTGCCCGCACCCGACGGACCAAATAACGCCGTGACTGGCCGATCGAGCCGCGTGTTGACCTCGAGCGTGAACGAACCCTGCGACAGCCGGAAGTCGAGCACGATCATGCCCGCATCGCCTCTCGGGATGCGATCCAGTTCGAGATCGCGAGCGCGATGAACGCGATGATTGCCGAAACCGCCACCAGCACGGCCGCGTCACGGTCGCGTCCGGTTTCGGCAAACGAGTAGATCGCGACCGCCAGCGTTCGAGTCGATCCGGGAATGCTGCCGGCGATCATCATCGTCGCGCCGAATTCACCCAGGGCGCGAGCAAAGCCAAGCACCGCCCCGGCCGTGACGGCCGGGCGTGCGAGCGGCAGCGTGACCGTCAGGAACACCCGCAGCGGTCCGGCGCCGAGAGTGGCCGCCGCCGCTTCGTAACGGTGATCGACCTGTTCGATCCCGGCTCTCACCGTCCGTACGAGCAACGGCAACCCCATCACGGCCATGGCCAGCACGACCGCCTTCCAGGTGAATACGATCTCGATGCCGGCTCGCTCGAGCACACGGCCGAGCGGTCCACGCGGGGCAACCACCGCGAGGAGAACGAGGCCGGTCGCCACCGGCGGCATGACGAGCGGGAGCGAAACCAATGTATCGACGAGCACGCGGCCGTGAAAGCGTCCGCGAGCGAGAAGCCACGCCAGCACCAGACCGGGCGGCAGCATCAGCAGCGTCGCCAGCGCCGCGGTGCCGACAGTGAACGCCGTGATCTCCCAGACGTCCATCCGCGGCATTCAGGGGGTCGATTCGACCGGCGTGAACCCGAACCGCCGGAACGTCGCGCTCGCTTCGGCGCGACGAAGGAACGAGAGCAATCGACGAGCCGCCGCAGCCTGGCGCGACTGGGAGACCACTGCCGCCGGATACACGATCCGTGGGGCGTGCGCTCCGGACACCACGAACGCGGTCGTGGCATGCTGTGAAAGCGCCGTATCGGTTTCGTACACGATTGCGGCATCCGCACTCCCGTTCTCGACGACCGCGAGCGCGGCGCGGACGTTGGCGACGGGAACCACCTTTGACTCGAGCTGCGTCCACACGCCTGAGGCCTTGAGGTAGTCGCGCGCGTAGACACCTGCCGGCACCGCCGCTGGATCGCCGAGCGCGATGCGCTTCACCTCGGGGCGAAGCAGGTCGGAGAGCTGCCGAATCGCTACGCCTGACGACTGCGCCCGGACAATGACCGCAAGGCGATTGCTCAGGAGATCAACCCGCGTCGCGCGATCGATGACCCCTGCCTCGGCGGCGACATCCATCTGCGCCTCATCCGCGCTGATGAAGAGATCCGCCGGTGCGCCATTCACCAGCTGTCGTGCCAGGACATTCGAGCCGGCAAAGTTGAAGCGGACCGGACCGCCGCCGGCCTCGGCATAGCTCTTCGCGATCGCCTCGAGCGCGTCGGTCAGGCTGATGGCGGCAGACACGGTCAGCGGCTGCTGGGCTGTCAGCGTCGAGACCGCCATGAGCACGGTAAGGATCCGCCATCGCATCATGCAATTCTATACGGTTTTAGCTTGATATTATGCCGACTTATGACGATTCTATGCGAGACATGGATCTCCTCACCCCGCGCGAGGCGGCGCGCCGTCTGGGAGTCAGCTATCCCACACTGAAACAGTGGATCTACAAGGGCTCGATCCGGACCCGCCAGACCGCCGGCGGCCATCACCGCGTGCCGGATACCGAGATCGATCGCCTGCTCGCTCGCAGCGGACGGGCGCTCCCCAAGCCGCGCGCGGCAGGCGGCGCCATCGTCGCGCTCAGCGGCCGCAATCAGCTTCGCGGGATCGTCGAAGAGGTGCGAGTCGAAGGGCTGCTCGCCCAGGTGCGGCTTCGCGTCGGCGACCAGACGCTTACCGCCGTCATCACCCGCGACGCGATCGACGAGCTGAAACTCAAACGGGGAGACGATGCGCTCGCGGTCGTGAAATCAACCGAGGTGATGATCGCAAGAGCCGTGGCCGCCGGCGACGAGGCGCCACGCCGATCCCGTCGTTAAGAGCCGCGGCAGCTCAACTCGGATTCACGCTGCGCAGCACCACGAGCGACCAGGGTTGCACCTGCACCTGGCCGCCAGCGGCGATCTCGGGGCCGGCTTCCTGCTCCGACAGCAGGTCCTTCTCGTCGGCGGTGTTCAGCACCACCATCCAGCGATCGCCCCAGCTCGCGTCCGCGAGAGTGAACAAGAGCGGCTCGTGGTGTGAGTTGAACATCAAATAGAAGCTGTCATCGAGGATCGGCTCGCCTCGCTCATTCGGGCTGGGGATGGCGCGACCATTCAGGAACACGCCCAGCGACTTCGCAAATCCCGCACCCCAATCATCCTCTGACATGTCAGTGCCGGCCGGCGTGAACCAGCCGATGTCGCTGACGCTGGTGCCGTGAATCGGACGTCCCTGAAACCATCGACGACGCCAGAAGACCGGGTGCCGATTGCGGAAGCCGATCAGGCGGCGGGTGAACTGCAGCAGATCCTTGTCGACGTGCTCCCAGTCGTACCAGGAGATCTCGTTGTCCTGGCAATAGGCGTTGTTGTTCCCCCGCTGCGTTCGGCCAAGTTCATCGCCACCGAGCAGCATCGGCACCCCTTGCGACAGCAGCAGCGTCGTCAGAAAGTTGCGCGTCTGCCGCCGCCGGAGCGCCAGCACATCGGCGTTGTCGGTCGGGCCTTCGGCACCGCAATTCCACGAGCGGTTATGGTTCTCACCATCGCGGTTCTCCTCGCCGTTGGCTTCGTTGTGCTTGTCGTTATAAGAGACGAGGTCCCGCAGCGTGAATCCATCGTGCGCGGTGATGAAGTTGACGCTCGCGTAAGGCCGCCGCGCGGTGCCCTGGTAGAGATCTGAACTGCCGGTAAAGCGCGAGCCAAATTCGGCGAGCGTCTGATCGGTGCCGCGCCAGAAATCGCGAACGGTGTCGCGATATTTGCCGTTCCATTCCGACCACAACGGCGGAAAGTTACCCACCTGATAGCCGCCTTCGCCGATGTCCCACGGTTCCGCGATCAGCTTCACCTGACTCACCACCGGATCTTGCTGAATCAGATCGAAGAACGACGACAGCCGATCGACGTCGTGCAGCTCACGCGCCAGGGTCGCGGCGAGATCGAAGCGGAAGCCATCGACGTGCATCTCGAGGACCCAATATCGCAAGCTGTCCATGATCAGCTGGAGCACGTGCGGGTGACGCATGTTCAGCGTGTTGCCGGTGCCGGTGTAGTCCATGTAGTAGCGCCGGTTGTCTCCGACGAGCCGGTAATACGCGGGATTATCGATACCCTTGAACGACAGCATGGGTCCGAGATGATTCCCTTCCGCGGTGTGGTTGTAAACCACGTCGAGGATGACCTCGATGCCGGCGCTGTGCATCGTCTTCACCAGGTGCTTGAACTCGAGCACCTGCTCGCCGCGTTGTCCGGCGGAGTACTCGTTGTGCGGCGCGAGATAGCCGATTGAGTTGTAACCCCAATAGTTGCGAAGGCCGCGCTCGGCGAGCGTCGAGTCCTGAACGAACTGATGAACGGGAAGAAGCTCCACCGCCGTGATCCCGAGGTTCTTCAGGTACTCGATCGCCACCGGGTGCGCGAGCCCGGCATAGGTGCCGCGCAGCTCCTCGGGAATACCGGTGTGCGTCCGGCTAAAGCCCTTCACGTGCGTCTCGTAGACCACCGTGCGATGCCACGGCGTATTCGGTTGCCGATCGTTCGACCAGTCGAAGAAGGGATTGATCACGACGCACTTCGGCATGAACGGTGCGCTATCCAGCTCGTTCTTCGAGTTCTCCGGGGCACTGAAGTGATAGGGGAAGATCGCCTCATTCCAATCCCACAGCCCGTCGATTGCCTTGGCGTACGGATCGAGCAGCAACTTCGCCGGATTGCACCAGTGTCCGCTTTCCGGCGCCCAGGGACCGTGGACCCTGAATCCGTAGCGCTGGCCGGGGCGCACGTTCGGCAGGTATCCGTGCCAGCACAGCGCGGTGCTTTCCGGCAGGTCTACACGCGTTTCGGTGTCGTTGTCGTCGAACAAACAGAGTTCGACCCGGGTGGCGAGCTCTGAAAACAGTGAAAAGTTGGTCCCCGAGCCATCGAACGTCGCGCCCAGGGGATAGGGCCTTCCGGGCCAGATCTGCATGCCTTGCTCCGACTCAAAAACATACGGCCTGCAGCGATTCCGGCCGCGGCTCTCCGTCTCGCGCGGTCACTACCGCGCCGCCGGCTCTGCGCTTCAATTCCCGTGCCGCGCGGCGGCCGTTGTAAGCTTTCCTCGTGATCGCGTGCTCTTACGAGAGGTTCTGATGCGCGTCGACTGGCTGGCTGCCGCCGCTCTCTTGGTTCTCGCAATCCCGTCCGGGTCCACCAGCGACGATCTCGGTGTCGCCGCCAAAGAGGGC
>JBPYFA010000403.1:0-15367 GCA_051986585.1 Vicinamibacterales bacterium | reverse complement strand
TCCTACGCCCGGTGCCGTTCACTGGACAGTCGACGATCTCTCCCTCGGCACAACTGACTCGGAGCGTGCGGCTGCATGGCCGTTGGCCCACGGCCGGCATACGTTCCGCGTCCGTGATGGCGCCGGGCAGACTGCCGAGTCAACAATCACCGTTCGCTGAGGAGCTGGCGGCCACGGTCGAGCCGCGTCGATGGGGACAAAAGGGCAAATCATCACCCTCCGCCTCAGCCGGCTTCGGTAGAGCCAGCCACCTAACTATCGCGGCACGCATCGCTTGCACGGCTGAGCGCGGGTGGCACTTCGGTTGCGCCTATCAGCTGCGATGGAGTCAGCTATGAAACATATAAACAAGCGATTCGTGACACTCGTTTGCGGCCTTGTGTTCTGCACAGCGACGCCAGCCCTCGCGCAAGGCGAGCGGCGTGCACCTCACCAAGGCTCCTCGGCGGTGGAAGGGGAGGTTGGCATCTTCATGCCGACGCAGGACGGCATGTCGGCCGGCCCGACGCTCGAGGGAGCCTACGAGTACTATCTCACCGCGCGTAACAGTCTGCGCGTCGGCGCAGGTTGGGCGAATCCGAAGGTCCAACAGGAACATTCCGATGGCACGCGCCAGGTCCGCCTGGGTGGTGACCTGATTCACAACTGGGAGGGAGGCGCGATCCACCCGTTCGTCGGAGCCGGCATCGGATCGTACTTCCTGCAGCCGATTGATAACGGCAACAGCATTGGCGCGAGCCAGACCAGAATTGGCGCGCGTTTCCTGGGCGGCGTCGAGTTCTTCACGAGGAAGACTTTCTCCGTGAAGGGCGAAGCGCGCTACGACGCAGTGACTAAGGCAAACGGATACAACCCTTCGGGGATGTCTCTGTCGATCGGCGTGAAGAGCTACTTTTAGGTTGCGTCAAGCCTATGCCGCCGGTTGCGAGGGATCGCGTTTGATCCACTTGTAGGCGGCGAGGGAGTTCTTCCAGAAATATTTCTCCGCAGTTCGTTGCGGTTGGTTCTGGAAGAACTCCCGCACTACCCCCACCACCTTCTCGATCGGTGCGACCCCATCACTATTTGGCCAATCGCTGCCAAAGAGGATCCGATCCTCGCCGAACCGGCCGATCAATTGTTCGAGCCGATCACGATAGGGTGCCAGTTCGGTGGCGACCTGACCGTTGACACGGTGGATGACTGCGGACAGCTTCACGAAGACCTTCGGACGCTGCTGCAATTGCCGCAGCGCGTCCTCATACGCCGGTCGCGTCTCCGGCGTCGGATCGAGGCTGGGAAGATGATCGAGCACGACACGCAGATCAGGGACCTTGTCGGTGATCTTCACGAACGCCTGGAGCAGATCGACGCGGGGATTGGCCGTGTCCAGTACCAGATCCGCCTGCTGCAGCAGCTTGAGGCCATCGATGAAGGCCGGATTGTCTGCCTGCCTGGTGATGTCTCGGCCCCAGAGATTGCCATAGCGGATGCCGCGGAACAGCGGGTTCTTGTGATAGCGCCCCAGCATCTCACCGAAGTCTGGCTTGTCAGGTTCGAGATTGCCAACGACGCCGACGATGATCGGGTCGCGTTCAGCAACTTCGAGGACCCAGAGGTTGTCTTCCACCCACGGACTGGCTTCCACCTTGATCGCGCCGACGATGCCCAGTGGTGTCGCGAGTTTCCGGTATCGCGGCGGCAGCGAGGGTTCGACGGGAACGCCGGGAGGCCCCGTGTAGGGGGCACCTTGCGGACGCGTGGGATCGAACAAATGGATGTGCGTGTCGATGATCGGAATAGGAGTCGTCTGGCGTGTCTCGGCTGACGTCAGCCCTAGAGCGCCGAAAGCCGCGATCTCCGTGAGAAATCTCCGACGTGTTCGTGACCGATATCTTCCAGTCATTCAGCCTTGAACATTGAAGATTGCCCTTATCGGGCCCAGGCGTATGCTGCCACTCGCGGATCGGCGCCGGCGCTGACCGTACCGGTTCGTCCATCGACAGTGACCGCAGCCAGCGATCCCATGGACCATGGCCCTGGTGAGCGCTCCGGAAACTTGTGGCCTTTGGCGATCAGTGCGGCCTTCACGGTATCGGAAATACGCGGTTCGATCGACAGATCGCCCGGATACATCGTGTGCGGGAAGGGCGAAGCAGGGAAGCTCCGAGTCGCCCAACGCGGTGCTTCGATTGCCTGCTGCACGTTCATGCCAAAATCGATCACGTTGATCAGAGTTTGCATCGTCCGCATCACCTGATCGTCGCCGCCGGGGCTCCCCAGGATCATGAACGGTTGACCGTCTTTCATGACCAGCGTGCTCTGCAGCGTGCTGCGCGGCCGCTTGCCGGGGGCGAGCGCGTTCGCCTCTCCTGGGACCAGCGAGTAGTAGTCGCCGCGGCAGTTGAGAATGAACCCGAGATCGGCCATCACCATGCCCGTGCCCCATGAACTGTGCAGGCTCGGCTCGAAGCTGACCATGTTCCGATCCTTGTCGACGACGGCGAGATAGCTGGTGTCGCCGAGGTGATCCGCGTCTCCTTGCGTCGTGACCGTGACCGGCGGGTCGGCGGCCGTGCTCTTCATGAACTTCGATGGGTTACCGGGCCGCAGCTCCACCGAGGCGTGATCGGGATCGATCAGCGCACGACGCTCCGCCGCGTACGCTTTCGAGAGCAAGCCCTCGTACGGGATCGTGATGAAGTCCATGTCGCCGAGAAACTTCTCGCGGTCCGCGAATGCCAGCTTCACCGCTTCCGCACTCGTGTGAATGAAGGCCGCGCTGTTGTGCTTCATCGCCTTGAGGTCGTAGCCCTCGAGAATATTGAGGGCGAACAGTTCTGCCGGGCCCTGGCTCGCTGACGGGTTCTTGTAGATCTCGTAGCCGCGGTATGTCGTCGACACCGGGGTTTCGATCTTGGCGCTGTACGAGGCAAAGTCGTCGTACCGAAACAGGCCACCGTTCTGCTCCGAGAACTCAGCCATCGTTCTCGCGATGTCCCCTTTGTAGAATCGATCCCGTGCCGCCTTCAGCGCCTCATGCCGGCCTTTCGCGGCGGCTTGCTTCTCCGATTCAACGAGCCGCCGCAGCGTACGCGCGGCATCGGGATTTCGAAAAAGGTCACCCGCTTTTGGCGGAGCGCCGCCGGGCCAATAGAGCTTCATGCTGGTGGGATATTTCTGCAGCTTCCGACCGGCGATTGACGCAGCCAGCCCCTCCGGGAGGACGAAGCCCTGTTCGGCAAGTTCGATCGCCGGCTGCAGGACCTGAGCGAACGTCATTGTTCCCCATCGATCGAGCAAGGTGAACCACGCGTCGACCACACCCGGCACCGTGGCCGAGAGCAGCCCGTCGTCGACCGGAATCTTACCGGCTTGATGTTCCTTGTACCAGTCGATGGTTGCCAGCCTGGGTGCCGTCCCTTCTGCATTGATGGAGACGACTTTCTTCGTCTTCGCGTGGTAGATCAGGACGACCGCATCGCTGCCATATTCGTTTGACGCCGGATCGACCAGCGCGAGCACGGCCTGGCCTGCGACCGCCGCATCGAACGCATTTCCGCCCGCCTCGAGGATGCGGACCGCCGCTTCGGTCGCCTGATGTCTCATCGAGCTGACCGCATACTGCCGCCCGGTGATCACGGGCCGCATCGTCCGGCCAGTTGACGGCTCGGCTGCGGTGTCGTCCTGCGCCAGACCCGAGCCGGCGACGCCAAGCGTGAGCATCACTGCGGTGAAGATCAGCCGAACGCGAACCAGCATGGTGACCTCCTCGAGAGCCGCGCGATCATGGCGTGCCTTGGGCAGCCTGTCAATTTCTGGGTTCCTGAGATTTTCTTCCGCCTCGTTCTTGTAGCTTCCGCCTTTAGGCGGAAGATCCTGTAGCTTCCGTCGCGTTCTCGGGGATTTCCGCCTAAAGGCGGAAGCCACATACGGAAGGTCTTGTAGCTTCCGCCTTCAGGCGGAAGATCCGCGCAAATATGTAGCTTCCGCCTTTTTAGGCGGAAGATCCCCGAGAAATATGCGAAGCCACCGCAAGTCATCTGAGCCAATCGTCCAAGTGGGTCGCCACGAAGTCGTCGTCTTTCAGGTGCGGATACGCACGAGACACACGGTCGATTTCGTCGGCCTGTCCGGGACTGAGCGTCTCGTGGGGATCGAGACAACGAGCGCTCGTCATGAGGCCCTGACGCCGGAGCACTTCGTTGATACCAGCAATGCACCCGACAAAGCCGTTCGGGGCATCGAAGAATGCCGCATTGGCGTCGGTGACCTGCGCCGCGAGGCGCAGCAGTTCCAGCGGCACGAGACCGGCTTTCACGGCACGATGGCAGTCTTCGACCAGCCTCACCGCGCCGGTCGTCCATACCGCCCAATGGCCAAGCAGCCCGCCAACAATCCTTCGCTCGGCGGTTGCCTCGTTGGTAGTGAACCGGAAAGGTGTAATGAGATCTCCGATGATGTTGTCGTCGTTGCCGGTATAGAGCGCGACATCCTGCCGTTTTGCGTCCGCCAGCGCACGCACGACGTCGAGGGTCTCATATCGGTTGAACGGGGCGATCTTGATACCCAGCACGCGTGGAATCTCGACGAAACGACGCCAGAATGCGTAGGTGAGCGGGCGTCTGCCGACGCTGCGTTGCAAGTAAAACCCAATGATCGGAATCGCCGCCGCAAGTTCTTGGCAGTGATCGATCAGCTGGTCATCGGTCGCATCGCGGAGGGCGGCGAGACTCAGAAGCCCCGCGTGGTATCGCTGATCAACCAGAATCGCGGCTTCAGCGAGCGCCTGGCTGGTCTGCCCGCAAATGCCTCCGATGCGAATCAGCGCTGCTGACGGTCGTGAACGGTCTGCGCGGTCCATCTCTTCGCGCGCGATGGATAACACCGGCTCGAAGAGGCCGACGTTTTCATCCCGAATCGCAAACTGCGTCGTATGAACACCGACGGCCAGTCCGCCAGCTCCGGCTGCCACGTAGTAGCGCGTCAGGGCGCGCTGATGCCGCTCGTCGAACCGCCCGTTCGCATCGAGCGCCAGCGGATGCGCTGGGATCACGAGGCCGCGGCCGAGCAGGGATCGGACTTGGTCAGTTGTCATAGGCCGCAGAATCACACCTCAGTCTGTTCATGTTCTGCCGTGTTTCTCCGCGGCTGGACTGTCCGTGTTCTGCCGCGGCTCGGCTCCGCGGTCCTAGAAGCGCCCGTCGCGCGCCTCGAAGTGCGTCGGCTTTCCAAGCGTAGCCGCGCCGCGCCGGACCCAATCCGCCGTCCACTCAATCAGCTGCCTGGCACCGACACGAGGGCGACCGAACAAGGACCAGGCTTTCGAGCCATTGCTGAGCAGCGCGTCTTCCGCCTCGTGTCCGCAGAATGACACCGGACGATCGAGGAGCACGGCGAGTTGGTTTGCAACGTCTCGCACGCTCAGTTCCTCCGGCCCCGCGATATTCAGCGTCAGTGGGGGCGTTGCGGCACGTGCCAGTGATGCCAGCGCCATGGCGTTCGCGTCGCCTTGCCAGATGGCATTGAAGTATCCCATCGTCACATCGATCGTCTCGCGCGCAGCAATGCGACGTGCCAAATCGACAAGGACACCGTACCGCATCTCCACTGCGTAATTCAGCCTCAGGATGACGATGCGCGTGCCGATCGTGCGGCTGAAGTGCTCGAATATCCGCTCGCGCCCGAGACAGCTCATCGCGTACTCGCCGACCGGGCGCGGGACGTCGGTCTCGGTAGAGCCGCCTCCTCCGACCATGGTGAGTCCATAGACATTGCCGGTCGAAAACGCGACGATTCGGCTTTCCGGAAATCTGCGGCACACCAGGCTGGGCACATGCGTGTTCATCGCCCACGTCATCGACTCGTTTCCGGTGGATCCGAATTTACGGCCGGCCATGAACACGACATTCGCCGCATCGGGCAAGCGCTCAACATCACGCTCATTCAAAAGGTCGCACCGGATGGTTTCAATGCCGGCCGACTGCAAGGCCCGCTGCTGAGCTTCATCGGAAAAACGTGCGGCGGCCAGGATCCGGCGGCGGATTCCTGCGCGAGCTGACGCCAGTTGCGCCATCTTCGCCAGCGTCGGGCCCATCTTGCCGGCGACCCCGAGAATCAGAACATCGCCATCAAGGTGCGCCATCGCGTCGACCACGTAGTCGGGCGGGTCGCTGAGCAGTTCTTCGAGCGTGGAAACATCGCGTATCGACTGTGGCAGCGCCTGTGGCATCTGATCGTGACATCATATGCCGCGGAACCACACCGCGTGAGCGGACCATGGGTTTGTTGCGGCCGGATTACGCGGTCAATGGTCCGCTGAGCACGTGGGATGTTGAAAGAGGCCGTGGACCCTCAACATCGCGACATCGCTTTTCGCCCCATGCGCCATGCCGACATCGACGGCGGGCTGCGGCTGTGCCGGTTGGCAGGATGGGATCAAGTGCGGCGCGACTGGCAATGGTTTCTCGAGGGCCCGGATACCAGCGCGATCGCGGCTGTCGACCAGGACAAAGTGGTCGCAACATCTGCGGCGATTCGCTACGGTACGCGATTCGGATGGATTGGCATGGTGCTCGTGCACCCGGATGCCCAGGGACGGGGCGTGGGCGCAGCAGTACTGCAGCAGGCAATCGACCAGCTGTCGGATATGCCCTCGATTCGGCTGGACGCGACGCCGGCCGGACGGCTGCTGTATCAGAAGCACGACTTCGTCGACGAGTATCCGCTGATGCGTATGGAGTCTACGTCGGTGTCGGCCAGCGATTCGGCGCGCACGGTCGCGCGCCCAATGACTCGCGGTGAACTTTCCGAGGTTGCCACGATGGATGCGGCAGTCTTTGGCGCGCCTCGCGCCAACACTCTCGAGTGGATGTACGACGGTGCGCCGGAGTTCGCCTTCGTGGCGGAGCGCGCTGGAAACCTGTGCGGATATCTTCTCGGCCGTCACGGTCATCAGTTCGAGCACCTCGGACCGGTCGTCGCCGATGATGTGAGCGACGCAATCGACATGGTCAGGGGCTGCCTCGCCAGGCACCGCGATCAGTCGTTTGTGATCGACGCGCCGCATCACAGTCGCCACTGGATCCGTTTTCTCGAAGACTCGGGCTTCCACGCGCAGCGACCTTACGTGCGCATGTACCGCGGGGGACGATCCCCCTTTGGTCAGCCGCAGAATGAATTCGCCGTGCTGGGACCGGAATTCGGATAGGGAGAACGCCTTCGTGTCGTCGCTTGGACGTATCGCCATCGTGATCGGATTGGTCGCGGCAGTCGCGGCCGGGACACGCCTGCCAGCGTATTACGGCAATCAAAAGCCGGCCGACACCTTCGGTGACTGGATCGAGCCGGATTTTCCGTTCTTCTCTTCGATAGTGGACGCGAGGAAGGCGGGCCCTGGGTTCCCCACGAACAATCTGACGCCGCGCGCCCTCGTCGTCAGGATCGGGCCACGCACCTGGGCGGCGTTTGACGTCGACCTGTTGAGGATTGCGGCTATCTGGCGCGGCAACGGAGTGACGCCGGTCGCACTTGCTCCGGGTTCGTACCACCATCCGGACCGCAAGACGCCCGGTGGGCAATCCGTGCTTCCCGAACCCGACGGCAGCGTGTGGCTCGCAAACGGCATCTATCCAGGTTGGCAAACCGGCGAAACCGTCGCCTTCACCGATCCGCGAGAACCGGCGCCCAGCCCTGAGGAGGTCGGACGCGGTCCTTTGCCGGAGGAGCTTGGACAGTTCAAGTCGATCCGCCACGTGACGCGTGGCGTGGTGCTCGAATACACCGCAGGCGGTAGCGGTGTTCGCGAGTACCTGGACGGGAAAGACGATGGTGCCACGTGGCATGTGGCCAGGCACTTTTCTGTCGATCCTTCGACCCGCCCGATATGGCTCGTGCTCGGGATCGCACGGCCGGAAGTCGCCGTCAACGTGACCGGCGGGGGCGTGTCTCTTGTCAAGATTCCCATCGTGCACGATGGATCGAGCGTGCAGGTGTGGGTCGTCGGCGTTCCGGCGCACGCGCAGTCGATCACCTTTGTCGCAAGCTTCTCGAATGGAACCGAGAGCGCCGAGGCGACGCCGTTCCCACCCAGCGATCCGCCGGCCGTACGGTGGCCGCAACAGGTAACGACGTCGGTTTCGCGCTCTACTGCCAAAGGCGCCTACGTTGTCGATGATATCGCGCTGCCGATCGATAATCCCTGGCACCGCGCCGTCCGGCCCGGCGACATTCAATTTCTTCAGGACGGCACCGGCGTCGTCGTCACCCTCGATGGCGACGTCTGGATGGTTCGGGGCCTTCACGACGCGGCGGGCACTGCACGGTGGAAACGATTCGCATCCGGGCTGCATGAACCGTTGACGCTGGCGATTCGGGACAATCAGATCTTTGTGTTCGATCGCAACGGAATCTGGCGGCTGAGAGACACGAATGGAGACGGGGAAGCCGACGTCCATGAGCTGTTTTCGAATGCGTTCGCGCAGACGGCCGACCTGCGGGAATTTCCGAGCACGATCCGCCTCGCTCCAAAAGGGGAATTCATCATCGCGAAGGGAGGCCAGGAAGCGGCGACCTTCGGCAAACACAATGGCAGCGTGCTGCGCATTTCCGCCGACGGCCAGCGTGCCACAGTTCTTGGCTACGGATTTCGTCAGCCCAACATCGGCGTCAACCTTCGCACGGGGCTCGTCACTGCGAGCGATCAGCAGGGGAACTACATTCCAAGCACACCGCTGCATGTTGTTGGCGACGCGCAGTTCTACGGGTTCTTGAGCGACAAGAAGCCGCGCGAAGTGTACCCCGCTCCGATCGCCGAGCCGCTCACGTGGATCCCGCATTCGGCCAGCGCGTCGGCGATGTCCCAAATCTGGTTGTTCGGTGCGCGGATGGGTTCGTTGAACGGCGGACTGGTGTATATCGATTTCAACGGTCCCGAGCTGTTTCGCGTGCTGCTCAACCAACACGGTCAAAAACTACAGGCCGCCGTCGTCAGCATCACGAAAGCATTTTCGTTTCCCTTGCTGCACGGATCGGTGAATCCGGCCGACGGTCAGCTCTACATCGCCGGATTTCAGATTCTTGGCTGGGGCACGGCGGCAACACGCCTTGCCGGACTCGGCCGGGTCCGCTACACGGGCATATCGTCGACGCTGCCGCGAGAGGTGGTGCCCATGGACAAGGGCGTACTGTTACGGTTTGACGTTCCGCTCGATCGAACCAAGGCCGTCAATCCCGATAACTACTCGCTCGCGAGCTGGCACTACAAGCGAACCTATCAATACGGTTCGCCGCAATTCAAGGCCGATGGAACGACGGGGATAGACCGCCTCGCACCGTCGAGCGCATACGTTTCCAGCGACGGCCGCTCCGTATTCATCGGCGTCCCAGGTATGGTGCCGGTCATGCAGATGCGGGTTGGCTGGTCACTTGCGACGGCGGGTGGCAGGAAGTTTCAGGACACGGCCTACTTCACACCGTACGATTTGCCCAAGTTCACGCCGCAGTCGGAAGGATTCGGCAACATCACGGTTAGTCTCGCGCCGCGCACGATGGCGGTGAAGGAGGATGCGCCGATCAGCGCACAGGAGGGGCGGCGGCTCTACCAGGCGTTTGGTTGCGTTGCATGTCATGCGATCGATAGTTCGTCGCTGACGAAGTTAGGCCCGAGCTGGAAAGGGCTCTACGGAACGGATCGAACCTTCGCTGGTGGGATGGTTCGCGGCAAAGCCGACGAGGCATACATCCGGGAATCGATCCTCGATCCAAGCGCCAAGATCGTGGACGGCTACGAGCGCGGCGAGGTCAGCATGCCGAGTTATGCGGGGGTGCTCTCTGAGGCGCAGATTCAATCCTTGATCGCGTTCATCAAGAGCCTTGGGGACAATCGGTGAATTGGTGAATCGGTGATGCGATGCTGAAGCGTCTTCTCGCCCTCACGGCGGTTCTCTCGACAATCGGGCTCTCGGCGGCCCAGGGTGCGAAACAGCACCACATCGTGTTCATGATTGGCGAAGACGAGTACCACACCTGGGAGACGCTGCCCGATTTTGCGAAACGCGAGCTCGAGCCGCGCGGCTACCGAGTGACGGTCATCCAGCAGGACGCAAAGGACAAGAACAACTTTCCAGGGCTGGTTGACGCGCTGCAGTCCGCAGATCTGCTCTTCCTGAGCGTTCGGCGACGCACGCCGCCAATTGATCAACTGAACGCCGTCCGCGCCTATTTGGCAGCCGGCAAGCCGCTGGTCGGCATCCGCCCAGCGTGTCATGCATTTGCACTGCGGCCGACCGATCCGCCCGTGGAGGCGTCGCACGCGGTGTGGCAGGAATTCGATCCAGAGGTCCTTGGCGGTCATTACACGAATCATCATCCCGAAGGACCAAGAACCAGACTGACCATCGCAGCCGGTGCGCGGTCGCACCCGATTCTCAAAGGCGTCTCGGTCACGACTTTCACTGGCGCGGGATCACTCTACAAAGTCGGCCCGCTTGCCTCGGATACGACGACCTTGCTGATGGGCTCAATTCCGGACCAGCCCGCAGAGCCAATCGCGTGGACACACCAATATGGTGCGAAACATGCGCGCGTCTTCTACACGTCGCTCGGCCACCCGGATGACTTCACCCGTCCTGAGTTCCGTCGCTTGCTCGTCAACGGGATCGCTTGGGCACTTGAATAGAAGGGACACAGGGAATGGCAGGCGGTGCGGGCGCGGTAGAAGCCACGTCCGCGCCGCCTCAGGAGTTACGGCACCTGGATCGATTTCAGGTAGTCCACGAGGTTGTTCACGCGCAGCGTGGCGATGTTTGGATCCGCCTGGAACGCGCGGAACACGGGACCCCAAATCGGCATGTCCTTGCTGCCGTGCGACGGGATGTCTCTCTCGGCTCCTTTGATCATTTCCGCAATGGCGATCCCATTGAATTTGCCGCCATTCTTTTTTGCGATTGCAGTCAGGTCGGCGACCGGCATCTTCATGGCTGGAGCCGCCGGACCATCGCCTTTGCCCGTACGGCCGTGACAGACCGCGCAATACGCCTCGAAGTTGTCTTTACCCTGAACCGATTGAATCGGTTGTGCAGTGACCAGTTTGACGTTCGGCTGTGTTTTATCGGTCGGCGTCTGCGAACTGGCGAGCACTGCGGCGCTGAGGCTCAAGACGGCGGCGAGCGCCAGTCCGGCCTTATAGAGTGTGTGGCTCATAGGACTCCTCCTGGAAATCCAACTGGGCCGTAGTTAGCGGGATATCGGCAGCCGCGCGACGAGATGTCGGCAGCCGTCAGCAATTCGGATCGCCGCCGCCAACCGAATCGCCTGATCATGGAGGGAATCACCACGGCCCACTCTCACGTCTGTTGGTCTGTGCAACAGAACGCAAGGCGGATACCACTGGGACGGCGGGGCGTTGCGATCTTACGAGCGGAGTTCGCGGGCTGCGGCGACAATGGCGCGCAGTTTTGCGGCGGCGATCGGCGCGACATTCACGGGCCGATTGGAGAACGTCGCAAATCCGCAATCGGGATTGAGAAAGATGTGCGACGCGGGATAGACCGACAGCGCGCGCCGGACGGTGGCGACAATCGCGTCGCGTGATTCGATCGTATCCGTGCGTGGGTTCACCACGCCGAGTCCGACCTCTTTGTCGCCGAAGGCCATCACCTCGCCAGCTCGATCGGTGGCGTACTCGAGTACCAGTTGCCTCACCTCCAGCCGCTGCAGGTACGGAGCCAATGGTCGATACGACCCGGTGAGCAGCGTCGATTCATCACGACTCCAATTGCCGCGACACACGTGAACTCCGAGCCGCGTCGAATCGAAACCGCGGACCACACGATTGATGAGGGAGACGGCGAGCTCGAGCTCTTCGGCGGGATCCTGCCGCGCGGCCAGCGCGGCGCACATGAACGTTCGCGTCCGCCCGGGCGCGAACGCGAGTTCGCTCAACACCGGTTCGTCCAGCTGAATGAAGTCGGCGCCCTGGCCGGTCAGCTCCGCCAGCTCGTCCCGCAATGTGCTGACGACCTCTTCGGCGAGATCCTCCTTGGTCGGGTAGAAGGCTCGAGTGACTTCTGGCACGTACATCGCTCGGGTGAGAAGGTAGGGACCCGGCAATGTGATCTTGATCGGTCGATCCGTGTGACGCTTCAGGAACGCCAGTTCATCGGTCGCGAGTGGCTCCCGTCGCCCGATTCGCCCGACACAGACCGGACTGCTGATTGAGTAGGCCGGCACGTCGAGCGTCTGCAACAGCCGCTCGAATCCAGCCTTGTCTTCGACGACATCCAGCATTTCGGCGAGCGTCATCAGCCTGACGCCGTCCAGCTTTTCGGTCACGAATGAATAGAAGTTATCGCGGCGCAATTCGCCGTCAGTGAGGATGTCGCAACCGATTGCTTCCTGCAATCGAAGCCAGTCGCACACCGCCGCATCGGCGATGCGCTCGAAGTCCGTACGATTCAGGCGGCCTCTGCGAAGCCGGCGTTGTGCGTCAATGATTTCGAGAGGCCTGGGCCAACTGCCGACCGAGGTGACCGGAAAGAGCGGAAGCGCACTCACGATTTCGACGGGGCGCGGTCGAAGTATCGCTGGGCGTCGACTTCGGCGCTCAACGCGCCAAAACCGGTCGTGCGCCCTGGGAGCCAGGCCTTCAGGCCCTCGAGATCCATCATCTCGCGGTGCTCCGGCACGTCGTAGCGCATCGAAAACAGCGCGTCGAGCCATCGTCGCTCGGCCGCAACGTCGAGATCTTCGCGAACCGTGAAAACGCAGTGATCGAATCGGGCCGTCTCGGCGAGAATCATGAATTCGCCGGGATCGACGGTGCCGTCGTGGGTCCATGTCAACCAGTTCAGGTCGAGCATCGCACAGGCCGCAACTTCTCCTCGCTTCAGGCAGCGGAACGCGTCGAGCTCGCCGCCGACATGATCGCCGTGCTTACCGACCAGAACATCGAAACGGTGGATCATCAGGTCGGTCTCCGGAATGATGCCGTCCTGGCGCAGCCGCCCGAGCGGAATGAGCGTGGCCTGCGGCGAATCCGAGGCTCCCGTCGCGATCGCGGCACCGCGCAAGTCACTGATCGTCTTGTAGCGTCCCGACCGCCGAGCTACCAGATAGGCGATGCGATCGCGATCGGTATCGCGCATCGCAATCGCCCGGCAGGTCCCGCCGGAGCGCCGCTGGGCGTCGAGCCAGGCGAGCGGCGAGTTCCAGGCAATGTCGATCTTTCGATCGAGCAGCGCCGAGACCTGGAGTTCATACGTGCTGTAGAACGATACGTCGATGGGTGCCTGCTGCACATCGAAGAAGTTCCTGATGATCTCCCAGATCACGGACACCTTCGGGTCGTACATGACGGCGCCAACGCGGAGTGGTCGATCCATTTAGAAAAGCTCCAGTCCGCACAGAGCGCGGCCGATGAATTCATACGCCTGATCGGTCGTCGGCGCCATGATGATGGGCGCCCTCGCATCCCGGAACAACCGTTCGATCCCGTGCGCGCCGCCGAAGGCGGCCCCGCCGCAGGTCCGCATCGCGCTGTCGGTCACGCTGACCGCAGCTTCCGTTGCCGCCGCCTTGGCTTCGAGGACAAGCAGTTGCGTCGCCGGCCCTGGCGTTTCGATCGAATCGAGAACGGCGGTCAAATGGGCCCTCGCCCGATCGGTCTCGACGCGCATGGCCGCAACCCGCGCCCGCAACGTCGGCAGCTGCGCGAGCGACGACTGTGTGTCTTCGAATCGCGCGTGGGTGAGGTGCTGTATCGTCGCCTGCACCGCCGCTTCAGCCATGCCTACCGCAACCGCCGCCGATCCGACCTGGAACACGGGCAGGGCCACGCCCAGCATCATCTCGAGCCCCTTGCCAGGTGCGCTCAACGCCCGGTTCTCTTCGAGATTGACGTCTTCGAGCGTCATCGGCGCGCTCGCGTTGCCGCGCATGCCGACGCCCTTCCATGCACCCGAGATGCGAACGCCAGGGTCGTCTGCCAGCACCATGTACAAGCTGCTCTCGAGCGGCTCAGTTCCGTTCGGCGCGAGCGTCGAAACGACGTAACCGTGCGCGTGACCGGCCGAGGTTACAAACGACTTGCTCGCATTGAGCCGGACGACACCGTTATGTCCCGTTGCGCGGCTCACGGGTGCCCAGAAATGGCTGCGTGACCCGGTCTCACTGAAGGCCAGCGTGCTGAGGTGCGTCCCTTGCGCGGCGGCACGAAGCTCCGCGTCGCTCTTGTCGGGAACCGACAAGTAGCACGCCACGCCGCAGAGGTGCATCAGATACACCATTGCCGTCGACGAGCAATGCTGTGCGACCACGTCGAGGACCGCGGCAGTGGTTCTGATCCCCTGTTCGCGACCGCCGAGCGAGCGCGGCACCGTCAAACCGAGCAGGCCCGCCTTGCCAAGCGCGCCAATCGCCCGTTCGGGAAAGGCACCTTCGCGATCGACTCGGGCAGCATCCGGGCCGATGTCCCTGACCGCAATGGCCGTTGCCTCGGCAACGATCCGTTCCTGTTCCTCGTTCAAGCGATACATCAGAGCCTCCGATCAGGCAGTAAAGATCAATTCCGTCGTCAGTTTGGTCGCCACTCGCAGCGTGCTGGTCAGCGGCAGGCGATCGAGCATGGCCTCGAACACGCCACGGATCGTCGACTGGTCGGCACACGAAACGAACACCTTGATGTGAATCCACTGAAGGACCGCACGTCCGGTTTCGCCGATCACTTCGAGATACGCGAGCGGGTTTTCCAGATCGGCTGTCACCACCGCTTCAATGGCGTCGATCTCCACCCGGCGCCGGGACGCAAACAGCCGCAGCCCGTTGACGATCTCGGCGCCGACCGAGCCGAGCGCGTACTCGAGCGCGGCAATGCGAGGCGCGCTCTGGTCGAATTCAATCGGCCGTCCGACGACGAACTGCTGGCGGCGTATGGCGACGCGAGCCAGGTCGGGCTCGCCAGCGGTGACGCGCAGGGTCGTAAAGATGTCGTCCATCGTGCGCCCGTGAACTCAGCGGCGCAGCGCCGTGAGGTTGCATTGAATCAGTGGTCACTCGATCTGCGGAGCGCAGAACGAATCCGCGTCTGTTGCTGCGCGTCGGACTCGATCAGGAATGGCGATGAACGAAGACCGCAAAGCGCGAGCGAGGTTCAGGCAATCGGGTTGGCGTCACGCGCCGGGCGGGAAGCTATCAGGTATAGCCAGGAACGTAGCTGTTGAAGGCCAACCTGTCCATGGATAGTAGCATCCTACATGACCACGACGCGGTTCTTCAACACGTTGTTGTATCCTCGCCCCTGTGCCCTTGCAGTCGCGCTCGCCGACGGTTCCGCTTCTTTTCGGCCTCATCCTGACGCTCGCGGCGGTGGTGGCTTACTCGTGGTACATCA
>JBPYFA010000402.1:0-8437 GCA_051986585.1 Vicinamibacterales bacterium | reverse complement strand
ACAGTATGCGTTCACGTCGAATGAGTGGGGCCTCGACGATTTCGACGAATCGACGCGTGGGCCGGCGCTCGTCGACATCGCGAGGTTCCTCGGATCGGTCGACCTGGCCGCGCGCCGACGCGGTTGGACGGACAGCCGCGATCGCCTCTTCGACCGTTTCTTCTCGGGCTACCGGCAGGGCCTTGCAGATGCCGACTACAAGCCTGCTGAGCCGGCCATCGTCGGCTGGCTGCGGCAACGATATCCGCCTCCCACGCGCGCGGCGTTTCTCGCGTGGGCCGACGCCAAGATGATCCCGATGCCAGAAGCGTCGCTGCCCGCCCTCAGCTCGTCGATGGCGACGTTCGCGCGCATCGTCGCACTAGAGCGGCCGGATCTCCCCGCAGAATACTTTCACGTACTCAACGCCGGATGGCTGCGAATGGGCATCGGCAGCGCCGTGACGATGAAGATTCTGATTCGCGTGAGAGGAATGTCAGACGATCCGGAGGATGACGAGGTGCTCGAGGCGAAGACGCTCCGCTCGCTGGAAGGGGTCCGCTGTCTCGAAGTGCCCACGGTCCGTCCAACGTTCCGGGTGATCGTTGGAAGCAAGCAGCTCGGCCGCCTGACGCACAATATTCTCGCCGCCGGCCCCGAGGTCGACGTTGGCGACATGGCGATCGGAGGACAGCATCTGCGCAACTGGTGGATTCGAAGCTGGGAGCCGTCGTATCGCGAAATCACGCTCGATGATCTCCGCTCGGTCGACGATCTCTCCGAGATCGTCTACGACTCCGGCGTGCAACTCGGCGCCGGCAGCATTCATGGAAGCTCGTCGCCGGATGCCAAGCTCCGAGCCGACTCGCTGATGGCGTTGCAGCAATTGGAACCGCGGCTCCGAAAAGCCGCTGACACCCTTGTGTCCGAAATGATGCAAGGGTGGCGCGAGCTTGGCGGCCACTGATCTTGGCGTGGCCTCCACCGCCGGATCTCCCGCGGCAGCCAAGCCAGGGCGCCCTATTCGAAGTTGTGAAGGAGGCCGACTATTGCCGCCCTCCCGCGAGGGCCGCCGCCATCACGGCGATCGAACGCGGTTGCACCAGGTAGGCCGCCGACGTGATCGACGGCGCGTCCTCCCAATGCTGCGCGTCGTCTGGCGATGGCAGGGCGGTGTCCAGGCAGCGGCGCCAGACACCCTGGCTGCCGGCAGGAACGGGTGGGAGTTCGAACGTCAACGGTTCCCAATACGCGTTCAGCATGCCGTGCAACACGAACCGCGCGCTGATGCTCCGGATCGTGAAAGCGAGACTGTGCGATTGGTCGCTCCAATCGGGCCGGTGGAGCGCGACACCATGCCACTCGATGTGTGCCCGTCGCAGCAGTTCGTTCAAGGTCGGCGTCTCGGTCTCGGTCGTAACGTCGCGCCGCTGTCGGAACGCATTGAGCCACTTTACGAACCGGTGTACGTCGGCGTGACGCTCGAGCAAGGTCCAGTCGAACCAGCTGGTCTCGTTGTCCTGACAATACGCGTTGTTGTTACCGTTCTGCGTCCGCCGTCCCTCGTCGCCCATCGACAGCATCGGTGTGCCGGTTGCGACAAGGAGTAGCGTCAGGAAGTTTTTCACCTGGCGGTTTCTCAGCGCCTCGATTGCCGGGTCGGCGGTCGGACCCTCGACGCCGCAATTCCAGCTCAGGTTGTCGTTCGAACCGTCGCGGTTGTTCTCACCGTTGGCCTCGTTGTGTTTCTCGTTATAGGAGACGAGGTCGTTGAGGGTGAAACCGTCGTGGCAGGTCACGAACTGAATGCTCTGTTCGGCCTCGCGATCCTCGTGTCCGTAGATATCCGGGCTGCCCATCAACCGTTTCGCGAGGCCGCTCACCGAGCGCTCGTCGCTTTTGACGAACCGGCGCACATCGTCGCGAAAGCGGCCGTTCCATTCCTGCCAGCTGTCTCCGATGAAGCTGCCGACCTGATAGAGACCGGCCGCATCCCACGGTTCGGCGATGAGCTTCGTGCCGGCAAGCAGCGGGTCCGATTCGATGTCCCAGAGTACTGGCGGGTTGGGCAACGGACGGCCGTTCTCGTCGCGCGCCAGCACCGACGCGAGATCGAACCGGAACCCGTCGATGTGCATCTGGGTCACCCAGTAGCGCAGACTGTCCTGAATCAGCCGGCGCACGACCGGTTGGTTTGCGTTCAGCGTGTTGCCGCAGCCAGTGTAGTCGGCATAGCCAGATCGATCCGGCTCGAGGATGTAGTAGATGTCGTTGGCCAGCCCGCGATGGCAGATCGTGGGTCCGTCACTGCCGCCTTCCGCGGTGTGGTTGAACACGACGTCGAGAATCACCTCGAGACCCGCTCGATGAAACGCCTTCACCATGTCGCGAAATTCATCGAGCACCTCGATCGGCGACCGGCGCGAACTATACGCGTGGTGCGGGGCGAAGAACGAGACCGGTTGGTAGCCCCAGTAATTGACCCGGCCTGCCGGTGCGGCTTGGGGATCGAATTGAAAAACCGGCAGCAGTTCCACCGCGGTGACGCCCAGTTCCTTCAGGTAGGGAATTTTCTCGACCAGGCCTGCGTAGGTGCCGCGTGCAGCCGACGAGAGGCCGGAACTTGGATGCTTCGTAAAGCCGCGAACGTGAAGCTCGTAGATCACGGTTTCGGCAAACGGACGTCTGATCGGCGTGTCACCTTCCCAGTCATACCGAGTGGGATCAACGACGACGCTCTTCATGGCAGACGCGGTGTTTGCGCCGGCACGTCTGGCCGCTTCGCGATCGTACCGATCGGGCACTGCCACCGCGAGACCGTAAGGGTCGAGCAGCAGTTTCTGGCCATCAAATCGCAGCCCGCGATCGGGGGCGAAGGTTCCGTGGCAACGGTAGCCATAGACTTGACCGGCTTCGAGGCCGGGCACGAAGACGTGCCAGTAGTGATACGTGCGGTGACGTGGCGCTTCGAGCGCAATCAGCTGCGCGGGATCGTCGTCATCGGCGCGATCGAACAGGAGCAGATCAATTCGTTCGGCGTGCTTCGAAAAGATACTGAAATTGACGCCACCCTGCTGCAGCGACGCGCCAAGCGGGGCGCTCACGCCGTCTGACACTATTCGAGCAGCCAAGCCGCCCGCAGCCGGCTTCCTCACTCGGTGATTTTCCCCCCGTCGCTCGGATGGATGCCCCAGATGTCGCGGCAGTAATCGCGAATCGAGCGGTCCGACGAGAACCGGCCGACTCGTGCGGTATTGAGAATCGACATGCGAGTCCACGCATCCTGATCGCGATACGCGTCGCTGACGCGCTGTTGGCAATCGAGGTAGCTCTGATAATCGGCAAAGAGCATGTACTCGTCCCGAGTCAGGAGTGATTCGACGAGTGGGCGGAACACCTCGCGATCACCGTTGCTGAACCGGCCGGCGTCGAGCGTATCGATCGCCTCGCGCAAGTCGGCGTTCGACTCGTAAAAGCTGCTCGGCCGGTAGCCGTCAGTCCGGAGTTGCGCCACTTGCGCGGCGGTCAGGCCGAAGAGAAAGAAGTTCTCGGCACCAACCGCATCGCGGATCTCGACGTTCGCGCCATCGAGCGTGCCAATCGTCAACGCCCCGTTCAGCGCGAACTTCATGTTGCCCGTTCCGGACGCCTCTTTGCCGGCGGTCGAGATCTGTTCGGACAAATCCGCCGCGGGATAGACGCGCTGGCCACTCTTGACATTGAAGTCGGGCAGGAAGACGACTCTGAGCACTTCCGAGATCGCGGCGTCCTGGTTGATGACCGAGGCAACAGAGTTGATCAACTTGATGATCAGCTTTGCCATGCGGTATCCGGGCGCTGCCTTGCCGCCGAAGATCACCGTGCGCGGTGTCACGCCGGCAGTGCCGGTACGTTTCAGACGGTTGTACAACGTGATCAGATACAGCACGTTCAGGTGCTGTCGCTTGTACTCGTGGAGGCGTTTGACCTGAATATCGAAGAGCGAGTCCGGATTCACCTTGATATCGGTGCGGTCCTTGATGAAGCCGGCGAGTGCCACCTTGTTGTCGGCTTTCACCGTCCGCCATTCGTTCTGGAAATCGGTGTCGGCGGCCAACCCCTCGACGCGCCAGAGCTCGTCTTCGAGGTGCGAGATCCATCGGTCGCCGATTCGACTCGTGATCAACCGGGACAATTGCGGATTGCTGAGCACCATCCATCGGCGGGGCGTGACGCCATTGGTGACGTTGAAGAACTTCTCCGGCATCACCTGGTAGAAGTCGCGAAGCACGGTCTGCTTGAGCAAGTCGCTGTGAAGCGCCGCGACGCCGTTGATCGCGTGACTGCCAACGCTTGCCAGATGCGCCATGCGGACGTACTTGTCTCCGGTTTCGTCGATCAATGACAGGCGACGAAGCAGTTGATCGTCCCCGGGGTGACGCTGCCGGACGTCGTCGAGAAAGCGGCGGTTGATCTCGTAAATGATTTCGAGATGCCGCGGCAGAAACTTGCCAAAAAGCGGCACCGGCCACTTCTCGAGCGCCTCGGCGAGGAGGGTGTGATTGGTGTAACCGCATGCCTGCTGGGTGATCGCCCACGATTCGTCCCAACCCATCAGGTGCTCGTCGATCAGCAGGCGCATCAATTCGGCGATGGTGATAGCCGGATGCGTGTCGTTCAACTGTACCGCCCAGTGCTGACCGAAGTCCGCCAACGACTTCTGGCGGATCGAGTGAATGCGGATCATGTCCTGCAACGAGCACGAGACGAAGAAGTGCTGCTGAACGAGGCGAAGCTTCTTCCCTGCGACCGGCTCGTCATTCGGATAGAGCACCTTGGAAATCGTTTCCGACTCGACCTTCTGATCGACGGCACGGTAGTAGTCGCCGACGTTGAATGCCGCGAAGTCGAACGATTCCGCTGCCTCCGCCTTCCACAGCCGCAGCAGGTTGGTGTTGGTGGTCGCCTCGCAATAACCGGGGACCGGCGTATCGTAGGCGATCCCTCTCACGATTCGGTCGGGGATCCAGCGGACGCGGTACTGTCCTTGCTCATCCTGATAGTGCTCGGTGTGCCCACCGAGTTTGACGTCGAATGTGACCTCCGAGCGCACGATCTCCCACGGATTCCCAAAACGGAGCCATTTGTCGGTGATCTCGACCTGCCAGCCATCTCGAATCGCCTGATCGAAGATGCCGAACTCGTAACGAAGTCCGTAGCCAATCGCCGGGACGTTGAGGGTGGCCAGCGAGTCCATATAGCACGCCGCCAGACGTCCAAGCCCCCCGTTGCCCAGCCCGGGCTCTTCTTCCTGTTCGAGAAGCACCAGCAAGTCCTGATCGAATCGGGCGAGCGCCTGTTCGGTGGCGTCCCAGATGCCGAGGCTGATGAGGCCATTACCGAGATGAGGGCCGACGAGGAACTCGGCGGACAGATACGCGACGGCCTTGTGGCCGCTTCGCACGTCGGTCATCACCTCCAGGCTGCTGATGTAGCGATCGATCATTCGATCCCGGACGGTGTAGGCGGTCGCCATGTACCAGTCATTTCGTGTCGCGGCCTGTGGCAGCTTCCCTTGCAGGCACCGCAGGTTGTCGATCAAGGCCCGGGCGATGTCATCGGTACTTTGACCGGTGCGAACGTTTGGCTGCGCCTGGTGAGCCGTCACGGATGTCAGGGAAGGTGATGTTGTTGCCCGTGGCATACGGTCCCTCGGTGTTTGGTAGCGCTCGAAAGAGCAGTAGTCGTTCCAGCAGTAATCTCGATTTCGTTAACGTCGTGGCTGCATTTGCTCCGGTATGCTGGAGCACCTCCGGTGATTCGGAGGCAGCGCTGAACCGGTAGCATTTCGAAGTGCAAAACGATCGATGAAATTCATTTTCTTCTCTCTTGACACTTTGACACCCTTCGTTGATTGATCTCGATGGCACGGCGCGTGCTGACGGCAGCGCCTGACAAGCCCCTACACGCCAGCGCCCAGGGGACATCCACGACCGACGCGGACCGCATTCGCGGCTGGAGAGTCATCGTGTACTACCGTCAGTATCTGGTGGCAACCTGCGTTCTCGCGACAGCGATTACTGTTCGTGCGGCAGGCGTTCCGTTCGGTTCGCCATTGCCGCAGGCCGGCGCTCAAGCGCCCTCCAAACCGGCCGCTTCGCAACCCACCACCACGCAGAAACCATCGACGCCCGCGCAGGGTGGGTATGTTGGAACCGCCAAGTGCCTCGAATGCCACACCGATCAAGGCGAAACGCTCAAAGGCACACCCCACGGCCAGGCAAAGAACCCGCGATCCCCCGCGGCGACCCAGGGATGCGAGAGCTGCCATGGTCCGGGGCAGGCCCACGTTGAAGACGAAGCCTCCGGGCACATCCAGAAGTTTTCCGAAATGAAGCCGGCAGACGTCAACCAGGTGTGCCTGACCTGCCACAATCGCGGCGACCACGCCGCCTGGGAAGGCAGTGCGCACGATCGCCGCAATCTGTCCTGCACGACGTGCCACAGCGTGCACAGCCCGAAATCGTTCGAGCATCAGCTCAAGAAGACGACGCAGACCGAGCTCTGCGCAACCTGCCATCGACTGCAGGTGGCCAAGACGGAACGCGCCGTCGCGCACATGCCGGTACGCGAAGGCAAGATGTCCTGCTCGTCCTGTCACAATCCGCACGGGTCGATCAGCAACGTCAAGAACTTGAAAACGGGTAGCTCGGTGTCCGAACTCTGCATCAGCTGCCACACCGAAATGCGTGGTCCGATGCTGTGGGAGCACGCACCGGTCAAAGAGAGCTGCACCACGTGTCATGACCCGCATGGCTCCTCAAATGATCGGATGCTGGTCGTCAGGATGCCGATGCTCTGTCAACGATGCCACGTGTCGACGAGGCATCCGGCGACCCTCTACGATAACAACGCGATTACAGTCAACAAGAGCAACCGCATGTTCGGACGCTCGTGCGTCAACTGTCACGCGAACATTCACGGGTCGAATCACCCGTCCGGCCAGTTCTTCATGCGGTAAGGCTCGGAGGCATACATGCGTCGCCTCATCCTCGCTACGTTGATCTTCACGGTGGGATTCGCGATCCCGATTTCCGTTTGCGCGCAGACGGCGGTCGGCACATCTGCAGCGGCATCGTCGTCAGCTGCTGCAGACGATCAAGCGAAACCGCCAGCAACCCCGCCAGAGACGGCGGCGCAGACCCCGCCGGCCGCGCCAACCGTTGAGACACCGCACAGCCTGTTCGATCAGACCTGGCACCAGTTTCAGTTCGGTGGTCGATTGAGCAATATCGATGGCGACCCTGCACGATTTCAGCGCTACCAGGACATGCGGAATGGCGTCCTGTTCACCGATGCGAAGTACGCGAACGAGGCTCCGAACGGCGACTGGTTGTTCCGCAGCACCGCAGACAACGTCGGCTATCGCGATCAGCGCTACTTTGCCGATTACGAGCGCACGGGAAGATTCAAGGTGTCAGGCCTCTGGAGCCAGATCCCGCAGTTCTACAGTGTCGACACCAAGACACCGTACACGCACACCAACGACAACCTGGTTCTCGACGACGCGACCCAACTGGCAGCTCAAAACGGCGGCGGTCTGAACGTGTGGCTGCCGGTTGCCTCGCAGTTCGATCTCCGCGAGCGGCGCGACGTCGGCAACGTCAGTTTCGTCGCGACGCCCAAACCGCAACTCGATATCACGGCGACGTATACGATGAACCGCCATGTCGGTCAGCTGCCGTGGGGGGCGAGCTTTGGGTTTGGCAACGACGTCGAAGTGGGACTGCCGTACGACTCGCGAACCAACGACTTCAGTCTCGGCGCACAATGGACGAACACACGTCAAATGCTCAGCGTCGCGTACGGCGGATCGTGGTTCGACAATCTCGACACACCGTTAATCTGGGACAACCCGCTGCGACTCAGTGACTCGACCAGTGCGCCGGGTCGTGGCCGCACTGCGCTGTGGCCCTCGAACTCAGCACAGACGGTAAGCGTTGGTGGATTCAGCAAGTTCAAGCACCGCACCCAGCTGACCGGATTCATCTCGTTCGGGTCCTGGAAGAACGACGAAACACTGCAGCCGTTTACCATCAACTCGGCGCTGCCGCAGTTGCCGATGCCACGCTCCACGGCAGCTGCCGACGCGGGAGTGTTTTCAACCAATTTGAATCTCGTGTCGCGCCCGCAAATGGACTGGCGCTTCAGCGCACGATTCCGCCGCTACGACTATTCCAACAACACACCGCAGTTCAGCATCGCGCAGTTCATCAACTACGACACGTCGGTCGCCACATCATCAACTGGCGGCCCAGAGCTGTACGCACATAACCGAACGAATTTCGACGCCGAGGCGACGTGGACCAAGCTGCAGCCCGTTGCCTTGACGGTCGGCTACAGCCGCAACGACACCGGTCACGACTTCCGGATCTTCGAGAGCACCGCGGAGAACGTCTTTCGTCTTACCGCCGATGCT
>JBPYFA010000401.1:0-8639 GCA_051986585.1 Vicinamibacterales bacterium | reverse complement strand
AATCGATGGTGCCGCGCCGGGACTATGTCATTTCCGTGCTGGATGCGTCGGGCGTCCCAACGCACGAGATGTCCGACGGATTGCCCAAGCCCGCAATGACGCCATCAAGCGCCGCCGGTGTTTCCGTAGACACCGTGACCGCAGCGACAGGTCAGAAGTGGCGCGTCATGCTACGGACCGCACAATCCAAGGACTATGCCTTCACAGTGGTGGTCGCAGCGCCGATGCGGGAGGTACTGGAGCACTGGTGGACACTGCTGCAGGCGTGTGCGATCGGCGTCCCGTTCGTGCTGGGGATCGCGGCCGTCGGCGGATGGATCCTCGGTCGACGAGGACTGCATCCACTGGCCGAGATCGCAGAACAAGCCAGGAGGATTACACCGCGCGCGCTCAGCAGAAGGCTGACCGTCGCAAATGCGGGCATTGAACTGCAAGACGTGGCGACGTCGTTCAACCGCGTCCTCGATCAACTCGCCAACGCGCTGTCGACCCAGCGCCAGTTCATGGCGGATGCCTCACACGAACTGCGGACGCCCGTGTCGATCATGAAGACTGCCGCCGACGTCACGCTGAGTCAGGCGGATCGCGACCTGGGAGAGTACCGGGAGGCCGTGGGCGTGATGGCCCAGCAGAGCTCACGCCTGGCGCGTCTGGTCGACGACATGCTCGTCCTCGCAAGAGCCGACGGCGGCGGCTACCCGATCCAAGTGGAGGAAGTCGACGTTGACGTGGTCGTCGCCGAGGGAATTCGCGAACTGGCCTCGCGCGCTGACGCGAAGCATATTCATGTGACCTCGCACCTGGAGCCCGTTTCTGTCAGAGCCGACGAGGCATTGCTGCGACGAATGTTCACCAACCTGTTAGCCAATGCGTTGATCTACACGCCGAACGAGGGGGCGGTGAACGTCAGGGTGGAAGCGCACGACGGCGGCGTCCGCATTCACGTGGCCGACAACGGTCCGAGCATCCCGGACGCGGACCGCGAGCGGGTGTTCGCGCGCTTCGTGCGCCTCGATCCGGCCCGCAGCGCCGGCGGCGCCGGCCTCGGGCTTCCGATTGCGAGGTGGATCGCGGAAGCTCACGGCGGCGACGTCGAGTTGCTTCGCACCGGACCGGACAGCAACGTTTTCAGAATCACGCTGCCCGCGCACCCTCCATCCCTTTAAGACTCGCAGCGGTCTCACTTCCCGCGCTCAATCACCAGTAGGCTGAACGAGTCGGGAAGAACCGGCGGCCGCCCGCGTCCGCTGGCCGGAGCCGGACCGAACTTGGCAGCCGCCACGTAGATGCGATGGTTCGTTGGATCGAGGCCCATGTTCCGCGATCCCGGTGACGTCTGGAGCGTCTGCGCGACGCTGTACTTATCGGCCGAGTCCTGGTGGATGACGGTGAGCGTGCCGTCGGCGTTCGACGCGAAAGCGTCAGCCGACGTCGGATCGTAACCGGCGCCGTCCACGCCGGTTCCGATCGGCACCGTCATGACGATCTTTCCCGCCTGGTAATCAGAGATAGCCATCACGCCGCTTCGGCACCCACTAAAGAGGCGATGATGAACGGTATCGATCGCCATCGAAACCGGCTGCTTGCACGGCGCAGTCGGCCAACGGCGTGACACGGTGGCCGCCTTGGCGTCGATCTCCACGATCTCGCTGGTGTCGGTCAGATTTGCGTAGACCTTGCCGTCTCCGGCCGAGGCCCCGTATTCAGGCTTGCCGTTGAGCGGGATGTTCGTGATGAGCGTGCCCTGCGCCGGATCGATGACGGTCGATGAATGCGCGTCGCCATTGAATGTGAAGACACGTTTCGAGGCGCCGTCGTAGACAATGGCGTCGGCATCTTCGGCTGCAGCGATCTTCTTCAGCGACTTGAACGAGGTCAGGTCGAACATGACGACCGAGCCGTCGTTCCCTGAAGTGGCGAAGCCATGGCCAGTCAGCGGCGCGATCGCGGTTCCATGCGCGCCGTCAATCCCTGTCACCGTGCCGACGAGTTTTCCCGTTTCTTCGTCGACGACCATCACCCGATTGGCGCGGCCGATGAAGATGTGGTGACTTGGAGGATCGGGAACGATGTAGTCCCACCCGCCGTCGCCGCCGAGCGGAAACGTCTGGGCGATCCGATAGGGCGTTGCGGACTGCAGCGCGGCGGCGGCAACAGCCAGGATCACGATGGATGGACGCATGTGGATCTCCTCTTGACCAGAAGCGGATGGCAATGCCGCACTGAGACACTCTCCAAACAATCCCAGCAGGATGACAAAGGAATGATGACGGAAGAATTAATTGAGTAGGCCGCCGCCTGAAGACTCGAACTCGATGGCTGGCCGGGTGCGCGGCGATTTCGTCATCGATCAAAGAAGCTGATAGCCCTGCCCTCGTCGTGTGCGGATTATAGACGGCGCACTTGGATCATCGAGCTTGCGGCGCAGGCGCTGGACGTATACGTCGACGACGTTGGAGAACGGATCGTAATGCTCATCCCAAACGTGTTCGGCAATTTCGGCCCGCCCAACCACTTCACCCGCGCGACGGGCGAGAAATTCGAGTAACGAATACTCGCGGCTGGTCAACGCGATCTCCTGACCGCGGCGGAATACGCGCCGGGCAGGGACATCGATCGAAAGGTCTCCGACTTCGATTCGAGAGGGAGTAACCGGCCGACGCTCGCGGCGGGTCAGCGCCCGCAACCGGGCCAGAAGCTCACGAAAATCGAACGGTTTGGTCAGGTAATCGTCGGCACCTGCATCCAGTCCGGCCACGCGTGCTTCGATCGCGTCCCGCGCGGTCAGCATGAGCACCGGCACATCCATGCCGGCCGCGCGCAGTTCACGGCACACAGACAGCCCATCCCGAATCGGCAGCATCACATCGAGGACGATCGCATCGTAGTCGTTCTGCTGGGACTGCAGAGAGGCGGCAGCGCCGTTGCTCGCAATATCAACCGCGTAAGCGGCTTCGCGCAGTCCTTTCGCGATGAATCGAGCGGCGCTGGGCTCGTCCTCGACTAGCAGGATCCGCATCCTGGCGTATGACCTCCGCGGCCGTGCCGCTCGATCGCGGGCAATTGACGATCTCTCGCTGTCATCATATGTTCATCCGTCTGCAGCAAGGATAACAACGATGTCAGATTCGAGATGACGCTCCGACGACGAAGAGCCTTCGCTGGTATCCGGACGGCGCCTTTGGCAATTGTCGCGGCCGCGTGTTTGACTTGCCGTCTCTCCGCGCAAGCGCCGTCAACGCTGTCACTGACCGAGGCGTTGGCACGGGCCGTCGAAGCCAGCCCGGCCGCAGTTGCCGCGCGTGCCGCCCGACCGATTGACGTCGGCGGTATTGCAGTCGCGCGCCAGCGGCCGAACCCGGATTTTGGGTTCGAATACGACAAGGAAACACCACACTGGGCGTTCACCGGCAGCGTGCCGGTCGAGATTGCCGGAAAGCGGCAGCGGCGCATCGATGTCGCCAACGCGACGCTCGCCGTCACCGACGCGGAGACCGCGCGGATCACCGCCGATTTGCGCGCCGATGTCCGCCGGGCCTATTTCAGCGTCGTCGCCGCGAACCGTCGGATCACCATTGCACAGGAGCTCGAGACGCTCGCGACGCGCGCGCGCGACGCCGCGCAGGAACGCTTTCAGACAGGCGCAGCCCCCCGCTTGGAGGCGCTCCAGGCCGGCCTCGCGTTGGCGCAGGCGCAAAATGAAGTGACCGTAGCCCGCGGCGAGGCCACCGCCGCGCGGGCCGAGCTCAACGCACTCCTCGCCTACCCAACCGACGCGACACCCTCTCTCACCGACGGCCTCGAAAGCGTGCCAGTGCCGTCGCTGGATACTGCGACCCAGCAGACGATCGCAGCAAATGCCGAGCTCAACGTCCTGCAGAAGCGGATTGACGAGGCACGGGCGCGCGCGCGTCTTGCTCGCGCCTTGCGCCGCCCCGACCCGTCGGTGATGGGTGCGCTGACCTACGATGCGCCGGGCGAGTTCACGACCGGCTGGCGCGTCGGCGCCAACGTCGCCCTGCCAATCTTTACGACCGGCAAAGCGGATGTCGTGGTTGCCGATGCGACCGTGGCACGAGCGGAAGCCGACCGGCAGGCGCGACTCGCGGCAATCACCGGAGCCGTCGCCGCCGCGATCGCCCATGCAACGTCCGCCCGTCAAACGCTCGACCGCTACACCACCGACCTGCTGCCCGCCTCGCAGCAGGTCGAACAGATGGCGGACGAATCGTATCGCGCCGGTCAGACTGGCCTGCCGGCGTACTTGCAGACGGTCCAGGCAGCTCGCGACGTGCGCACGCGGGCCCTCCAGGCCGGCCTCGATTATGAACTTGCGCTTGCTGAACTCGAGCGGGCGATGGGGACGCCGCTGAAATGAGACGCATCGCTGCCATTCTGGCGCCGGCGCTCCTCGTGTGGAGTTGCTCGCGACCGACAGTCGAGGAAGTCGAGACCAAGGCAGCTGCGACGGTCACGACGATCACCGTCGCCCCGCAGGTGATGGAGGGAATCGTCGCCGCGACCGGCGTCGTCAGCGCCGCGCCCGGCGCGGACTGGACGATTACGGCACCCGAGCACGGGCGCATCGTCGAGATGCCCAAGGCCGAAGGTGATCGCGTAAAAGCGGGCGATCTGCTGGTCCGCTTCGATATCCCATCACTGCAGACCGACGTCGCGACGCGGCAGGGTGAGCTGGCGACAGCAGAAGCACATGTGCGGAACGCGCAGGCATCCGTCACTCGCCTGACCACGCTGGTAGAACACGGTGTGGCCGCACAAAAGGAACTCGAAGACGCAGAGCGCGATCTCGCCGAAGCCAAGGCCGCGGTCGAACAAGCCCAGGCCGCTTTGCGCAGCGCCCAGTCGATCGAGGGACGAACGATTGTGCGCGCGACCTTCCCCGGCATCGTCGCCAAGCGTGCGCATAATCCTGGCGACATCGTTGATGCGTCGGCAACCGACGTCATCCTACGCGTGATCGACCCGAGCAAGCTGCAGGTGGTTGCCTCGGTCGCCATCGCGGATCTCGCACGGGTGCAGGTTGGACGTCCGGCCAGAATCATCCTGCCGGGAGTTGACGAACCGGAGAAGGGCAACGTCCTCAGCCGGCCCGCCGTCGTCGATCCAACCGGTGTGGCGGCCGATGTCCGAATCTCCTTCAACCAGGGGACCAAGCTCGCCGCCGGCACACCGGTGCGAGTGGAAATCATCGCGGAGCAGCACGAAAACGCGCTCGTCGTGCCGGTCGAAGCCGTCCTCCATGAAGACGAGAAGGCGTTTGTCATGCTCGCCGGCAGCGACAAGAAAGCGCACAAGCGCGAAATCACTCCCGGCCTGACAACGCCCAAGCAGGTCGAGGTAAAGAGCGGCCTGAAAGACGGAGACGCGGTGATCGTGACCGGACAGCAGGAACTGCCCGACGGGGCCGACATCGCGGTCGCTGGCGGCGATGAGGACAAAGACAAGAAGGCCGAGAAGCCCGACGCCGGTAGCAAAGACAAAGACAAATGAGCCTCGCGTCGTTCGTCGAGCGCTACGGGCGCCCGATCGTCGTCATTACCCTGCTTCTGGCCGGTGCCGGCCTTTACTCGGCGACACAGCTGCCGAGTGACATCTATCCGCCTCTCGTCTTTCCTCGCGTCGTCGTCATCGGTCACGCCGGCACGCTGCCGGCAAAGACGATGATGTTGACGGTAACGCGTCCGATCGAGCAGGCACTCCTTGAAGTGCCCGGGATCCGTCGTGTGCGATCGACAACGTTTCGCGGCTCGACCGAAATCTCCGCGCAGTTCGATCCGACGACGGATATGATCCTGGCGCTGCAGCAGGCACAGGGGCGGATCGCCGAGATCCGAACGTCGCTACCGACCGACCTGGATTTGACCGTTGAGCGCCTCACCCCGTCGGCCTTTCCATTCCTGAGCGTCAATCTCACCGGTCCGTTGTCGGCAGCCAATCTCTACGACTACGCCTACTACGTCATGCGGCCCGCACTTTCGCGGGTGGCCGGGGTAGGCAACGTCGAAGTGATCTCGAGCGATCAGCCGGAGATCGAAGTGATTGCAAACCCGGCGCGTCTGGCGGCAACGGGTCTGACGATTGGGAAGGTCGCTGACGCGTTGCAGGCCGCCAATACATTGAACCCAGTCGGCCGCTACAGCCAGGGGGGCAAGCTGCACCTCGTGCTCGCTTCGGGGATGTGGAAGACGATGGAGGACATCGCGCCAACTCCGGTCGCTGTGAAAGGTGGCGCCACGATTCGGGTTGCAGACGTAGCCAGTGTGGAGCGCGGCGCGCCCGACCGCACCACCCTCGTGAGCGGCGACGGCCGGGTTGCGGCGAACGTCAGCATCTCGCAGCAGATTGGCGCGAATATCCTCGATGTCCGTGCCGGCGTCGAGAACGTGCTGAATGACCTCGCGCGCTCGCTGCCGAGCGGACTCAAACTGTCCAAGACTTACGACCTCGCCGAGTTCGTCACCACCGCGATCGTCAACGTCCGGGACGCCATTCTCATCGGTGCGATTCTCGCGGTCGTCGTGTTGCTGGTGTTCCTGCGCGACTGGCGCCTGACGCTTGTCGCGTCAACGACGCTGCCGCTCACGATCATGACGACGTTCCTGGTCATGCGATGGCTCGGCCAAACCATCAACGTCATGTCATTGGGTGGGCTCGCGGTCGCAATCGGGTTGGTCATCGACGATGCTGTCGTCGTCGTCGAAAACATCTACCGTCACCTCACACGCGGTGAGGACTCGGCACAGTCTGTCGCCAGCGCGACGCGAGAGATCATGGCGCCCGTCATCGGCTCGACCCTGACCACCGTCGTCGTATTTGTCCCGTTGGGGATGCTATCTGGCGTGGTCGGACAATTCTTCAAATCGCTGTCGGTGACGCTGGCAGCCGCGGTGCTGATTTCACTGGTTCAAGCGCTCACACTGATTCCGCTGCTCGCGCGCGCGGCGGCGCGTCGTGAGGAGCGGATCGGCGAGAGCGTACATGAACACGAGACGGGTGCGCTCGAGCGCCTATACGCGCGCACGCTCGATTCGACGATGCGTCGCCCGGCGCTCGGCGTCCTCGTTGCGGTCGTGCTCGCGATCACCGGAGCCGTGCTCTTCATGCGTCTCGGCACCGGCTTTTTGCCAGAAGCGGACGAAGGAGGCTTCGTCATTGACTACAACGCACCCGCTGGCAGCGCCTTGGATGAGATCGATCGCCAGGTGAAGAAGATTGAGGGCGTACTGCGAGCGACGCCGGACATCGCCGCGTACACGCGGCGCACCGGTACGGAGCTCGGCCTCTTCGCGACGCTGCAAACCAAGGGAGACATCCTGGTACGGCTGAAGCCGCCGAAGCAACGTCGTCGTGCCGACGCCGTCATTGAGGATCTCCGCGGCAAGTTCGAGGAAACGGTTCCAACGTTCGATATCGAGTTCGTGCAGCTCCTGCAGGATATGCTCGGCGACCTCGAAGGCGCCGCCGAGCCGGTTGAGGTCAAAGTGTTCGGCGACGATACGGAGACGCTCGCTGATATTTCCGAGCAGGTGGAAAAGCTGCTCGAGAGCACCAAAGGGGTCGTCGATGTGGTGGGAGTCCGCCGCGGTAATCCGGAAACCACTTGGGAGTTCGATCGCGCGGCGCTCGGCCGGCTGGGCCTTTCGATTCCGCAGGCTGCTGAGCAACTCTCGGACGCATGGCTGGGAGACGTCAAGACGGAGCTGAGGCTAGCCGATCGGACGATTCCAGTACGCGTGCGCTACCCAGACGCGTATCGCCTCGACCCACTGCAAATGGCGTCCACGCCGATCCGCGCCGAGGATGGACGGTCGGCGCCGCTGAGCGCGGTGGCACAGCAATCAACAACGGAAGGCGAGATTATCCTGCAGCGCGAGAACCTTAGACAGGTGGCGCTCATCACCGGGCGTTTGGAGAACCGCGACCTCGGGAGCGCCGTCGGCGAGATCCAGCAGAAACTCGCCACACTCAAACTTCCGGTCGGCTACACGACGGAGGTCGGCGGACAGTACGAAGCGCAGCGCCAGTCGTTCCGGGAACTGCTGATCGTATTCGCCATCGCGGCGTCGCTGGTTTTCATTATTCTCCTCGTCCAGTTCCGTCGCTTTCTGCCGGCCGTGCTGATCCTGCTGGCGGCGCCGCTCTCACTCGCAGGCGCGTTCGCGCTGCTGCTTCTGACCGGAATCGTCCTCAACGTCTCCTCCGCGATGGGGCTCATCCTGCTGGTGGGGCTGGTCGTCAAGAACGGCATCGTTCTCATCGATTACGCGCACAGGCTGCGTGACGAGGGTCATCCGTTCACCGAGGCGCTGGAGATCGCAGGCCGCGTACGGCTGCGGCCGATCCTGATGACGACGCTCTGCACGTTGTTCGGGCTCTTGCCGTTGGCGCTCGGGCTTGGTGCCGGCGCCGAGCTGCAACGTCCGCTCGCCGTCGCGGTGATCGGTGGCCTGACTCTCTCGACCTTCGTGACGCTTTATTTAGTCCCGCTGGGGTATCGCGCGCTGTCACGGGCGAGCTAGTGAGATGACAATTCGATGAACAGATTGCGGGCTGAAGTTACTGAGCGCTACACTCGGCGCTCATTCGTGAATGAGTAAGGAGCCGTCATGATCCGCGTT
>JBPYFA010000400.1:0-9740 GCA_051986585.1 Vicinamibacterales bacterium | reverse complement strand
GACTCTCGCTGCCGACGATACGTTGTGCGTATGGAGAAGCGTCGCGCTGCAATCGCGGTGCAGCGGATGACTTGGCGTTCACGACTTCAGCGAAACGGTGGATGCGAACCGATTGCCGGACGAGCTATATCATTGTGCCGGTCTGCTGCATCGCTGATGATCTGTCGTATCGATCGCTCACTGCTCAGCAGTCCGCCGTCAACAATCAGCCATTGTTCGAGAACAGCATGAGACGACTTCTCCTTCTCCCGTTGATGTTGCTGCTGCTAACTGCGGCCTACGTCCGCACGTTGCACGGCGAGATCCGATCCGTGCATCAGATTGCGCCCGGTGTCTTCACCCGAATAGGCGACCGCGACGCACGGCAGCCGGCCAACACGAGCTGGATCGAGTTCCGCGATTTCGTCGTCGTCATCGAGGCGAATACACCGTGGGGGATGCGCGACATCCTGCCGGAAGTCCGAAAGACGACGATGAAGCCGATCCGCTACGTCTTCGACACTCACTATCACTGGGATCACACGCAGGGCAACAGCGTGATGGTGGACCAGGGAGTCACGGTCGTCTGCTCGCGGGATTGCGCCGGTGAGCTGGCGGTCAAGGGAAAGACCGAATGGGATCAGATGAGCAAGAATCCCGACTACAGCCTGGCCCCCTATCGCCTGCAGCAGCCGACTGTCGTGTTCGGCGATTTCATGGCGATCGACGACGGTGAACGGCGATTGGAGCTGCGGCGCGTCGGACCCGCACACACAATCGGCGATGCGGTCGGGTTTCTGCCGAAGGAGGGCATCCTGTTCACCGGCGATCTGTGCGTGAACTGGAAGTCAGGCAACAACGTGGGCGATCGCGATGCCGACCCGCAGCATTGGGTCCAGGTGCTCAACGACCTCGCCGGCTGGAATGTGAAGACGGTCGTGCCGGGCCACGGCGAACTCGGAACCGTCGCCACACTGCGGGCGCAAAGCGCCTTCCTCGACGATCTCTGGACGCAGGTTGCGGGCGGCAAGAAAGCTGGCAAGAGCGTCGAACAGCTGCTGACGGACGTCAACCTGTCGAGGCACGGGGACTTCGCCGCCGACCAACAGCAGAATCAATCGGCGATCCGCGCCGTTTTCCGCAAAGCGCCAGGACCGCAGTGAGCCGGGTCGTTGCTCACGAACCGCTCGAGTGTTCATCGCGTGCGAACGAGCGTCCACGTCAGCAGGACGACGCTGATCGCCATCCAAAGCGATGCCCACACCCACGTTGGCAATACGAACAGACCTGCCATCGTGCTGGCATCCGAGTGACCGCCGTGCAGCAGGAAGAGCACGCGGATATCGAAGACCGCATTGAGCGCCACCTGGACCGCGAGGAGACTCAAGACAAACGACGACACCGATCCGCTTCCCTTTCGAGACAGCGCAAACAGAGCCACGCCCCAGATCAGCACGACGACGATTCCAAAGAAGTTTCTCATCCAGATGATCACGGTCAGAAGCATGAACGCGCCGATCGTCCACAAGATGCCGTGCGCCCGTTTGTTGCCGCGCGCCGCGATCATGAGTGCGCAGCCGATGACGCTCGCTCCGAGATAGCCAGCTGACGCGACCAGGCCCTGGGCGACGCGGCTCCGCGGAATCAGGCTGCTGGTGAGCCCGGATGCATTACGCTCGATCACAATCGAGTTCACGTGGCCGCCGACCAGGAGCGTCATCACCGCGTGTCCGCACTCGTGAACCCACGTGGTAAACAGTCGGAAGGGATAGAGCACAACCGGGCCCCATCTCGTCAGGCTGATGCCCAACGACAGGGCGGCCGCTATCCAGAGCCAGTTGTCCGAGGCGCGTCGAAATGTCACGAGAGTGTCCGTGATCCTACCGCGGCGCACCTCGCGGTGTCGCCTTTGGGTAAGATATCCGCCGTCAGGGATGTCGCTCGGCCTTGCGGCGCGATATCCTCGCCAGGGTGCATGTCGGAACTACAAAGCGTTCTACAACTGCTCGCGCAGGCAAAGCGCGCCGCCGATGAGGGGAAGCTCGGCTCGGCCAATGAGCTGCTACTGGATGCCGCACGCATTCAGGAAGCCGAGCTCGGGCCGCTCCATCCAGAGCTGGCCAACACCGTCAACAACCTCGCCGTGGTCGCGGAGATGGAAGGACGGCTCGGAGATGCCGAGACCTACTATCGCAGAGCTGTAGCGATCGCGTCGGCTTCGCTTCCACCTGACGACCCAATGGCCGCCTCGAGCCGGAAGAACCTCGAGGACTTTTGCCGCGAGCGTGGCCTGCCGTTCGATCGTCCGGTGGCGACACCTTCCGTCCAGCTTCCCGAACAGGGATCAGACGAAGGTTCCCCCGATCGGACGAGCGTCGGACCGAAACTTCCGCCGGACATTGAGGTCGCTCCTGTCGATACGACCCAGCAGACTTCAACGCCTGCGTTTGGGGAGCCGTCGGGCGCTCGCTCGACAGGCGAGGCTGATCGTCGACCCGCCGCCGCCGCTGGTCGAACGGCGCGGTCACCGATGATTATCGGGATCGTTCTCGTCGCGCTGGTCACAGCGGTCCTCCTGGTCATGCGGCCTTGGTCGACGCGCGAGTCGCCAGGGCGAGTCCGCACCCCTGACGCTGCGGTGCCGCCGGCCGCCGAACCTGCGCCGCCGCCCTCGGCTGTCCCGCAACCACCGGCCTCGGCATCGACCGACAAGAAGTCAGGCGCCACCGGCGGCACAGCTCCGACCCGCTCGTCGGGTGATCTGACCCTCGTCACGGCGCAACTGTGCCGGAACCTGACGGTAGGAAGCAGTTGGCGATGCGATCCCGCGGGCCAGTCCGTCGCACCCGGCCCACTCGCGATGTACACGCGCGTCAAGTCGCCACGCAACGCCGTCGTCATCCATCGGTGGTATCGGGGAGACACGCTGCGCAAATCCTCGCGGCTGACGATCGTGGCCAACGCCACGGATGGGTACCGCACTTACAGCCGTCAGACGGTGAAAAGCGGTGAGGATTGGCGAGTGGAAGTGACGAACATCGCGGGCGACGTGTTATACGAGCAGCGAGTGTCGGTACGATGACCCAGTCGCATTGGAGCTGACGAAATCCGAGACCCCTGGCCTTGATTCGGAACACGCTCGGGGAGAATACGCGAAAGCCGCGAAGGTTACGACCGCGGCGTTGCGCTCGGCCGCACCATTGTGTCCATCAACCGTTCCAAGGTCGTCTGCGGATCGGTGGTGCGTCCGGTGTGTACCGGCGACGTCTGGACGACGGTGCTTCGCGGCGACACGAGCCATCTGAATCGCTCGCGCGGCGAGAGCGCTCCAATCGGGCCCTGGCCGGCGCATACGGCGGCAATCGCTTCGAGGGCTGCATGGACGGCTTGAAGATCGAGACCCGGATCGAGCATCAGCAACCGGGACTCGTCCACTTCAATTCGTACGTCGAGGAACGCTTCATCCACACACGAGAGGATCACGCCGACGTTGACGCGTTCGCCGCGCTCGACGCGAGGGACAACACGAAGGATCGCGTAGTCGTAGGTGTACTCAGCGTCCACTGCGCGCCTCCGTCATGAACGGCCGAGGGTTCTCGAGGCGATCGAGCAGGAACCGCAGGTAGCTGGCCCGCACGCGCGGGACATCAACCGCCGGAGCGCCGCCTGCGATCCAGCTCTCCGGAATGCGGTCGACGATGGAGTGAATGACAGCCGGCGACAGCTTATCGACCATGCTCGCGTCGATTTCTTCGAGCGATCGCGCGAGCTTCACGAATACGTGCTGCGCGATGAGCGGGAACGGATCTCGCGCGCGCGGCTGCGCATGCTCCCAGTCCGGCGTGTGGTGAAAATACAGCGCGGCACCATGATCGATCAGCCAGAGCCGACGATGCCAGAGGAGCATGTTCGTGTTCCGCGCGGTCCGATCGACGTTCATGACGTATGCGTCGAACCACACGATCCGTGAGGCGAGGTCATGATCAGGCGGATGGACGAGGGGATCGTAAGTGACCGATCCCGGCAGATAGTCGATTGCCAGGTTCAAGCCGGCGCTGTCGAGGATCAGCGCATGGATCTCTGGGTCGGGTTCGGTCCGCGCCAGATCGGGATGGACCTCAGCGAACACCAGCTCCGGGATCGCCAGCCCGAGCGCGCGGCCAATTTCTCCGGCCACCAGCTCCGCAATCAGCGCCCGGGTTCCCTGCCCGGCGCCGCGAAACTTGAGCACGTACAGTCCGTCGTCGTCGGCTTCGACGATCGCCGGCAGAGAGCCGCCTTCCCTGAGCGGCGTGACGTAGCGCGTGACTCGGACCGTGCGGAGCGGCTGCACATGCTGATTCTTGCACGTCTGCGATCGTCAATATCCACATCGAGCGCCGAACTGGCAGATTCTGTGTACCCTGCGCAGTGAGTAGCGAATCGCTGCGAGGATTGCTTGAAACACGTAGCCCACAGGGGCGTCCACGCACCCGGCTCGAGATCGAACGGAAGTGTGACGAACCGGTATAATTCGCCCGCCATGCCCTTGCCCCCCGGTGCGCGCGTCGGTCCATACGAAATCGCCGACCCGCTGGGCGCCGGCGGAATGGGCGAGGTCTATCGCGCGCGCGACTCGCGCCTGCGCCGCGACGTGGCGCTGAAGATCCTTCCAACCACTGTGGCCGGGGATCCGGATCGGCGGGCGCGGTTCGAGCAGGAAGCCCACGCTGCGGCGGCATTGAATCATCCGAACATTCTCGCCATCTATGACGTCGGCGGTACCGGCGACGTGTCGTACATTGCGGCGGAGCTGGTGAATGGGACGACGCTCGCGACTGCGATGGAGCGCGGCGCGATCCCGATTCGGAGGCTGCTCGATATCGCGGTGCAGATCGCCGACGGCCTGGCAGCCGCCCACGGCGCCCACATCGTGCACCGGGATTTGAAACCGGCCAACGTGATGATCACGAGCGACGACCGGATCAAAATCCTCGACTTCGGCCTGGCCAAACAGACCACGGTCGCCGTCGGCGACGAGACGATCGCGTCCCATCACACCGTACCGGGCATGATCGTTGGCACCGTCGCGTATATGAGCCCGGAACAGGCCTGCGGCAAGCCGGTCGATCATCGATCGGATCAGTTCTCGTTGGGTCTGATGCTCTACGAGATGGCCGCCGGCAAGAAGGCGTTCGATGAACGCGAGTCGGTGCAAACACTGGCGGCGATTGTCTCCAGCGACCCGCCGCCGCTCGATGTGCGGGTGCCGGCCCCGCTGCGCTGGATCATCGACCGTTGCCTGGCGAAGAATCCTGAACACCGGTACGACTCGACGCGCGATCTCTATCACGAGCTGCGCGCGATTCGCGATCACCTCTCGGAGATCTCGACCGAGGTCGTGCACGCCGTGGCTGCCCCGCCGGCACTTCGCAGGCCGGGCCGCTGGCTCATTCCGGCGGCATTCGTACTCGGGCTCGCAGTGCCGGTCGCACTTGCGCTCGTGTGGTTCGGTCCGCCGCTTCCCGATCCATCGACCTATCGCTTCACGCCGTTCGCGTTCGATCCGGGTGGCGAGAGCGTCGCCGTGTTCTCGACGGACGGCAAAGCTGTCGCCTATGGCTCCCGGCAAACGATTTCCGCGCCGTACCAGGTCTACGTCCGATACCTGGACGCCTCGACGCCACTGCAGCTCACCGATCTCGGGACATCGGCCTATCCAGTCGGCTGGAGCCCGGACAGCAAGCGGGTGCTGTTTGTGACGATCGAGGAGCCACGGGCGCTGTGGTCGATCGCAGTCGTCGGTGGTGAACCGCAGCAGCTGTTCTTGCTGCCCAAGTCCGCACGCAACGTGACACCGTCTTCGATCGCGGTTTCGCCGGACAACAAGACCGCCGCATTTCTGTCGGCGCCGGAAAACGGTACGGTTGGCGTATCAACCATCGCTCTGCCGGGCGGTACGCCGACACGCTACTCCGTTGAGCCATTCGCGGCGAAGACGGTCTATAACACGCCGACGTTGCGATTCTCGCCCGATGGCAAGCAACTGCTGCTGCTCGTCAATCGTGGCCAGAATGGCGAAGAAGGGTGGTTGCTGAAGTTTCCGGAAGCGGGTGCGTCGGGAGTGCGCCGCATCGAACCGCCGCTGCGCACGTTCGCGGGCACGCCCTCGATCTCGTGGATGCCCGACAGCCGCCGCGTCGTTATGGCGCTGCAGGATGCGCCGTCGCAGTCGGAACAGCTGTGGATGGTGGACACGCAGTCTCGTGAACGTCACCCGTTGACGAGTGGAACGCGACAAGTGTTTGGGCCGAGCGTTGCGCCAGACGGCAACACGCTGGTCTTTCGCGAAGGCAATGGCAACTACGACCTGGTCTCAGTGGACGTGGCTTCGGGAACGGCCAGCACGTTGCTCGCCACCGATCGCGATGAAGCCATGCCCGCCTGGGCGGGTGCTGACCATTCGCTGGTCTATGTCACCGACAGGAATGGTCCGCATGAAATCTGGCTGCGACGCAACCAAGACCAGGATCGGCCGATTGTCTCACCGCGAGACTTCCCGCCTGGTACGACGCAATGGTTCATGACGCCGACGTTGTCACCGCGTGGAGACCGGGTGATCTACACCAGAATCGAGCAGGCAGGAGTCGCTCGCCTCTGGATTTCCTCCGTGGCTGGCGGAACGCCGATTCGAGCGACGCAGGACGCGGAACGGGGTGCGGAGTTCGCAGGGAGCTGGTCGCCCGACGGCGCCTGGTTTGCGTACTACGGGCTGCGCGATGGCAAGGCGGATCTCTTGAAGATCAAGACCACCGGCGAGGCGGTGCCAGTGCTCGTCAAGTCTGGCCTCGACAACGGTGACTTGCCCGACTGGTCGCCGACCGGTGAGTGGATCCATTTCGGCAATTCGCTGATTTCTCCCGACGGCAAAACCGAGCGCTCGTTAGGCGAACACGGCTCGGCGATCTACACGTTCTCAAAAGACGGCAAGCTTCTATACGGATTGCGCGACGAACATGGAAAGCAGACGTTGTTCGCGATCGACCTCGCGAGTGGGGCAGAGCGCGTCATCGGGTCGGGTAACCCGTTTGCGCCCCGCAGCTATCTTTCGCCGTCGATTCATCTCAGTCTCGCGCCCGACGGCAAGAGTCTCACTTACGCGGCCGGTGTGATCCGGAGCAGCCTGTGGATCCTCGAGGGGTTCAACCCGCCCGACAGCCTTGCCGCCCGCTTCGGCCTGCGGCGCTGAGCGCCGGGAGAATTGGCGCCGCCTGGCGCATCTGACTGCTAGTCGCCAAACCGCTTGTCCAACTTCGTCAGCTGGCTCGTGAACCCCATCACCGACATGCGGGTGAACTGCTCGTCGTGCATCGGATCGAGCGTCACAACCATGCGGACACGGTCGCCTTCACCAACGAACTGCACGGCCATCGTGCTGTCATAGGGCTGAACTCCCGGCAGGAAGTCGATCACGTGAGTGAGCGCGAGTCGCTCGTACGGTTGAAACACTGTGAACCGCGCACGCGATTCCTGCGACGCGGGTCTGCCCATCTGCTTCATCGCCGCAATCATCTGTGGCGAATCGGCCACCATGCTGTAGTGAAGTGCGCCGTCCAGCCGTGGTTCGATGGTGTGGACCTCGGCGCGGAAGCCGTCCGGGCCCCACCATGACTCGAACCCCTCCTTGGTCGTCCACAGGTTCCACAGCTCGGTGACCTCGGCCCGGTAGGTCCGTTCAATCACAACCTTCTGCCTCAGCGCCGTTGTCGCACCGCTCGGGAGATCAGCCACGGGAGTTGCTCCTTTCTTTCTTCTTCCGACCCGCTCGCTGTCGCTCGAGCGCGACGCCGAACCGGTCGAGACGCGATTCCCACATCCGACGGTAATGGCCCAGCCATCCATCCAGCTCGAGGAAAGGCTCCAGCTTCAGCGAATAGAGCCGCCGCTGGCCATCGGGCCGCATCGTCACGAAGCCTGATTCCTCGAGAATGCGCAAATGCCGAGACACCCCTGATTGATGAATGCCGGCCTGCTCGACGAGCGCATTCACCGGCTGCTCACCGTTTTTGAGCGCCTGAACGATGCGTCGTCGCGTTGGATCGGCGAGCGTCTCGAAGACGTCTAATTGCATTGACATGTATATGTATCATCATGCATATCTTGGCGTCAAGATCGACGCCCCGACAGCAGTAACGGACGGCACACGCCGCACCGGCCACCCCGAAGTAGGGCGGAGGATACTCGCCGCAAGGGCGTAGAATCGTGGACCGTGCGGTGCCTCTCCTGTGGGCGCGAGGTTCCGGAATCGAGCCGCTACTGCTCCGGCTGCGGTGCCATGGTCGACTCGCCTGATCTGCAGACGTTGACCGCCGTCGAGTCCCATCACCCGCCGTTGTCGGGCGCCATCGACGGCGCGCAATTCATTCCCGGAACGATGCTGGCAGGGCGGTATCGGATCGTCGGGCTGATCGGCCGTGGCGGCATGGGTGAAGTCTATCGGGCCGAAGATTTGAAACTCGGTCAAGCGGTCGCCCTGAAGTTTCTGCCCGACGGATTTATCGGCGATGCCGATCGACTCTCCAGGTTCCATCAGGAAGTAAAACTCGCGCGCCAGGTCTCTCATCCAAATGTCTGCCGTGTCTATGACATCGGCGAGAGCGGGAGCCGGCACTTTCTGTCGATGGAGTTCATCGATGGAGAGAATCTGGCGTCGCTGCTGCGGCGCATCGGCCGGCTGCCATCGGACAAGGCGTTGCAGGTCGCGCGCCAGCTTTGCGCCGGTTTAGCGGCGGCGCACGAGCGAGGGGTTCTGCATCGCGATCTCAAGCCGGCGAACGTGCTGATTGATGGCCAAGGTCACGCACGGCTCGCAGACTTCGGCCTCGCGGAGCTCGCCGGCGGCTGCCGGCATCCGGGCGAGATTGCAGGCACTCCCGGCTATATGGCGCCCGAGCAGCTCGAGCGACGGGAGATCACCACGCGGACCGACGTTTACGCGCTCGGTCTCGTGATGTACGAAATGTTCACGGGCAAGCCTGCCCTGGTCGCGAGCGGCAGCCTTGCGGCACGCGCTTCGCGTCACACGACGGTCGATAACCCATCGACGCACATTCCAGATCTGGATCCTTCGATCGAACGCATCATCCTGCGGTGTCTCGAACACGATCCGGCACGACGACCAGCGTCGGCGAACGCCATTGCGGCAGCGTTACCTGGCGGGAACGCACTCGCTGCCGCGATCGCGGCCGGCGAAACGCCGTCCCCCGACATGGTGGCAGCGGCCGGTGAGGCCGGTGCGATCTCTCCGGCGACTGGACTCCTGTGTCTGGCGGGCGTCCTGGGTGGCTTGATGCTTCTCGCTCCACTTACGCGCGACGTGAATCTGATCGGATTGTCGGCGATCGAACACGACCCGCAGTTCTTCATCGAGCGTGCGCATGCCATTGCTCGAAACCTCGGATACCCGGATCGGCCTGCGGACGAAGCGGTCGGATACGCCACCGATATCGACTACCTGCAGTACGTCGACGAGCACGACCGATCGTCGACTCGATGGCAGGGGTTGGCCGGCGCGCAACCACCCGCAATCCTGTTTTGGTACCGCCAGAGCGCCCGACCGCTCGTGCCAATTGGCGGGACCGATGTCGTCACGCGGTTCAATCCGCCGGACACCCGTTCGGGCATGCTGTCGCTGGCGCTCGATCGCACCGGACGTCTCGTCAGCCTGCTTGGCGTTCCCGGTCAGACGAGCGAATCGCAGGACGGCGAGCGCGCTGCAGTCG
>JBPYFA010000399.1:0-2606 GCA_051986585.1 Vicinamibacterales bacterium | reverse complement strand
GGCCTCGTCGCGAAGCCGTCCGGGGATGCCGCCGCCGACAGCTGCGACGAAGACACCAAGTCCGTGTCGTTCGATGGCGACTGGAAGAAAGCCAAGATTACCGAGGCGGACTATGCGAAGGCGTTTTCGGAAGCAGACGACCGCTACGCGAAGATGCTCTCGATGCTGCTGGCGCAGGTGAAGAAGGCCAAGTCAGGATCTTAGTAATTGCTGATTTGTGATTGTTGATTGCTGATTGAAGGTTCGTTGCTGTCGCGGACGGCTTCTTGATACACTACGGATTCCCTCATACGGGCGCTTGGCTCAGCGGTAGAGCATCGCCTTCACACGGCGGGGGTCAGTGGTTCGAATCCACTAGCGCCCAGTACCCCAACTTCAATTCACGGTCACAGATACCGAGGTTTAGCCGTCCGGCGGATACCAGCCACCGTTGATGCATCGGCCGCCACCGAAAGCGACAAACGGATCCGGCGTGAGACAGCCGCCTGGGATCGGCGAAGGAGGCGGTGGCACGGGCGCGCCGGCGCCGGGTGGGTACCAGCCGCGATTGATGCACGTTCCTCCGCCGAGGGCGACAAAGGGATCGGGCGTGAGACAGCCGCCTGGAACCGGCGTTGGCGAGGGCTCTGGGACGATTGGCGGCAGCCAGCCGCCATTGACGCATCGTCCTCCACCGAGCGAGACGAACGGGTCCGGTGTCGTGCAAACCTTCGGAATCATTCCAGGCGGATACCAGCCGCCGTCGACGCACGTTCCCCTGCCGAACGCGACAAATGGATCCGGTGTGATGCAGACGGCCGGAGGGCCGAATAATCGCGCATCGGATCCACCGAACCGCGTGGACGTCCCGATGATGTATTGATTCCCGGGCGGCGCACCGGCTCCTGCCAGCCACTCTGCCGCGACGGGATGACTCGCGACGACGATCGGAGAGGCGTCGGATAGAGCCAGCATCGGGCCGATCGGGACGCCGTGTTGGTTGAGTTCGAGAAGCCGCGATCGGAAATCGGTCGGCCCCATCCCGGCCAGAAGGAACGTCCCACTTGCCGCTGAGTAAGACAATCGCATGAGGCCGCCATCGGAATTTGTTGTGTCAAAGCTCGACGTAACCAGCCCAAGGCTCACAACAGTACCTTCTGGCGAAACCTCCGCACCATAGGTTGTCGTACTCACGGACGCGCCGCTCCCGCCTCCCACAGCGAGATAATTGCCCGTTGCGGTGTTTACCGCAAGCGCCCCCCACAGAGAGGAAATGCCCAGCGGTGTCCGACTCAAGACCGTGCCGTTGCCGGACACTCGAGCGATTGTCTTCACGTTATTCTGGTTGTAGAGCACGCCGAACTCGTTCGAGATCGGGTTCCAGACGACGTCGACTTCAGTGCACGATAGATAGAACTCGAAGTTCGGGCACACGTAACTGGGCACCGACGATAACGGTGTATCGTCAATCGGTTGCCCGTTCCGATCGAGACGAACAATGCGCGTAGGCTCGTTGACGCTGTCGAGCATCCCGACGCCAAAGAGAAACACGTGGTGTAGAGGCGAATATGCAAGTCCCGCCTTGTGCTCGTATTCGCCAGCTTGGGTTGGGCGTATGGTGATTACCGGACCGACCAGGCTCCCCGGAAACGACACAATCTGTCCGACCACTGCGGGACCGAAACGGGTCTTCCAAATCGTGAGGAACCCGCCGAATCCGCCAGCGCCATTACTGACATCGGGGCTGTAAGCCACGTCAGCGAATTCCTTGTCCCCACTGGGATCAAGCGTGACCCTGCCAATCGTCGTCCCGTTGCGATCGATGAAACGACCCGTCAGCGTCTCTGCGCCGGACACGACGAAGTAAGCGTCGTGAACTGGATCGTACGCGGCGGCGCTCGCGAATCCGGCCCGTGCCAACGGGTCAACCGCATGAGTGATCTCGTAGAGCTGGGCAGAGGCGGGAGCGGCCGCACATGACGCGAGAGCAGTGATGAAAATTGCTCGTGCAGCTCGCATCTGAGTCTGTCTGGCCATGCTCCTCACCTGCTGTCGCGCGATAACTTCGAGGAATCGACGTGTTCGGGAGATTGGCTCTCAGCATTCGACCAGGTGATGGTCGCGTTCAGAAAGCTGCGGTAGTCTAGCACTGACCTCGACGGTCGCGTGCTGCTTTGCGCTCGCCAAAGGTACCGTGGGCTGGCCCGTTTCTCACCGGTCGTGCGCGGTCCTGCGCCATCGTCGCAAGCCGCAATTCGTGAGGAGTGGCGCGATGAAGAAGCGCGCGTTCTGCGCTGAAGACATTCAAGACGCAGCAATCGTCTGCAAGCATTGCGGCCGCGACATTGTCGTTACCCCGCCGCCGCCGACCGCCAAGAAGCCGATGACCCCGACTCGGCTGGCTTTCATCGCCATTGGTATTACGTACGCGATCCTGGCAATTTACAATCTGTTGCGGATCACGCCGCGTGCACTGACACCGGACCATCGACTGGTCGTCTCGTCAGTCCACCAAAAGCACGCCTGGAATCCACCGGTGTCGCTTGACCTGCGCAATGGCATCATTAACGTCGACTACAACTGCGAGGGATCAGCGATTCCACCGCGCACGGTGACGCGCGACCGCT
>JBPYFA010000398.1:0-15176 GCA_051986585.1 Vicinamibacterales bacterium | reverse complement strand
CCCAGTGGAAGCTGCTGGTGCGCTGGTCGAGGCGGAGGTAGTCGACGTTCCGGCGGTTCCAACGGTTCCGGTCGCAGTTCCGCCCGGCGTCGACCCGCCACTAGTGGAGGCCGTCGTTGGAGAGCTTCCTGTGGTGTCGACGACCGGCTGCAACCGCACCTCGCTGACCGTGCCGGTACGCTGCCGATCGGCATGAGACTCGATTTCGAACGTCACCGGTGCACCGGGACGAATCGTTCCCATCTCACCTTCGTTGATTTCGCCGAGCAGGAGCAGGTGACGGAGGTCGGCGATCGTGAACAAGGTCGGCGCGTTCACGGCGGCGTTCAGCGTCTGACCGACTTCGACCAGACGATTCACGACGACACCGTCGATCGGCGATCGGATGATCGTGTGAGCGCGATTGGTTCGCGACTGCTCGAGCCTGCCCTGGGCGGCGCGTACGGCGGCCTCTCCCGCTTTCAAATCAGCAGTCGCCTGCTCGTAGGCAGCCCTGGCGGTCTCCAGATCCGCGGGGGCAACTTGTTCGCTTGATGCCAGGGTCTGGATCCTCGCGAGCTTCACGCGTGCGTCTTCCGCAACGACCCGGAGGCGCGCCAAATCCCCCTCGCTTTGCGCAACCGCCGCGGTGGCCTGCATGACGTCGGCGTCGAAGGGCTTTGGATCCAGCCGCGCGAGCACGTCTCCGGCATGAACCGACGAGTTGAAATCAGCCCCCAGCTGCTCGACAGTTCCAGACACCTCGGCGCCGACGTCGACACTCTTTGCGGGCGCCAAGGTGCCCGTCGTCATCACCGTTCGCGCAATCGGTCCCTCAGTGACGGCTGCGGTTGTGACGTGCACCGCGGGGGGACGACTCGCGCGCACCGCAAACAGAACGATCAGGCCGACTGCAAGGGCGAGTGCGAGCACGCTTGCCAGCCGAACGTGGTCCTTGTTGATGAAGGCCCGACGGACACGTTCCTGCGCTGATGTCGATGCGGACGCGGGCACATGAGAGAATGCAGCCACTTGACCACCCCGCCGCGCCAACGGTTTTTCTGCTCCCCGGCGGATTCGTCAGCGCGTACGCACGCTCAGTGCAAGAACCGTGACGGCCCAGCTCTAGCGAATCGGCCATCGGACGATGAGCTTGGATGACGTCAAGGCACGTGGACGACAGCTTGATCGAGGAGAAGACGTTGAGGAGTCTCGTTTCGGCAGCCAGCCTGATTACGATGATCGTTGCCCTGCCACTATCAGCCGACTACACCACGCAAGTCGCTCCCGCGGCTGCCGGAACGCAGTACAAGTATCTCGAGACGCCGCCAGGCAAGAAACCTCGTGTCGTGATTACGGCCGATCCGGAATTGGACGACAACAACTCCATGATCCGCTACGTGTTGATGTCCGATGGCTACAAGACGGAAGGGTTGATCTACGTCAGCAGTCAATTCCACTGGTCTGGCGATGGTACAGGCAAGACGCTGAGCGTTCCGGGTCGCGAATATAACCGCAACGGCTTGAACCTTTGCCCTTGCACCTCCTGGCGATGGAACCCGAAGGAGCGGTTCATCGACGACATCGTCGACGCGTACGAGAAGGCCTATCCGAACCTGAAGGTCCACAGCAGCGGATATCCCGCGCCCGCTGAACTGCGCTCGAAGGTGAAGTGGGGAAACATCCAGTTCGACGGAGAGATGGAAAAGGACACCGACGGGTCGAATTTGATCAAGTCCTTGCTGCTGGACAGCATCGACGAGCCACTCTACCTGCACGCGTGGGGCGGTCAGAGCACCATCGCCAGAGCGCTGAAGTCGATCGAGGACCAATACAAGGACACGCCGCAATGGTCTGCCATCCGCTCCAAAGTGATCGGCAAGGCAGTCATTCATCCATCCGGCGATCAGGACGATACGGCCGCGAAGTACATTCGTCCGAACTGGCCGGAGATCCGCTACGGCAACGGTGGCGGCGCCACCGCCAGCCTTGCTTACGCCGCCCAGGCCAACGCCGCTGAATCGGACAAGGTCTACTACTCGGCCGACTGGATGCAGCAGAACATCTCGAGCAAGGGTGAGTTCGGAAAGTTGCAGCGGGTCTGGGGCGATGGCAAGCAGATGGTCAAAGGGGACAAGTTCGATTACATGGGGGAGTCGGGCAAGACGGCTGATGATCTTCGCAACGAAGGCTACATCGTCTGGACGCCGCCGCGGCCCAAGGGCGAGTTCCTCGGGGAGGGCGACACCGGCACTTTCCTGAGCCTGCTCGATAACGGCCTCGAGGGCTGGCGGCAGCCGAATCGGCGTAACCCGGCCACCTATCAGACCGCCGGCGCAACCAACATCGTCCCGTTTGGCGGCGGCGCTCCTTTTGCGGGCGCTGGGGCTGGTGGCGCGCGCGGTGGCGGCCGCGGCCCTAACGCGGTCCCACGGCCACCGTCGCGGTTCCTTCGCCCGTTGATGCACGACCTGGCGGAACGAATGACGTGGGCGATGACCCCGAAGTACGCCGACGCCAACCACTATCCGAAGGTGACGCTGAAGAACTCCACGCTGTCTGGCAAGCCAGGCGATGTTGTGAACCTGAGCGCGACCACGAACGATCCGGACGGCGATAAGGTGTCGGTGAATTGGTGGCGGTTTGAGAACAACGGCACCTATGCGGGCACGATCACCCTCGATACCACTGAGGGTCCGACGACCAGCTTTCGAATTCCGCCGGATGCGAAGCCGGGCGACACCATCCACATCATCGCCGAGGCCAACGATGACGGGAAGCTGCCGCTGACTCGCTACGCGCGCGCGGTCGTGACGGTGAAGTAGGAGAAGTGGAGGAGGAGTGACCGCGCAGATCACGCTTGTCTCAACGGTCGTCCTGACGGGACTTGGCATCAATCTGATTGGCGCTGCCATCTAGTGGCGCGGCACACGCGTGCAGCGTGCCGATCCCGTGTCATTTTAAGCGTCGATGAAGCGCGTCCTCGTTACTGGCGCGACCGGACAGATCGGCCGCGAAGTGCTGTCACAACTGCGTGGCACCGGCTGCCAGGTACGCGCCATGAGCCGCAATCCCGCCCCGACCACCCTGCCATCGGATGTTGAAGTCGTACGCGGCGATCTGGCCGAACCCGACTCGCTCGACGGATGCCTCAACGGCATCGACAGCGTGTTTCTCGTATGGATGTCATCGCTGGCGGCCGCCGCGCCGGCCATCGAACGGATCGCCGCGAACGCCCGCCACGTGGTGCTGCTCACATCGCCGCACCGGACGCCGCATCCCTTTTTTCAGCAGCCGAACGGGATGCGCGCCGTTCACGCCGGCGTCGAGCAGTTGATCGAGGCGTCGGGACTCAGCTGGACGTTCTTGCGCCCTGGACCATTCGCCATCAATTGTCGGAATTGGTGGGCGCCGCAGCTCAAGCACGGCGATATCGTGCGTTGGTTTTACGGCGATGCCGAGACGGCGCCCATCCACGAGCGCGACATCGCGGCGGTCGCGGTTCGCGCACTGCTCGACGAAGGGCATGAGGGCCGGCAGTACGTGCTCACCGGACCTGCATCGCTCACTCAACGTGAGCAGGTCGCGATCATGGGCGAGGCCGTCGGCCGCCCGCTCCGCTTCGAAGAACTCTCACGCGACTCGGCACGGACACTGATGATCTCGATGACATTTCCCCCGCCAGTTGCCGACATGCTGTTGACCGCTTACGCAGCGGCCGTGGGACTGCCGGCGCTCGTCACGTCGGCCGTGTTGGAGGTCACTGGTGCGCCGGCGCGTTCGTTCCAGGACTGGGCCATTGACCACGCCAGCGATTTCGCCAGGCTACCGTGATCCGCAAACCGGCGCGCCGTTCGCTCGGAGAGACGCCGACTGAGGCTCAGTGTTTCTACCTTAGTTTTTCGAGAGGAAGATCGACGGCTTGCGGCTCATCAGGCATCAACTTGAAGTTTGGGTGCGTGTAGGAGCGAAAACCCTCCGCCTGGACCGCTAGCGACCATATCGTCTCGACCGGCGACCAAGCGGTGACTGCGTAGCGGCCGAATTCGTCAGCAGTGCATGAACCCATCCCACGACTCTTCTTGGATCCAACGTCTTGCAAGCGGACTATCGCCGACGGAACAGGCTCCCCGCTTCGCTCTCTGACTACACCATGGACCGAATACCTGCGGTAGCGAAGGGGCGGGTGTTCATCAGTTACGTTCAACTGTTGCTTGAGGAGCAAGTCGGGAAACAACCGAACGTTCAATTGGGTAGCGTCGCCGTTCTGCGGAAGGCGCAAGTCTTGCTGAAGCGTCTCGAAGCCGATCAGCGCGAATGTGATCGTCCACTGGCCTGACGCGAGCGAATTGAATGAGTAGTGCCCCTCGCCGTCCACCACTGCCCGCACAGGCGCCGCCGATCCGTTTACCGCCAACACCGAGGTTCCAGGCAGCACCGGCCCACAGACATCTCTCACCGTGCCGCTGAGTGAGTTGGCAGCGATTGGACAAACGACAACGATGAACAGGCTGCTCGCAAGGGCCTGGTTCAGAAGGTTCGTCATGTTGATCATCGAACGCAGTCCGACGTTCGACGGACTTAACAAGTTGGCCGAATTCTACGGGATCGCTCCTTCAGTCTTCCTTACGAATCGAAGGAAGGGTAGTTGGTGGCGGATTGGCCAGCGCAGCGGCAAAATCCTCCACTGAATCGTAGGCTTTTGCGTGTACACGACTGTCGATGTTGACCACACGTCCGTCTCGGACCTCGAAATATCCAAACGGCGACCACCATCCTTTGGATTCGTCGAAATACGCAAAAACGATGATGTGCTGGCCCAACGAAAGCGTCGGCCCGCTCGGTTGCGATGTTGCCGTGATGACGCCACCCTCGACGACTACTCTCCCGTGATAGCGCCGCCGGAGCCGCAAACGCTGCTTTGTCACACCCGGCCGAGTCAACGAACGGTCAGCCACAAACGGTGACGACAGAGCGGTCGGTCCAGGAGTAGAACGTACTGCGGTTGCTGGCTCTCTGAAGACGCGGATCACATCAATCTCGTATTCGGTGTACACCTCGTCTTCCTCAGCAGTCAGCTTACTTTCGACCGCCGTCACCATTCCTTCCACGGTAAACGGCGCAATCTCGACGATCTCCTTCAGTCCTGTTAGACCGCCGCACGTTGTCAGGACTATCGTCGTATCGCCCTGCATGCGCACAAGGTCGCGCAACGATTGAGCGCTCAGAGTCGTCATCGTCCACCACGGGAGCGCGGTCGCGATAATCAAGCAGCGCGAGATGGAACGCATACCGTATGGTCGAACCATTGACCGACAGCGTCAACGGCCAAATCCGTAATCCAGAAGGACGGACGGCACCCAGCGCGCGTGGCGAGCGAGAGAGCGTGTGGGAGTCTGACCGGCGAAGCCCTCGGATTGTGAAAACCTCGCACGGGAGGATTCAACAAAAGTTGCTGACTAGATTCTCCGGAATCGCCGCCTAAGACGAAGCGAGAGACCGTCGCCGGCCTCGGCGAGGCCACGGCTCTCACGACATGGGTGAGACATTCCGTGACCGCAGGGCTTGGCCTCCAATCATCACGAGCGTGCACACAATGACGAGGAAGGGGATGGGAGTATCGCCAAGACCATAACCCGTCGCCGCGATCGTTAACGCGGCAAAGGCTCCGAGTGCGAGAGGTAGCAGCAACACCCATCGGCTCTGGACGACAGCTCCAACGAGCAAGGCGATCGAGAGGATTAGGATGATGGTCATGAGCGGAGAGTGACACGAATTGTAATGGGTGTCCAGCCGAGAGCCCGCGGGCCGAAGCTGGAAGATTCGCGCTCGGGCGCGCTTTCGCCTTCGGCTCAAGCGCGCCCGGCAGGATTCGAACCTGCGACCCCCGGCTTAGAAGGCCGGTGCTCTATCCAACTGAGCTACGGGCGCACGAAAACAGATTGTACCAAGCGGCGCGAACGAGCGATACCGAGTGAGGCAGCGGCAAGGCGCTTTCACAGTCGCGACGCGACGGCTCTCGCCGCCTCCGCCGAAGTGACGACCGGAATAACCTCGAAATCGGTGACGTCGTGCCAGTTTGCCATCCATTGATCGAGGAGGCCGCGATCGTGACACTCCATCACCTGGAAGCAGCGGCGCAAGTCGGCGGTGACCCAACTACCTCGATAGTCGATCCCGTCCGGCATAAGGCGGCCGCGATCACGGAAACGCCGGTAGACCGGAACTGGATTCCCGTCTCGAAAGCTCTCGATGACCATGTACAGCATATGTTCGGATGTTAGCCGTCGTCGGACATCCCTGGCCGGAGAGTCGTCGCGAGGAACCCACGATACCTCTTGAAAGCCGTGTGGATCGGAGTGATATCGATCTCAGGTGTGTCGTCGGGATTGTGCAATCCTACCCAGTAGCGGCTGTTGTCTCCCCATGGTTCATGCACAACCGCAGGGATTCCGTGAAAGTTGAAGGTGATTCGGTTGTCGCTGAACCAATTGCGCCGAACGTCGGTCACGCCTTCGATCGAGCGCAGAATCCGAAGCAATGGTCCGAACGTCACCCACGCACTCGAAATTTCGAAACCGCGTAACGAGCCATCGGATCTCAGAATCGGATAGGTCTCCATCGATGCAGATACTTGTCGACGAAGAGGCTATGTGACCCGCAATGCCACGATTGGGTCGACTTTCATCGCGCGACGGGCAGGGAAATAACACGCCGCAGCGGCGACCACCGTGAGCAGGAGCGAGACGCAGATGAATGTCAACGGATCGCTCGGCGTCACCCCGAACAGGAGACTGGAACCCGCTCGTGTGAGCCACCAGGCGCCGACAAGGCCGATCGCGAGGCCGGCAAGGGTGAGTCTGAGCCCTTCCGCAACGATCATGCGAAGAATGTCGCTCGCCTGTGCGCCGATCGCGATGCGCAAGCCGATTTCCTGGATCCGCGTGGCAACCGAGTACTGGATGAGGCCGTAGATTCCGATCGTCGCGATGAGGAGCGCCACGACCGAGAACCCGATCAAGAGTAGCGTCTGGAACCGACGCTGCGTGAGATAGACGCCGAGCCGTTCGTCCAGCGGCGCCACTCCATAGATCGCCACGTTCTTGTCCACTCGATGCACGGCCGCTCGGACTGACGGAGCCATCCGCAGCGGATCGTCCGCAGATGTTCGAACGAAAAGATCGATGCTCCGCGGAGCCACCTGCGAGAGCGATTCGAACATCTGCGCAATTGGTTCGCGCTCCAGCCCCTGCCGGTGCATGTTGTCGACGATGCCGACGACTGTGTACCACGGACGATTGGAATCGCGAGTGCCGAGCTTGAACCGTCGCCCCAGCGGATCTTGCGTCGGCCAGGCTTGCCGCGCCATCGCCTTATTGATGATCGCGACCGGCGGCGCATCGGGACCATCGGCGATCGAAAAGAAGCGACCGCGCAGCAACGGCGTTCCGAGGGTCCTGAAGAAATCGGCGCTGACTTCGTCGTTGCTCAAGCGCAGACGCTCAGGAACGGCCCCGTTGTCTCCTTCAATCGTGATCGCCTGCTCGCGGCTGTTTCCGATGAACAAGTCGCCGACGATGCCGGCACCCTCGACACCGGGAAGTGCTCGAATCTGCTCGAGCACGCGCTGGTAGAGGTCGATCCGTTGTGCCGCTGCGTTGAACGCTGGCGGGCTGGAGAGTTCCATCATCAGAACCCGCTCAGGCCTGAATCCGGGGTCCATGCTCTTGATTTGCCACCAGCTTCGAACCAACAGGCCGGCGGCGATCAAGACGATGATCGCGAGCGCATACTCCGATACCACGAGTGCGCTGCGGATTCTGCGGGTGGCCGCTCCAGCCGTGACGCTCCTGCCCCCTTCGCCGGCGGCAGGACGAGGGTCGCGGCGCAGTGTGGTCGCGGCAGGTGCCAGGCCGACCAGCACTCCGGCGACAAGCGAGATCGTCACGGCCGTCGCGACCACACGGAAGTCGAGATTCACTTCATTGAGGCGCGCGAGGTTCCCGGGCCCGAACGCACGAACCAGCCGAATGCCGGCAGCGGCCAGCAAAAGCCCGATCGCTCCGGAGATCGCCGCGAGGAGGACGCTTTCGGTCAGTAGCTGTCGCACGATTCGTCCAGCGCTCGCCCCGAGTGCGACGCGAACCGCCATCTCGCGAGTACGCGCGACGCTGCGTGCGAGGGAGAGACTCGCAACATTCGTCGCTCCGATGAGGAACACGCACAACACCGAAACCGCAAGCATCCACAGTGCTTGACGCGATTCGGGTCCGACCAGTTGGCGGCTCAACGGTACAACGGTAATGCCGCGATTGCGTTCGCCCGCTGGCATTTGTTCGTTGAGGCGGACAGCGAGTGCGCTCATCTCTGCCTGGGCCTGCGTGAACGACACGCGCGGTCGAAGTCTGCCGATCACGAACCACGTCTCTGGACTGTCACCGGGGCTCGCTCGTCCACCTTCTGACATCGTGGTCGGCGTCCACACGTCGGCATCGAGTGTCGCGATTCGGAGGTCAGGAGGCAGGACGCCGACAATCTGCGACACGGCACCGTTGAGTACCAGGGTTGCGCCAATCGCGCCGCTCGAACCTCCGAAACGCGTTTGCCAAAAGCGGTGACTGATCAGTACCTCGCGCGGTGGCTGTTGCTCTTGGTCGTCGATCGAGAAGCTGCGCCCCAGGGCCGGTTGCACGCCGAGGACCGATAGCAGGTTCGGGGACATGCTTGCGCCGATGATCTGTTCCGCTCCCTCGGATTCGGTCAGTGTGGTCGACATCGCATCGAACACGGCGAAGTCGGTGAAGCTCTGGCTCTGACGGCGCCATTGTTCAACATTCCAGAGCGCGGATCGGCCTTCGCGGAGATTCTGGGTGGGATCCTCCGTCCACAACATCGCCAATTGCTCCGGCGACTGATATGGGAGCGGCCGCAGCAGAACCGCGTTCAGGACACTGAACATGGTGGTGTTGGCACCGATGACGAGCGCCAGTGTCGTCGCTGCCGCGATCGCGAATGCGCCACTCTTACGAAGCGTGCGCGCCGCGTAGCGGAGATCCTGCCGCAGCTCGTCGAGCCAGGCCGATACCCACACACGGCGCGTGTCTTCCATCGCAAGGGCGACGTTGCCGAAGGCGAGCATCGCCTGTCGGCGTGCCTCTTCCGGCGTCATGCCGCGATCGATGTTGTCTTGTACTTGGTGCTCGATGTGATCGCGGATATCGCGATCGAGATCGTCTAGCGCCCATCGTTGTCGAGGCAAACCGAACCGTGGCCGGTCAGCCATGGGAATCACTCCTGAGGCGCGGGCCGGAGGATGCGGCCGATCGCATGCGCCAGCCTGTCCCACTTGCTCGTCTCGACATCGAGTTGCTTGCGGCCCTTTGCCGTCAGACAGTAAAACTTTGCCCGGCGGTTGTTTTCCGACGTGCCCTCGTCAAACGTAATCCAGCCGCGCTTGATCAGCCGGTGCAGCGCGGGATAGAGCGAACCCTGCTCGACGGCAAGGACGCGATCCGAGCCGTGCTCAATCGCCTTCGCGATGGCGTGCCCGTGCGCCGGCCCCAACCGCAACGTCCGCAGAATCAGCAGGTCGAGCGTACCTTGCAACAGCTCGATTCTGTCCCGGTCTCTCTTGGTAGACATTCTAGGTGTGTGGACGATATGCCGCCTCACCTAGAATGTCAAGGCGTGACCTATCAGACTAAGAGGAAGAGAAGGCTTGAACCTGCGGCCGCTTACCGCGCTCAGCCACGCACGAAGCCGGACAGATGGTCAATCAGCTCGCGCGCGTCGTCTTCAATGCCGTGGATGAAGCTCGACTTGCGCCGGCGCAGCACCGGCAGGCCGAGCGCGTACATGCCCGGCGAATCGACGACTCCGCCGGTGTGACGGAGGTAACCTTTCTCGTCCACCACCGGCACGTGCAACCACCGGTAGTCCGGTCGAAACCCGGTCGCCCACACAATCGAACGGATCTCGCCGCTGCGCAGATCGAGCTGAAGGCGCGATGCGGGCGGCACTCGCGTCGGTTCGAAGCGTTCCGGCGTATCCACGTCGCTCTCGCGCGCGTGGCTGCCACGCGCCCACTCGTCGAACGTGTCGAGCAAACGTTCCATCTTCAGATCGGCAAGCGAAAACATATTGCGAAGCCCGCCCGAAAACAGCGCCCGTCCATCGCGGACGGCAGAGAGCCGGCCGACCAGCTCGATGCCCATCGCGCTCAGCGTGTTGAGATCGAGCGTCGTCCGTTCCGGTGTGCCCACCAACTGCGGTGATGGAAGCCGGCGCGCTCGCGTCAGATCGTCAATCTCGTCGAACCGCTGGTTCCAGACTCCCGACACGTCCATCCACCAGAGCACGTCGCGTCCGCGATACGTGCGCGGCAGCCGAACGTGTTCGCCGACCGACAAGGTCACCGGGCGGCCGGACTCGTGGATCTCTGCGGCCAGCTGTATGCCGGTCGCCGATGCGCCGACGACCAGCACGCCGCCATCGGGCAGGACGCCTGGATTGCGATACTCGAACGGCGTGAACTGCTCGATCGCAGGTGGGATCGAGGAGCGAATCGACGGAACACTGGGCAGATTACACGCGCCGCTCGCAATCACCAGCGTTCGGCAGCGGATGTCTCCGTTGCTCGTCGCGACGTGAAACCCGTCGTCTACGCGCGTCACCGCGGTGACGTTGGTGTCGGTGCGGACCGGCACCGACGAGAGGCTGGCGAATTGCGAGAGGAACGCTATCACCTCACCCATCGTCATGTAGCCGTCGGGCTCGGGACCCGCGTACTGGTATCCAGGCACGCGGGTCTGCCAGTTCGGCGTGAGAAGCCGGAGGGAGTCCCAGCGCTCGCGGCGCCACGAGTTCGCGACCTCGCCGCGCTCGAGCACGACGTGGTCGAGCGAGCGTTCAGTGAGTAACCGGCTCGCCGCCAGGCCGGCGTGGCCGGCCCCGACGACGACGGTGGTGACGCGTTCGATGGATCGCTCTCCCTGGGGTGTTCGCTACACGACTTCGACGGTGACGTTGACCGGGTTCGTGATCACGTCGTAGACGGCCGATCGCTTCTGCGATTGCGCGACGAGCGCTTCGATTTCCTTCTTCGAGGCGTCCGCGTCGATCTTGAACGTCACCTTGATGTCGTCGTAGCCGTTGCGGACGTCGCTGTCGACCCCGAGAATGCCGCGGATGTCCATCGTGCCTTCGAGTTTCGACTCAACCGACCGAAGCTGGATGCCGCGATTTTGTGCAACGGCGGCAACGCCAGCGGTGAGGCAACTCGCCAGACCGACGAGCACGTACTCGATTGGAGTAATGCCGTTGTCCTCCGAGGCGAAAATCTCGGGATGATCGGCCTCGAATGAAGTCTCGGTCTTATGCTTCTGCTCCTGGCCGAGACCGAAGAAGCCCGACACGTTGGTCTTGCTGTGCGTACCGTTCTTCCATTTGCACGACGCGCGCCACGTAAACTTTGCCGCCTCGGGTGCGCCCTTCAGTACCTCGCGCGCATCGAGCAGCGCCTGGACGTTCACTCCGTTGTTGACCGTTGCCATAGCCATCGTGAAGCCCCCTTTGACCGCTGTTTGAATAAGCCCGAAGTGACGGATCATACAACGGACATGACCCGCCAGACAGAGGCGATATGATCACGCACATGGGCTCGCCCGCGTCGAAGACCGTTCCAGGATCCGTTGGTACCGTCGAAACCCGATTCGTGAATCTGCCACGCCCGCTTCGATTGGACTGCGGCGACGATTTATTTCCAATTCAGATCGCGTACGAAACCTACGGGAGGCTGTCAGCCGCGCGCGACAATGTCATTCTCGTCTGTCACGCGTTGAGCGGCGATGCGCACGCCGCCGGCTTTGCCAAGACGCCTGGCGAGGCCAGCACGCGAGACGGATTCGCAGCCGACGACCGCGATGGCACGCGAGGAAAATCGCTCGGGTGGTGGGATGGGATGATCGGTCCGGGCAAGGCGTTCGACACCGATCGGTTCTTTGTCGTCTCGACCAATCTGCTCGGCGGCTGTCGCGGTACGACTGGGCCTTCGTCGATCGACCCGGCCACCGGCCGGCCGTACGGGTCGGACTTCCCGGTGATCACCGTTGCCGACATGGTCCGCGCCGAACGCGCATTCCTCGACGAGCTTGGGATCGATCGGCTTGCCACCGTCGCGGGTGGGTCACTCGGCGGGATGCAGGCGTTTGAATGGGCGATTCTCTATCCGGACCAGGTCGATTCGATTGTCGCGATTGCGAGCACTCATGCGATCCAGCCACAGGGGATCGCCTGGAACGCGATCGCTCGCAATGCCATCATGGCTGATCCGGATTGGCAGGGCGGGCATTACTACGGTACCGGGCGAAAGCCAGATGCCGGCATGGGCATCGCGCGGATGGTCGGGCACATCACATACCTGTCGGCGCAATCGCTTGGCGTGAAGTTCGGGCGGCAGCTGCAGTTTGCAGACGACATCCGTTACACGCTCACCGATCCCGAGTTCCAGGTCGAAAACTACCTTCGCTACCAGGCAGACTCGTTCGTCAAACGTTTCGACGCGAACACGTATCTGTATACGTCGCGGGCGCTGACTTACTTCGACCTGGCGCGGCAGTACGGCAAAGGCTCGCTTCTCGAGGCGGTGCGGAACGTGTCCGCACGAACGCTGTTGATCGCATTCAGTTCCGATTGGCTGTATCCGCCGGCCGGTTCTGAGGAGTTGGCGGCGGCGCTGCGAACGCTCGGGAAGGATGTGGAGCTTCACATCATCGACGCGCCGTACGGCCACGATTGCTTCCTGCTGGAGGAAGCGCGGCAGACACCGATGGTGCAGCAATTTCTCGCCAGGTACGCGATCTAGGGCCCCTGGCGCAGGCAGGAGACGATGGAATACACCCCTCGCACGGAACAAGGACGTCAGTTCGGGTTCGAAACACGTCAGGTGCACGCTGGCCAGCGACCGGATCCAAACACCGGCGCTCGAGCGGTGCCGATCTATCAGACGACCAGCTACGTCTTCGAAGATCCTGAGTCCGCGGCGGCGTACTTCAATCTTCAGGAATTCGGCAACACCTACTCACGAATCATGAACCCGACGGTCGCGGCGTTCGAAGAGCGCATGGCGAACCTCGAGGGCGGCTGCGGCGCGGTCGCGTTCGCGAGCGGGATCGCCGCGCAGGCGGCGGCACTCTTCACACTGCTGCAGCCGGGCGATCACGTGGTGTCATCGTCGGCGCTCTACGGCGGGACCGTGAATCAGTTCAAGCACCTGCTGCGCAAAATGAACGTCGGGCTCACGTGGGTGGATCCTGACGATCATGCGGCATGGCGCGGGGCCATTCGTGAGAACACGAAGCTGCTCTATGGGGAAACCATTGGCAACCCTGCGGGCAATGTGCTCGATGTCGAAACCGTGGCGACAATCGCGCACGCGCATCAGATCCCGTTGATCGTCGACAACACGTTTGCCACGCCCTACCTCTGTCGTCCGATCGAATGGGGGGCCGACATCGTCGTCCACTCCGCCACGAAATTCATCGGTGGCCACGGCACCAGCATTGGCGGCGTGGTTGTCGACTCGGGGGAATTCAACTGGTCGAACGGCCGGTTTCCCGTGATGGCCGATCCGTCGCCGGCGTATCATGGGCTGCAGTTTCATGAGACGTTCGGCACGTATGGCTACGTCATGAAGCTGCGCGCGGAAACGCTGCGGGACCTTGGTGCCGCAATGAGCCCCTTCAACGCATTTCTGTTCCTGCAGGGACTCGAAACCTTGTCGCTGCGGATGGCCCGCCACGTCGAGAACAGCATCGCGGTTGCGAATTACCTCGATCGCCACGCGCTCGCCTCGAAGGTCACCTATCCGGGCTTGCCGACGAGCCGCTATCGTCAGCTGGTCGACAAGTATTTGCCGCGCGGCGCCGGCGCCGTGTTTTCGTTCGACTGTGTCGGCGGGCGAGCGGCAGGGCAGGACTTCATTCGTGGCGTCACGCTCTGGTCGCACCTCGCCAACGTCGGCGATTCGAAGAGCCTGATCATTCACCCCGCCAGCACGACCCATCGTCAGCTCAACGACGACGAGCTCAGGGCGGCAGGTGTCGGTCCCGGAACCATTCGCCTCTCGGTCGGTACTGAATCGGTTGATGATTTGATCTGGGATCTCGAGCAGGGATTCGCTCGCACCTCGGCCGGCGCGAGGAACGGAGTGGCTACCGCATGACGCCGTCGACGACATTCGATCTCGCGCGCTACCAGGATCCGCTGACGATCCAACGCGTGTTGTACAACGCAAAGACAATTGCGATCGTCGGCCTGTCGAAGAACGAGCTGCGGGCGAGCTATTTCGTCGGCTACTACTTGCGTCGGCATGGATACCGCGTGATTCCGGTCAATCCGCGCGAATCGGAAATCCTGGGCGAAAAGAGCTTCAAGACTCTTCTCGACGTTCCAGTCCCGATCGACATCGTTAACGTCTTTCGTGCGCCGGATGCGCTGCCGGCGATCGCAGAGGAAGCGGTGAAGGTTCGCGCCGGAACTCTGTGGTGCCAATTCGGCGTCATCAACGAGGAAGGCGCACGGATCGCGGAGGCCGGCGGCTTGTCCGTCGTCATGGATCGCTGCATCAAAGTGGAGCACGCACGGTACGTCGGGCGCATGCACTGGCTCGGTTTCAACACGCAGCGGATCACCTCTATTCGCGGCGGTCTTCAATAGATCCGTCGCAAGATCCGTCGCAGCCCAGGACTGACGCGGTCGGTCTGGCCCACCTCGTGCAAGGAATCGCACTGAGGTGGAGATCTCATGAGCACACATCGCACATTACTGGCTGGGGTGCTTGCAGCCGCCACAGTCACCGCTGTCGCAGCCGTGAACACATCCGTTCAGGCTGCGGCCAAAGACGAAAAGATCAAGCTGAGCGGATGCCTCATCAAAGCCGAAGGCGATAACGACTACCTGATCAGCAATCTGCCGAGCGAACCGGGGTCGGCCTCGAGCGCGGAGCGCAACGTTACGACGACCGCGATCGGAACCGCCGGCAACTACACGAACGTGTTCTATTGGCTCGGCGGTGACGACGATCTCAAGAAGAACATCGGACACCGTGTCGAGATCGAAGGCGAGCTGAAGGGCGACATCAAGGAAGGGGAGATCAAGCTCGATCGCAAGGACAATTGGACCGAGCTGCACGTCAAGTC
>JBPYFA010000397.1:0-6682 GCA_051986585.1 Vicinamibacterales bacterium | reverse complement strand
GGTCCCACCGTTGGTCGATGCGATAGCCCTGACCCGAGAGGTAATCGCAGACGGCGTCGATGACGGCTTCCTCCGTGTCGGCCTTTATTGAAGAATTCTGTGATGAGCGCTTCGGATCGGGGTGGGTCGGCTCACGAGGCAGCGTCGGTAAGAACCGCCCCGTTGCAAATCCGTTGCAAACGGGGCGGCGAAATGTGGTCGGGATGACTGGATTCGAACCAGCGACCCCCTGACCCCCAGTCAGGTGCGCTACCAGGCTGCGCCACATCCCGAGAAAACGTCTCGGCGAGGCCGAGACGTCTCTCGGTCTCGCCGAAGCACCGAAGGTGCGAAGGCGGACTCATTTCTTCCGCCTGGCGGATCTTCCACCTAAAGGTGGAAGCTACAAGTCGTCATTCGATCTTCCGCCTAAAGGTGGAAGGTTTACGTCCGATCTTCCATCTGAAGGTGGAAGCTACGTTATTTCTTCTTCTTCCCCGCCACCGCTTTCTTGCCGACGGCCAGTTTCTTGGCCGAGGACGACTTCGAGTCGACCAGGTCGAACAAGCTCTGAGCGGCCGCAGTGTTCGACGTCGATGGACTATGCGCGAGCATCACCGCGATCTCTTTCAAACCGCGTTTGACCAGCAGAATTCGCTCGCGCGCATCGCTGCCGAGCAACTCGTCGAGTCCCTCGCTGACCGTCTGGGCGGCCGGCACCTCGTCGAGCAGTTTCCGTCGCGCTCCTGCCAGCGTGAGCCCTTCGACGAACAGCAGATGCTTAATGCGAAGGACGAACTCGAGATCGGCGCGGCGATAGACCCGCGGGCCGCCGGCGGTCTTCGACACGCCCAGCTCCGGGAACTCCGCTTCCCAGGTACGCAGAACGTACGGCTGCACCTGGGCGATCTCGCACACCTCAGGCTGCCGGAATAACGATCGATTCGGAATCTCTACCGTGATCACACCGGGGTTGCAGGGCGCAGGGTAAGTATACCGTAACAAGCAAGATATGGGAGCCGCCATCCATGGCACTGATCCGCATCCGACCGAATCGACGTGCGGGGTCGCCGAACCTCAAACCGCGACAGCGACTTCCGACCGGCGAACCGCTGACGGCAACGCGAACCTTCGAGGCCGAATTCGACAAAAAGGTCGATCCAGCGATTTGCGCACCCCCAAATCGCGGATCGCGAAGAGAATATACTCACGCCCGTGCCAGACGACGTGACCCGGTTGAGCACGTCCGAGACCGAAACAAAACTGGTGAGCTCGGACGCGTTGTCTTCATCCGGGAGAGGTGTCAGCTCCTCTTCCGCTGCGTGGCTCTCCTCTTCCGGCTCAATCGATCATGGCCGCTTCCCTCCCGGCACGCTGCTTGGCGGACGCTATCGAATTATCGAGCGGCTCGGACGCGGCGGTTTTGGCGAGGTCTATCGCGCCGACGATCTGAAGATCGGTACGGCGGTCGCGCTCAAGTTCCTCCCCACCGACGTCGACAAGGACCCCGCCCGTCTCACCCAGCTCCATACCGAAGTCCGGATGGCACGGCTGGTTTCCCATCCCAACGTGTGCCGCGTCTACGACATCGACGAGGTCGACGGACACACCTTCATCTCGATGGAGTACATCGACGGCGAGGACCTGTCGTCGCTGCTTCGACGGATCGGCCGGTTCCCTGAAGACCGGGCGCTCACGATCTCGCGGCAGTTGTGCGCCGGGCTGGCGGCGGCGCACGAACGCGGCGTCGTCCATCGCGATCTCAAACCGGCCAACGTGATGGTCGACGGATCGGGTCAAGTCCGGATCATGGACTTCGGCCTTGCCGGAATCGCCGGTCAAGCCATTCGCGCTGGCACGCCGGCCTATATGGCCCCCGAGCAGCTGGCAGGCGGCGAAGTCACGGCCCGCAGCGACATCTATGCGCTCGGACTCGTCCTCTACGAGGTCTTCACCGGTCAGCGAGCGCTCGATGCGCAGAATCTCGCCGAGCTGATACGAAAACGCGAACAGTCGGGAATTCTGCCGCCATCGGAGGTCGTCCGCGACATTCAACCGGATGTGGAGAACGCCATCATGCGCTGTCTCCGTCCGGAAGCGGCTCAACGTCCCGCTACCGCGATGGCGGTGTCCGCGTCGCTGCCCGGAGGCAATCCACTGGCAGCGGCGCTCGCTGCGGGTGAAACGCCATCGCCCGAGATGGTCGCCGCCGCGGGGGCGTCGGAGGCGCTGCGATCGCATTGGATCGGGATCGCGGTCGCGTGGATCGGCATCGTGCTGATCGCGCTGACGGTCATGTATCAGCGCGTCATGCTGATCAACGCCGTCCCAACGCCGAAACCGCCAGCGGTGCTCGAGGATCGGGCGATCGAAACGCTGGCGAAGCTCGGTTTCGAGACGAGCGGCCACTCGTCGGCGTCAGGCCTCGCGATGTCGACCGATTACGCCCGATATGTCGCCTCGCATTCGACCGCTCCCGATCGATGGAACCAGTTGAAGAACGAACGGCCGGAGGCGTTCCTCCTGTGGCATCGGACCAGCCCGAGACCGCTCGTCCCGCTGGATCAGGTGGCAGTGAGCGGTGGCAACCCGCCGCTGAACGTCAGCGACATGACGCTCATCGTCGTCGATGCCTCGGGCCGGCTGGCGGAACTGATCGCCATCCCGGAGCCGTTCGACGGCGGCACGCCTCGTACTCCGACAAACTGGAATCCGCTGTTCGAGGCCGCGGGACTCCAGATGTCGGCGTTCAAGCCTGTCGCGCCCACATTCAATCCGATCGCCTTCGTGGACGAGCGAGCCGCATGGGAAGGGAAACTGAGCGACAGCTCGGACGTGGTGTTCCGAATCGAAGCCGGCGCGTATAAGGGCAAACCCATTGCGTTTGAAATCGTCGGCCCGTGGTCGCACTCATCACGCTCGGCGCCCACGACGCCGTCGATCTTCGATCGGATCGTCAACGGGATCAGCTCACTCGTGATGCCCGGGCTCATGATCGCCGCCGTCGTGCTGGCGCGCAGGAACATCAACGCGGGTCGCGGCGATCGCCGCGGGGCGCTTCGGACGGCGGGAATCGTGCTCGTCGCCAGCCTCGTCGGCTGGGTCCTTGGCGCGACACATTTCGCCGACGTCGGCCGGGAGGCCAACCGATTCTTCGCGCGCGCTGGCACCGCCTTGTTCCAGGCGGCGGTGATGTGGCTCGCCTACCTTGGAGTGGAACCGTACATCCGCCGGTTCTCGCCCGACAGCCTGATTGGCTGGACCCGATTGGTTTCGGGCCGCTGGCGAGATCCACACGTGGGGCGAGATGTGCTGATCGGCATCTCGGCCGGCATGGCGATGACGCTGTTCTACGCCGCGCACAACTTCATTCCGAAGCTGCTTGGCTCGCCCGCACCGATGCCGGCCTGGACGGATCCCAGCGTTCTGATGGGAACGCGGTACGTTCTGGCCGATGTCGTCAACCAGTTCAATAGCGCGATGACCAACTCGATGCTCGGCGTTGCCGGCATCGTCGCGTTGTTGATGCTCTTGAAGCGCGCGTGGGCCGCCTGGCTCGCTGGCAGCTTCGTCTTCGTGTGGGTCGTGATCGAGGGAATGTTTCCCGCCGGCACGCCAATCCTCGACCTCGCGATCGGCTTGTGCATCATCGGTATCTTCAACGTCGTGATCATCCGCTGGGGCCTGTTGGCCACGATTGTCGCCCTGTTCACGCATTTCATGCTGCTGCGCGCGCCCCTCACAGTCGACCTCGGCAGCTGGCGTGCAACCACTTCTCTCACCTACACGTTTACGCTCGCAGGGCTCGGTTTGCTTGGAGCGTGGCTGGCGACGCATCGGAGTGAAAGCTGAAATTGCTGAATGCTGATTGCTAAGTGCTGAATGAATCGGTTACTGCGCGGCCTCGAGGCCGCGCCCTGAGCAGTCATTCAGCAATCAGCATTCAACAATCAGAAATTTCAGCGACCCGCCTTCTCCCTCCTCCTCACCTGCAGCCGAATCGGGGTCCCTATGAGCCCGTACTCCTCACGAATCCGGTTGGTCAGATAGCGTTCGTACGAGAAGTGGAACTCCGTTGCGACGTTCGTGAACAGAATGAACGACGGCGGTGACACGCCGCGCTGGGTCGCGTACAGGATACGAACACGGCGGCGCCCCGGGCTCGTCGGCGGGTGTTCGGCCGTGATGGTTTGAATGAAGCGGTTGAATTCGGCGGTCGGAATCCGCTTGACGCGCGCTTCGGCAATCCGATCGATCGTCTCGAGGAGCTTGGGTGCACGCTCTCCGGTGAGCGCGGAGATATGCAGGATGGGGGCGTAATCGAGGAACTTCGCTTGCTGGCGAAGCTTGTCGTCGAAGCCTTTCGAGAAGTCGTGGCCTCGCCCCTTCATCAAATCCCACTTGTTGGCCACAATCACGATGCCGGACCCCGCCTTTTCTGCTTCGCCGGCGATGGTCGCGTCCTGGTCGGTTGCTCCCTCGGTCGAATCGATCACAAGCACCGCGACGTCCGCCTTTTCAATGGCCCGGCGCGCAACGACGACGCTGAGCGACTCGAGTTGGCCGCTTCGCGCTACGCGCCCGGCGCGCCGGATGCCGGCAGTATCGACAATCCGGAATGTGCGCTGGTGCCACTTCAGCACAGCATCGACGGTATCCCGCGTCGTGCCTGGCATGGCGCTCACGATTGAGCGCTCTTCCCGCAGCAGTCGGTTCAGCAGCGACGACTTACCGACGTTCGGACGGCCGACGATCGCGACCGCCGTCTCCTGCAAGCTGTCGGGAAGCGTGCCCGATTCGCCGCGGGCCGGCAGTTGCGTCGCCACTTCGTCGAGAAGGTCACCAACACCCAGAGAGTGTTCCGCGGCAATCTCGACAACCGGTTCGAATCCCAGCTCGTAGAACTCACCGGTCCGCCCGCGCGCTCGTTTGTCGTCGGTCTTGTTGACCGCCAGAAGCACCGGCACATCAGCCGTGCGCAACTGTTCAGCAATTTCGAGATCGCCGGGGACGAGGCCCTCGCGACCATCCACCACAAAGACGACGACGTCGGCAGTCTCGAGGGCGCGCTTGCCGGCAACGACCACCAGCTCGTGCAGCGGATCCTCGCTGGCGCCAAACATTCCACCGGTATCGACGAGAGTGAACGTAACTCCCTGCCACTCAGCAGGCTGCGAGATCACATCCCGTGTCGTGCCGGCAATCGGGGTCACGATGGAACGCCGGGAGTTGGTGATTCGATTGAAAAGCGTCGATTTCCCAACGTTTGGCCGTCCTACGAGCACGACCGTGGGAGCTGCCGAGGCGCGTTTTTGTCGCATTCGGAGATCAGTTAGCAAGTAGCTTGACAGCGTAAGTGTATATATTTATTCTATTTACAATTACTTGGGAGCGCCTAAGCATGATCAAAGTCGACATCGTCAACGAGGTGTCCAAGGTGGCCGACATTACCAAGGTCAAAGCCGAGGTAGCGGTCGACGCCGTCTTCGACGCGATGCGTCTGTCGATGCAGCGCGGCGAGCGAATCGAACTGCGCGGCTTTGGCGTATTCCAAGTGAAGCCGCGGAAACGCGGGATTGGTCGCAATCCGCGGACTGGCAAAGAAGTGCGCATTCCTCCCGGTCGCACGATTCGGTTCAAGCCCGGCAAGGACCTCCAGAACATCGGAGGGTAATTGTCGCTGCCTCATGATGATCCGGGGTATCCCGGAACCCAGTTTCCGCTCGAGCCGTTCGACGCCTCTTTTGGACTCGCTGCCAGGCGCAAGTTCCAGAGCCGCCTCTGGTTGCACGCGCTGTTGCTCCTCCTGACGATTGGCACCACGACCGTCGCCGGTGCCCTGCATTATGTCTCGTTCATCCAGGAGTTTTCCGCGCGGCAGGTGCCGCTGCGGTGGACGCTGCTGCTTCAGGGCTTCTGGTACAGCGGCACGCTTCTCGCCATCCTCGGCGCACATGAGATGGGGCACTACCTGCTCTGCCGACGCTATAACGTCGACGCCAGCCTGCCCTATTTCATCCCCATGCCGCCGCTGTTCTTCCTGACGGGCACGCTTGGCGCCGTCATCAAGATTCGCGAAGCATTTCCTTCGCGCAAGATTCTGTTCGATATCGGCGTCGCGGGACCCATCGCCGGATTTGTCGTGTTGGTGCCGGCCCTGTTTTTCGGGATGACGCTATCCAACGTGGTTCCCGCTCCGACCCAGGGCAGTGTGCTGTATCTCGGCGAACCGCTGCTCTTCAAAATTGCCACGCTTGCGATCATCGGTCCCGTGCGGGACGGCTACACCGTCAACATTCACCCGATGGTGTTTGCCGCCTGGTTCGGCATGCTGGCGACCGCGCTGAACCTGCTTCCGTTCGGCCAGCTCGACGGCGGCCACATCACTTATGCCACGCTCGGTCGATGGTCGACGCCGATCTCCATCCTGACCGTCGGAAGCGCGATCGCCATGACCTTCGTGTCGGTCAGTTGGTTGGTGATGACCGTGATGATGCTCGTGATGCTCCTCATGCTTGGGCCGCGCCACCCACGAGTTATCTACGAACAAGAACCGCTCGGCATGGAACGAAATCTGATCGCGATCTTCGCCCTGATTATGTTCATCCTGTGCTTCACTCCTGTCCCGATCCAGCTGCAGGATCTGGTGGGAGGACGGTGAATCGCTAATCGCTAATCGCTAATCGCTAATCGCTAATCGCTA
>JBPYFA010000396.1:0-31373 GCA_051986585.1 Vicinamibacterales bacterium | reverse complement strand
CGGTGTTCGCGTTCGGGGCATGGTGGACCATCTTGAGCGCCGGTTGGCTCCACGGGAGCCTGCTGCACATCGCATTCAATATGTTCTGGGTGCGCGATCTCGGACCGGCGATTGCCGACATGTATGGCGGCGCGCGGCTGGTGATTATCTACACGATCTCCTCGGCCAGCGGGTTTCTTCTGAGTTCTGTCATGGGCTACCTGCTGCCAGGCGTGCCACTGCTCGGCGGCGCGTCGTTTACGCTCGGCGCATCGGCGGCGATTTCCGGGCTGGTTGGAGCCCTGCTGCATTACGGAAATCGCGGCGGCAGCAGCATGATCAGAACCCACGCGATCAACTGCGCGCTGACGATCTTCATTTCTGGATTGTTGCTCTCAGGTGTAGACAATTACGCACACATCGGAGGGTTCGTCGGTGGCTATCTGACGAGTATGTGGCTCGACCCGCTCAAGCCGGAGCGGGTGAACCACATGGTCGGTGCGCTGATTTGTCTGCTGGCGACACTGTTCGCCATCCTCGCGTCAATCATCTCGATGAGGCGCGTGCTTTTCATGTGAGCGTGTCACGCAAACGCAAGCCAAGGAAAACGGGCGCGGACGGCTCTCTATCTGCTTCGAATACAGATCGATGATGCGCGCGATTGCACGCCGGCAGACGCGGCAGAACCCGACATGATCGCGCGTGAACATGATGCAATCGGCCTCGGGGCGGTACAGCCCGCGTGCTTCGTAGCCGGCGCCCTCGAAGGCCCCCACGTGAGCTGAATACTTCATCGACGAGAGAAACCTCGTATCCCAGGCCTCCTGTTCACGGAAGAGCGCATCCATTTCTGCTTCCGGCGCGTTGCGGGCGCGAATATCACGGCGGCGTTGCTGAATCGCCGCGGTGTGTTTCTCGTACTCGTCCTTGTCCCAAGGTGTCGGCAGGGGAGTGCCGGCGGTCACGAGCTCCTTCCATTTCAACTGCGCGGGATCGTGCAGCGCGGTGATGTTGGGTTCCCACGGTTCCGGTTTGACGGCTGCACTGGTCTCGTAGGCGACGTCGGACGTGTAATACTCGTCGGCGAGCGCCGCGAAATGATGACCGAATTCGTGGACGAAGACATACGCAGAGAAGGCGCTGTCGACCGAGGCGGTCGCCTGATCGTTGAAAATGCCTCCGCCGCCATACGTCTTGTCGTTGACGAGGATCTCGATGAATTCGTAGGGCGCGGCAGAGGCCGCATCACGAAGCGCACGATTGTCGAGTGTCAGCACATAGCGTTCGGAATCGAAGATGTTGTATTCCGTGGAAAGCGGCGTTCGGCGAAACACCCCCGCGTTCGGCCGATTGATGCCGCTCTCCGGAGACGGCAAATCGAGCGCGCGCACGTTGAAATCCGATTGCCGGCCCTTGAACGGTTCCTGCGAGAAGAGCGCCGGCAACAGCCGTTTGACGTCGGCGTGAAATTTTGACATCTCCGGCGCGGTATAGCCCTCGCCAATCACCAGCAAATCGACCTTGGTCGAGGACGGTCCATTGACGAACACGGGCCACACCCGTCCCGCGTGCTGCTTGAGCGGTGCAGCGTTCACGAAACGGGATCCCGGATCGATATCCGTGTTCCACAGCGGAGCGAAGCTGTTGTCCGGCTGTCGTTTCGAGAGCGTCACCGTAACCGGCTCTTTTGGCCAGGGGAATCGTAAGGACTCGTGAAAGGTGCGAGCGACGGTCTTCTGTTCGCCGGTCGTCTCCCACTCGCCGAATACGGACGCAAAACCGCGAGAGTACAGCATCGTTCCCGTTCGTTTGTTGCGGACCTCGAACAGGTACTTGCCCAGGTTGGTGGGATCGAGGAGCTGCGTTCGGCTGCCAGGCCACTCGCCGTCGTTGACGACCCGATCGAGCGAGATCGTCTCGCCCGATTTGGGACCACCGGTATGAAAGTAATCCACTCGCATCGTCGCACCGGTGAAGCTGGTGTCGAACGAAGATGTTGGCTGCAATTCCGCCGGCAACGCTATCGCGAGTACGGTGAAGACGGCGAGCAGTCGGAACATCGTGACCACTATAATCTGTCCGAGACTTGTGGCTTCCAGCTTTAGCCGGAAGTAAAGATCCGAATGCGTAAACCAGTTGTCCTCATTACCGGCGCCGGCGGCGAGATTGGCCACGGTCTCATCGCGCGGCTCGCCGAGCGTGGCGATCGGGCGATCGTGACGCTCGATCTGAATCGGCTCGACGGCACGATCGCGCCGAAGGTCGATCGCGAGATTACGGGATCGATCCTCGATCGCGGGGTGCTCGAGCGTGTTTTGGCGGAATTTCGCGTCGAGCTCGTCTTCCATCTGGCCGCGCTGCTGTCGACACGATCCGAGTTCACGCCGGTGACCGCGCATCAGGTGAATGTCGAAGGCACGCTGAATCTGCTCGAGTTCGCGCAACACGAGGCGGAATCGCACGGCCAACCGGTCGTCTTCATGTATCCGTCGTCGATCGCCGCCTATGGTCTTCCAGATGCGCACACCAAAGCCGCCGTCGGCAAAGTGAAAGAGGACGAGTGGGCGCACCCGACAACGATGTACGGGTGCAACAAACTGTATTGCGAGCAGCTCGGACGATATTACGCGCGCTACTACAAGCAGCTCGCGGCCAAGCCGGCAAGTGGGCGAGTGGACTTCCGCAGCGTCCGATTCCCGGGACTGATATCGGCGGTGACGATGCCGGCTGGCGGTACATCCGACTATGCGCCGGAAATGATTCATGCGGCCGCGCGGGGCGAACGCTATGAATGTTTCGTCCGCCCGGACACGCGCATTCCGTTCATGGCGATGCCCGACGGGGTCGACGCGCTGATGACATTGGCGGCCGCGCCCCGGGAGCGCCTGGGTCGAACCGAATACAACGTGACCGCGTTCAACCCGTCGGCCGAGGAGATTCGCGCGCGGGTGCTGCAGGCGTTTCCTGCCGCTCAGATTGAATGGGACGTCGACCGGCAGCGTCAGGGAATCGTGGACTCCTGGCCTGCCGACGTCGATGATTCAGCCGCGCGGCGCGACTGGGGATTCGCGCCGCGCTACGATTTCGACAAAGCGCTCGATGAATATCTCGTGCCAACGATTCGAGAGAAATATTTGAAGTGATCCTGAAAGTAATTGGCAATCAGCACTTTCAGCGATCGGTAATGTGCGGCTCGCTCCACTGCACTGGCGGGGTGATGAAGGGCTCCGGCGTTGGACCCGGGTCGGGCCGGCCGCTGCCGCTGAGGCGGCTGATCGCACGCACCTTCATGTCGTGATCGCAGACGATCTGACATGACAATCGAACGCCGATTGCTCCTTTCGCCATGAGCACCTGTTGCTCCGCCACCGTCATCCTCGTGGGTTCCCCCTCGATGAATTCCACCCGGCACGTCGTGCAGCGGGCGTTGCCGCCGCAGGCATGCAGTTGGTCGACCTTCGCATCCTGCTCGAGCGCGAGCACGAGGCGCTTGCCGTTCTCGACATCAAACGTTCCGAATCCTTCTACTGTCAGCTTGGGCACTGTCACTCCTTCAAACGATTTGGCTGCTCGCTGTGCGCTTCCTCGAGAGCCGCGGCCCTTTTTCCGTGGCCCGTCGGCGCTCCATCATACAAAATAGAGATCGGTTGCCCACAACGGCCTTGCAGAGCTTCAGGTACGCACTCCGCGCATTGCTCCGTCGGCCAGGTTTTGCCGCCCTGTCCATATTGGCGCTGGCGCTCGGTCTCGGCGCAAACGCCGCCATTTTTCGCGTCGTCGACGCGGTGTTGCTTCGGCCGCTTCCGTATCCTGATGCCGATCGAATTGTCATGCCATGGGAATTCAGCCCCGAGCTCCAGCAACGTCTCGGTTTCGACCGACTGCCGTCGTCGGCGGCTGATTTCCTCGACTACCTGGACCGAAACACCTCATTCGAACACTTCGCGTCGATGCGAACCGAACAGGTGAACCTGACCGGCCGGGGCGAGCCTGAACGAATCGGTGCCGTGCGTGTCAGCTCGGAATTTTTCGCCGTCCTCGGAGTTCAACCGATTGTCGGGCGCTCGTTCGAGCCCGGAGACGAAACTCGCGGCCGCATCGTACTTATCGCCCACAGCCTGTGGCGGCGCAGCTTTGGCGGCGATCCGAATGTCAGCGGACGCATGGTCTCGCTCAATGGCGAGCCGGCGACCATTGTTGGTGTGCTTCCCGAGTGGTTTCGATTTCCCGCGGCCGGTGAGCTGCCGCAAGGATTCGGGTTTTCGCTCAATCCGGTGGTCTGGACGCTCGACGTTCTGACGCCGGAACAGCGACGGAATCGCGGCGGCAAGAGCCTCGCGCTGATCGGCCGGCTGAAGCCCGGACTGACCGCGGCCGACGCTGAACAAGACCTCGCCCGAATCGCCGCCGACATCGCGCGCGAGTTCCCGGGCACGAATGCCGGATGGACCCTGCGGGTCATCTCGTTGCGCGAGCAGCTGGTCGGCCCGCTCAGGCCAGCGCTGGTCGTGTTGTTGGCGGCTGTCGGCGTGGTCCTGCTGATCGCGTGCGCGAACGTCGCGAACCTTCTTCTCGTGCGCGCCGCGGCGCGGCAGCGAGAGATCTGCGTCCGCTATGCGCTCGGCGCGCCTCGATCGGCGCTCGTGTGGCAATCACTCGCGGAAAGCGTGCTGCTGGCGCTCGCCGGAGGGCTGGCAGGTCTCGCGATCGCGTGGTGGATGCTTCGTGCCTTGCTCGCAATGGCACCGGCCTCCCTTCCCGCCGCGGCGCAGGCGAGCCTGGATTGGCACGTCGTCACATTTACCCTCGTGCTCTCGCTGATAACCGGCATCATGTTCGGTGCAATGCCCGCCTGGTATAGCACCCGCGTCGACACTGCCGAGGGTCTCCGCGAAGGATCGCGCGGCACGGTGGGCGGGAAGAGCGCGACCCGGACCCGGAATGCCCTTGTCGTGTTCGAGGTCGCTCTTGCGGTGACGCTGCTGATCGGCTCGGTTCTGCTCGTGCAGACCTTCGTTCGCTTGATCCATGTGAACACTGGGTTCCGGACCGATCGGATCCTGACGATGGAAATTGCGTTGCCGAAAACCGCGTACCCGCCGCCACGCGCATCGGACTTCTTTCTGTCGCTGATCGACCGCGTTTCGGCTCTGCCAGGTGTGGAAGCCGCCGGATTGACCTCTGGCGTCCCGCTGAGCGGAAGCGAAAATCTTCTCCCAGTGACGGCGGAAGGACAGCCGCGGCCGGAGCCCGGGCAGGAAATCATCTCCGATTACCGCGTCATCACGGCCGGCTACTTCGAAGCGCTGGGCATTCCGCTGCTGGAAGGGGATTCGATTCGGCCTTCTTCGCTCGACACGCCGCGCGTCTGGATCAACCAGACGATGGCGCGCTCGGGCTGGCCGAACACGACCGCTGTCGGCCATCGCATCAAGCTGACCAACTACGATCGAGAGGGCCCTTGGTACACGGTGGCCGGTGTGGTTGGCGACACGCGATACACCGGTCTTGACCGTGCGCTTCGACCGCAGGTCTACGTGCACTTCGGTCAGGATCCGAGGGAGCAGATGGCGGTCGTGCTGCGCTCGATCGGCGACCCGAATCTCCTCATCAATGCCGTGCGCCAGGCGGTTCAGACGCTCGATGCGAATCAACCGGTAGCGCGGGTCCGGACAATGGAGCAGATCGTAACCACGTCGGTGGCCAACCGACGATTTCAAATGATGTTGATTGGCATCTTCGCGACGCTCGCGGTCACGCTCGCCGTCGTTGGCCTCTATGCGGTCGTGTCGTACTCGGTTGCCGAGCGAATTCACGAGATGGGCTTGCGTCTCGCCCTCGGCGCCCGCCCATCGAACCTGGTCGCCCTCGTGCTTGGTGAAGGACTGCGGCTGGTCGTCATCGGAATCGGGGTCGGCATCGGTGCGGCCTTGTTGCTCACCCGATTCCTCGAGGCGCTTCTCTTTGGTGTCGACGCTCGCGATACGGCGACGTTCGTGCTCGCGCCAACGATCCTGTTCGCGGCGGCCCTTCTTGGCTGCCTCGCTCCCGCCAGGCGTGCGATGCGGGTGGATCCGGCGATTGCGCTGCGCGCTGAATAGTTAGCGCGGAGTTGGTGTTGTCGTCATGATCTCTTCCACCCTGCTGGTATCGGCGTACAGCAGCGGCTGGTTTCCGATGGCGGTCGAGGGCAACGAAATTCGCTGGTACTCGCCCGATCCTCGAGGGATCATTCCGCTCGACACCTTTCATGTGCCGTCGAGATTGGCGAGAGTGATCCGGAGCCACAAGTTTACCGTTCAGATCGATCGCGACTTCGAAGCGGTCATGCGCGCGTGTGCCGAGACCGATCGGCACGACGACGATCCAGGAACGTGGATCAACGCCGAGATCCTCGAGAGTTATGTCGAGCTGCACAAGCACGGCATCGCTCACTCGGTTGAAGCGTGGCAGGAGGATCGTCTCGTCGGAGGACTGTACGGCGTGGCGCTCGGCGGCGCCTTCTTTGGCGAATCCATGTTTCACCACGTCACCGATGCGTCCAAGGTGGCGCTGGCGGCGCTGGTGGACCGTTTGCGCGCGAAAGGCTTTCGCCTGCTCGATATCCAGTGGGTGACGCCGCACCTCGAGCAGTTTGGCGCCGTAGAAATCCCACGCAAGAGATATCTCAGACAGTTGACGGATGCGCTCTCGGTCGAGGCGCAATTCGTGGAGGGACAGTAAATGCTCAATGCTCAATGTTCAACGCCGGACCTTTTGGACGTCGAGCATTGCGCATTGAACATTGAACATTGCGTCAGTGAACCGTGTACTTTTCGCTCAGCGTGAACGGTGCAATCTTCGCGTCGAATCTTTCGCCGTTCTGCGTCACCATCTGGTAGGTGCCTTCCATGACGCCGAACGGCGTCGAAAGCGGGCAGCCGGAAGTGTATTCGAACGATTCTCCCGGCTTCATCGTCGGCTGCTTGCCGACAACGCCGGGACCCCGAACTTCTTCGATGTGACCGGTTCCGTCGGTGATGAGCCAGTGACGGGTCAGCAGCTGAACGGTTTGGTCGCTTTCGTTGGAGATCGTAACGGTATACAGAAAGAACCACTGATTCTTGGCAGGCGCCGATTGGTCGGCTGAGTATTCCGCCTGCACCCGAACGCGCACGCCGCGCGTCAGCGCTTCCGAAATGAACATGGATTCATGATGGCCGATCCTCGCGGTTCCGGGCAAGCGCGCGACCCGCGAGTGGGGCTTTGTGCCGATTGCGCACACGCGCGAATTGTGAGGAGCGCACGCGGATCAGAATTCTACTTGTGTGAGCTGTCGTTCACAGACCCACGCTTTCGGCGATATCCACCCTTGCCGGTACTGCAGTGTTCGGGCTATCAAGGCCCGGAACCGCCGCAGAAGAAGGCCTGCTAGCATGGATCGTATGCACAGGATTGAACCGGCCCGCCTGAAGGAAGGGTTCAAGCCCGACACGTTGCCGGATCAGTCGGCCGTAGCCGCGGCCGCCGAGCCGGTCTCGCCAATCACCGGGAAGGCGCTCATTTTCTGGGACCCGATGAGCCTGCCCGGAACCCGGCTCGCCAAAAAACGAGATGCAATCGATACCGACCAGATCACCCCGGCTGCCGACTGTGTCTCTGAGAGCCTGGAGACCCTCGACGAGAAATGGAAGGCCGGATCGTTCCGTCACCTGATGCCGGATTTTCGTGCGCGCGTGCATCGCGGCGAGACCTTCGTGATTGCCGGCGATCGGTTTGCCATCGGTTCTTCGCGCGAGATGAGCCCGGCTGGCCTCAAGGGCGTGGCGGAGGAGGCGGGGCGTCAACTGGTCGTCGTGTGCGGCCAGAACATGGGAGACATCTTCAGGCGCAACAGTTTCAATCTCGGGCTCCATGTCGTTCAGAGCCCTGAAGCTGTTGCCGACGCGCGGGATGGCGACGAGTTCAGCTTCGATCCGGCAAGCCGCCGGCTGACGAATGTGACGCGCGGAAAAACCTACGAGCCGGTTCCCTTGTCAGAGAAGGAAGAGGAAATCCGGCGAAGCGGAGGGATCTTCGAGGTCGGACGACGTGAGTTCAAGGCCTCGCTGCTGGTGACGCCCGCAATCGATTGGCCTGACGAGAACGAGGCTCGGTCGATGACCACGACCGAGCAGATCGTCTGGGCCCACCGCGTCGACAAGCATCTCGAGCCGCGCGACGTGAAGCCGGGACTGACGCTCCGCGTCTACGCCGACCTCCTGCCGGCTTCGGATGGCACCGCGCCGTTTGCCATTCACACGTTCAACCAGATTACCGGCGGCGACCGGATTTATCCGCGCCAGGCAGCGATTGCCAACGATCATTTCGTGTTCACTGGCGTGGAGGCCGACGACAAGCAGACGCGGATCGGCCGTCAATTCGCCCAGCTCCAGGGCATCGAGAAGCCGTACTACGCGACGCCTGGCGACGGCATCTTTCATTTCTATTTTCCCGAGCAAGGCCTCGTGATGCCCGGTCAGTTCATCCCCGGCGCCGATTCTCACAGTCGTGCCTACGGCGCTTACGGTGCGGTCGGGATCGGCGTCGGCTCGACCACCCTCGGGTTTGGCTGGTCGACCGGCTACATCTACTTCACTCTCGCGAGACAGCGACGGGTCACGTTCTCCGGCCGGCTGCAACCCTGGGTTGGCGGCAAGGATATCGTTCTCGAATTGCTGCGAAGATGGGGTGCAAAGCAGTCGCAAGGCATGTCGGTCGAGCTCGTGGATGCCGAGCGGCAGCTGCCGATGTCCTATCGCAACACGATTGCGAACATGATGGCGGAGGCCGAAGCGCTCAACGGGATTTTCGCGCCCGACGACGTCACCTATGACTGGTATCGACGGAAGGGAGTGTCGACGCTGCCCTACCCTCGAGTGAGTCCGGGAATCGAAGCGCGCTACGAGATTGACGAGACGCTGGATCTCGCGGCCGTGCGTCCGATGATTGCGAAACCATTCAGCCCGGGGAATGCGTTCCCGGCCGAGGAAGTCGCGCGCGAGCACGTGACGTTCGATAAGGCGCTGATTGGTTCGTGCACGAACGGCAGCTATGACGATCTGCTGCAGGCGGCGCTCGTCTTACGTGCGGCGCGCGAAAAAGGCGCGACGCGAGTCGAGCGCGAGTTTGCGATCTTTCCCGGGTCGGGAGGCGTGGGTCGTCAGATCGAAACGCCTGATCCGCGATTGCGCGGCGAATCGATCGCCGAGGTGTTTCGATCCGTAGGCGGACAGATTCGGCAGTCGTGGTGCGGTCCGTGCTTCGGCCAGGGACCCGACGCGCTCGTGCAAGGACAACGTGCGATCACTTCCTTCAATCGCAACTGGCAGAATCGGATGGGGTACGGTGGGGAAGGGTATCTCGCCAGCCCCGCCGTCGTCGCCTCGTCGGCGCTTCTTGGCTACATGGCCCCGCCTTCGGAGCTCGGTTTGGAGTGGGATCCGGAAGCGTTCGGCGTTTGAGATTCACCTCAGTAATAATCACTGAAACAGACAACCAGCAGAAAGGACAAGGGAGCCAGCTCCCGGTGCGGTGGTCACCGCGACAAATCCTTTCCCTGATGCGAGGACGATGGCGACATGGACTGGATAACTGACCCTCGGATCTGGATTGCGCTGACAACCCTCACGTTCCTGGAAATCGTCCTCGGCGTCGACAACATCATCTTCATCTCGATTCTGTCGGGGAAATTGCCAGGACATCAGCAGCTTCGCGCGCGACGGCTGGGGCTGTTGGGGGCGATGTTGACCCGCGTGCTGCTGCTGTTCTCGCTCGCGTGGATCGTGAAACTGACGACGCCGGTGTTCAGCGCGCTCGGCCACGATGTTACCGGTCGCGACCTGATTCTGATCGGCGGCGGACTGTTCCTGCTCGCGAAGAGTACGATCGAGATTCACGAGCGGCTCGAGGGGGACGAGGGCCATGGCTCGCGCCGGGTGATGGCGTCGTTTCTGAGCGTGATCGTGCAAATCATGCTGCTCGATATCGTGTTCTCGCTCGATTCGGTGATCACGGCGGTCGGCATGGTCGATGAACTGTGGGTCATGATTGCGGCGGTGATCATTTCCGTCGGCATCATGATGGTTGCGGCCGAGACCATCAGCGCCTTCGTGCACAAACACCCGACCGTCAAGATGCTGGCGCTGAGTTTTCTCCTGCTGATTGGCATGTCGCTCCTGCTCGAAGGCTTCGGGCAGCACATTCCGAAAGGCTATATCTACTTCGCGATGGGTTTCTCGGTGTTCGTCGAGATGATCAACCTGCGTGTGCGCGCCAAGGCGGCGCCGATCCACCTGCGGCAAGCCTATGTCAAAGAGCAGGAGCCGTTGAGGCGCTGAGGCTCAGCGTGTCCGGTCACGGCGTACAATGGGATATCGATGACGGAATTCCGTCGGCAACGCCGGATGTCCGGTTGGTTACCGCGCTTGGCAAGCGCGACGCCTTACCCGATCACGGCACGCTGGATGCAGGGGCCTGTCCATACACGTCGAGGACCGTAGCGACACACGTGAAGACGTTGGCAACGGCTTTTTTGTTGATACTGCTCGGAGGTCTGCCGGGCGTTTCGGCGCAGGCGCCAGAAGGCGCCATTGTCTCGAGCGCGTACGTGCCGCAGCGCGTTTACGACACCAGACGCGCCACCTTTACCGACTTCGAAATGATGGCCGCCGATCTGGCTCGCGCCGATGTGGTGTTGATCGGTGAACAGCACGATGATGCGAACACGCATCGGCTCGAGCTCGCCGTGCTCGAGGCGCTGGCGCGCCGTCACGTCGCCGTCACACTATCGCTCGAGATGTTCGAGCGCGACGTGCAGGCGTCGGTCGATACCTACTTGTCAGGCGCGTCGGCCGAGGACGATTTTCTGAAGACGTCGCGCCCGTGGCCACGATATGCCGCGGATTACCGGCCGCTCGTCGAGTTTGCCCGTCGCCAGCATTGGCCGGTGGTTGCGGCAAACGTGCCGCGCCGAATCGCAGCCGACGTCGCCAAGTCCGGCCGCTCCGTGGTCGATTCGCTGTCCACAGCGGATCGCCCGCTCGCCGCCGCCGATCTTCAGTGTCCACACGACGCGTACTACGATCGATTTGCCGAGCAGATGGGCGGTGGCACGCACCAGGGCGGCGGCTCTGGCACAAGCGCGGAGGGGACCACCGAACGTTATTACTGGGCGCAGTGCATCAAGGACGAGACGATGGCGGAATCCATCGCGTCAGCGTTCACCAAGCTCGAGGGACGCCCGGGTGTGATTGTGCACGTCACCGGTTCGTTCCACAGTGATTTCGGCGAGGGCACCGGCGAACGCGTGCGACGCCGTTTGAATGGGCGGCGTGTGGCGACGGTGTCGATGTTGCCAGTCGAGAGCCTGGACGGCATCGTTCCCGACCACGACGATCTGAAGCGCGCAGAGTATCTCGTTTATACGATTCAGTAGAGCCGGTCAGCAAGCCAGCCGAAGGCTGAGACGAGTCTTTCGTTCAGCGAGTAAGCCAACGGAATCCCGTTTAATCTCGTCCAAGCCCGTGTCATGGGCTCTCTCATCGCGGATCTCCGTTATGCCTCGCGCGAATTACGACGGCGTCCCGGCTTCGCGGTAACCGCCGTTCTCTCCCTCGCCCTTGGGATAGGCGCTACGAGCGCGGTGTTCAGCGTCGTCTACGGTGTCCTCATCAACCCCTTCCCATATGTGGGCGCCGATCGAATGATGCAGCTCGCGCTCCTCGATCCGGCAGGCCGTTTTCGGTATGCCGGGATGAGCGGCATCCAGCTGGATCAGCTTCGCCAGGCGAAGACAGTCGAGAGTGTTGTCGCCGAGGACGGCTGGAACCTCACGACCACCGATAGCGACCTTCCTGAAGATGTCGTCGCCTCCTATGTGTCGCCGAATGCGCCGAATCACTGGGGCGTTCCGGCACTGATGGGACGATGGCTCGTCCCGGCCGATGCTCCGCCTGGCGAGGATCCGGCGCGCGTCGTAGTGCTTGGCTATCAGTTCTGGCAGCGCTACTACTCGGGCGATCCCGCGGTGGTTGGCCGCACCATTCAGCTCGTCCGCAAGAACTATCAAATCGTCGGCGTGATGCCGCCGCGCTTTCGCTGGCGTGAAGCTGACATTTACGTACCGCTTCGGGTGAGGTTCGAGCCGAATATCTATTACGGCATGACGCTGAAGCTCCGACCCGGCGTGTCGGTTGCGGCGGCGAATGCCGAGCTGCAGCCACTCCTCCAGCAGTTCGCAGCCGAGACGCCCGGACGCTACCCGGACACCTTCAAGGTGAACCTGCGCAGCATTATCGAAATGTATGCGCGACCGATGGGACCGAAGCTGCTTCTTCTGCTGGGATCCGTCGCGTCGCTTCTGCTCATCGGATGTGTCAACGTCTCGATTCTTCTACTGGTCCGCGGTGCCCATCGGCAGCAGGAACTTGCCGTGCGAGCCGCGCTCGGAGCGCCTCGAATTCGCATTGTCCGACAGTTACTGACCGAGGCAGCGGCGATCGCGGCGGCGGGAGCAGTGCTCGGCGTAGCCATCGCCTGGAAAGGCCTGGCGGCGATTGTGGCGTGGGTTCCGACCAACTCGTTCGCGTCCGAATCGGTCATTGAGATGAACCTGCCGGTGCTGCTCTTCAGCACGGTGCTCGCGGTCGGGACCGCGATTGTGTTCGGCGTCTGGCCCGCGCTTCAACTCTCGCGCCCGGATCTCGGCCGCGTCGTGCAGGCCGGCGCCCGACGCGTAATCGGCACGCCTCAGGGGCGGCGGACGCATCGGACGATGGTTGCGGTGCAGGTTGCGCTGACGCTTCTGATGCTGACGGCAGCCGGCGCGGCGGCGAAAGGGTTCCTCCGCCTCGCCAACGCCGACCTGGGCTACGACCCTCACAACACCATGTCGCTGCCTATACCGATCCACGACGGCACGTATCAGACGTGGAAGGAGCGATCCGAGTACTTTGAGCGTCTGCGTGCCGCAATTGCCGCGATGCCGCAGGTCGTGTCCGCGGGCATCTCCACCAACGCCACGCCGCCTGCCAATGGCGGTGACACGACGATCGAAATACTCGGCAACACCTCGCTCGAGAAACCGGTGGCCAGATCGAACTTCGTCAGCTCTGAGTATTTTCCACTGTTGCACATTCCGGTGACGCAGGGGCGTCTGTGGAGCCGAGACGAGATGGCACGCGGCGCGACGCTGGCCGTCATCAACCAGGCGATGGCGCGCCAGTACTGGCCAAACGGTGGCGCGATTGGCCAGAAGCTGCGGTTCGCGAGCATCAAAGACGAGCCGCCGTACTCACCGGCGGCCGCCGGCGCCGCCGGATGGCTCGAGATCGTCGGGATCGTGGCCGACGCGCGCAACGATGGCCTGCGCAATCCGATCAAACCTGCGTTCTACGTGCCCTACACGTTGAAGATGCGGATGTTCACCGAAATCCTTGTGCGAACGCAGGTGGCTCCGCTCTCGATTCTGCGGGACGTGCGCGCCGCGCTCGTTCGCGTCGATCGTGAGCAGCAGGTCATGCGCGTGCGCGATCTCCAGGGCTGGATCACGAATCTTCCAGAGTACGCGCAACAGCAGCTCGTGGCCAGGTTGTTCGGCATCTTTTCGTTGCTCGCCCTGGCGCTGTCGGCCGTCGGGCTCTACAGCGTCGTCTCCTACGACGTGGCGACGAGGACGAACGAATTCGGTATTCGCATGGCGCTCGGCGCGGGATCACGCGACGTCGTCCGCATGGTCATGTCGAGTACCTCCTGGAACGTGGGAGCCGGGCTGGTCGCCGGTGTGCTCCTTTGTGTGATCTTTGACAAGGTCGCGTCGCGTTGGGTCACCGAAAGCTCTCGCGATCCTCTGATTCTCTCGGGTGTGACGATCCTGCTGGTGGCGGTTGCTGCCGTGGCCTGCATGGCGCCGGTCTATCGCGCCGCCTCGATCGATCCGATGGAAGCGGTGCGGCATCAATAATTGGTCGCCTTACGCGCTGCGCGGCTACGGCGGACAATCTTCATCCGGCCAGCCAGCCGTAGCTCACGCACGTTTGCAAGCGTGAGCGAAGGTTGCAGGCTTCAGCGTAGCCGCTCCGGCATATCTGCCACGACGTACGCGATCACCGCAATCGCTGCCGAGGCACGCGACATGTCCATCGGATCGATCTTGTCGATGGTGTCGGCCGGCGTGTGGTGGATCAGGAAATAGTTGCCTTCGCCCTCGAGCGACATCGACGGGATGTTCGCCGCCTGAACGCTGGGACCGATGTCGGCGCCTTCGCCACCCTGACCGATTCGATCGATTTCGATGCCGCGGAGCAGCGTCGCGATTTCCTTGATCCGCGTTCGGGCCGAGTCGCTGCCGGTGAATCCGAATCCGCTGGGCCGAAGCACGCCGTTGTCGGACTCGAGCATCAGCACGTGGCCGATGAGCTGTTCCTTGTAGTGGTCCCGATACGCCGTCGCCCCGCGCGTGCCGTTCTCTTCATTGGTCCAGAGCACAACACGAACGGTGCGCCGCGGACGCAAGTTCAGCCTTTTCATCAGCCGCAGCGCTTCCCACGTCACCACGCATCCGCCGCCATCGTCGGTCGACCCGGTTCCGACGTCCCACGAATCGAGGTGTCCGCCAACGACGACCACTTCGTCAGGGCGCTCGCGGCCGCGGAGCTCGCCGACGACGTTGAATGAGTCCGCATCGGGCAGAAACTTGGCTTCCATCCGGAGCCGCACGCGCGCGATCGTTCCTCGATCCTGCATGCGCTGGAGCAGGTCGGCATCCTCGGTGCTGATCGCGGCTGCCGGAATCTGCGGCACGCCTTCCGCATAGCGCAGCGCTCCGGTATGCGGCAGGCGAAGTCCCGGCGGGCCGACCGAACGTACGAGCGTCGCGACCGCGCCGAGCGCTGCCGCCCGCGACGGTCCATTGCTGCGGAACTGGACGGTGTCCCCATAGGTCGTGAACGGCACGTTGAAGAGGACAGTACGTCCGCGGACGCGCGCCGCGTTCGCATCGAGTTCTTCGAAGCTGCGAACGACGACGACCTCCGCTTCGATGCCCTCTGCCGGCGTGCCGATGCTGCTGCCAAGGCCGAGCATTGCCAGCGCTCGCGATCGCGGTGAGGTGATCTCCGCGCTTTCGTGTCCGCGCACCCAGTACGGCACCTTGACCGGCTCGGCATGGACGTTCTCCAGGCCGTCGTTCTTCATCTGCGCAACCGCCCATTGAATCGCATCGTTCAGCGATGCCGATCCGCTCAGCCGGGGACCAAACGTGTCGCTGAGCAGGGCGAGCCGTTCCCATGCGAAGTTGCTCGACATTGCCTCACCGATCAAACGGCCGGCCGGCTCGCGATATGCCTCGAGCCACCCGCCGTCAGTCGATCGACCGGCACGCGCCGGGATCGTCACCAGGCCGCAGAGCAAGATGAGCAGTACGAACACGACACGGGAGCCAGTGCGCATGATTTCATTTTATTGGACGTTCACGGTCCCGGGGGCAATCTGATTGGGTTCTATAATCGAGGCATCAAACGTGATGCGAGTGTCCGCTCTCGTCGTGGTCTCTGTTGCACTGATCGCGAGTCGTAGTGTGCAACAGCCGGCGGCGCCGTCCGTGAGATTTCACCATTACCACTTTCGCGTCGCCGATCCGGCGGCAGCGATGAATGAAGCCGCGAACAGTCTGAAAGGAACGCGGGTTCTCCTCCGTGGGCTTGGGGTGGGCGTTCGAGTCGGTGCCGAGTATGCGCTGTTCGATCGGATCGATGCGAGTGCCTCTGGTGTGGGCGCATCCGACACGATTGATGCGGCCTACGAATCGGCGCGTCAATGGTTGGGCGCGCACGGCGTTGGCGTAGATTCCGGGGCCGATCGGACGCGAACTGACCTCGCGAAGATGTTTGCGAACGAGCAGCTCGATCACGTCGCATTCACGACGGCCGACACCTCGGCAGTCGTCTCGTTTCTGCTCTCCCACGGGGCCAAGCCGATCCGACAGACCGACGATTCGCGAGTGTTTCGTGCCGATCGGATTGGCGTCGAGATCGTCCGCGACCTCGATGCGCCCGACGCCTTCTGGTGCCCGATGCACCCCGACATCAGGTCGTCGGTCCACGGCAAGTGTCCGCTGTGCGGGATGGAGTTGGTATCTATACCGGCGCCGAGAATCGGCGAGTATCGGATGGATGTTGCGTTTACCCCAGGCGCCGGTGGCCTCGGCGCGTCCAGATTCCGGATTACGATTCGCGACCCCGCGACCAATCAGCCCGTCACCGCATTTACGACCGTGCACGAGCGCGTGCTCCATCTGTTCATCATCGATCGACAGCTCGAGTTCTTCCGGCACGTCCACCCGCGTCAGGTCGCGGACGGCACGTTCGAATTGACCGAGAACGTTCCACCGGGTGAGTTCGTGGTCATCGCCGATTTTCTCCCTCAGAGTGGACGAGCGCAGATGCTGCAGCGGGCGATCGTCACTCCAGGCTATCGCGGCGCCCTCTTTACGCCAGGCGCGAGTCTGACCCCGGATGCCACGCCGGAAAAACTCGATCATGGAGTCCGCGTCAAGCTGGACGCGACAAATCTGCGAGCCAGCCGCGAAGCGATTTTGAAGTTCACGCTGACGAATGCTGAAACCGGCGAGCCGGTGTCCGATCTGGAGCCGTATCTCGGCGCACCCGGGCACATGTTGATCGTGAATACTGACCTGACCGAGGCCGATCACGTGCACCCGGAGGAGCCCGCGACTCGTGGACCGGTGATTACCTTTCAACCAATGATGCCGGCTCCTGGCACCTACAAACTGTGGCTGCAGTTTCAGCGGCACGGCGCGGTGTCGACGGTGCCGTTCGTGATTGCCGTCGCCGCGCCGTAGTCTGGTTATCTGGCAAAGATGAGATCGATCGTGCAGGTAGCGGTGCTCTCAATTCGAATCCGGCTGCCGCGCGGAAGGGTGAGTGGTCTCCGCAGCCAGTATGTGGTCGCATCGTCCGGATCATAATTCCGGATCCAGGCAATGATTTCCTGGCGGCCGCCAGGGAGTGAAGCGGTTATGCCGGCGGAGCCTTGCTTGTCCAGGGCAGGACGGACGGCTAGCAACGTGCCGCTGACGCTCTGTTCTGCGCAGCGAGCAGTTGACCGGCGAATCGACGAGTCGTCAGGCGGTATGAAGGTCGATGGCTTGATGACATCGGGATTGGCGGGGGACTGTGGTTTGTTCTTTTCGGTTTCCGGTCCTCCGCCGTCGACCCACGCGGCGATGAGCGCGATCTCGAACGGCGACAATGACGGATCGTTGGCGAAGTCGCCATAACCGCGCGCGGCGTTCCATTTTGGCATCCGGCGTGTCAGCACTTCTTCCTTGATGGCGACAGCCCACGGACGTGCCTGTTGATAATTGGTGAGGGGAATCGAGGACCTGCCGCCTGGCCGGTGACAGCTCACGCACCTCGCCTCGAAGATCGGTGAGATTTCGCGATCCCACGTGATTCGAGTGGTGATGCGGTCGTGAGCGTTCCCAACCAGGGTGAAGGCACAAAGAAGAAAGGCTCCAGCGGCAGAGGCCGCCAGAGCCTTGGTCGGAATGCGGATCAGGGCATGGTCTGAAGACCGCGCCGCGTCGTTGCTATTGACCGCCACCGTTGCCGCGACCGAGATTCAGCTGCAGGTTCTCGCCCGGCTTGACCCCGTCGATCGAGTAGGTAATCCCGGTAAACATCATTTCTTCCCAGGTCTGATCACCCCAGGCGACGTCGATGGTGGGATCGGGATTCGACTTGTTGGACGCCGAGTTGTCGTAGTGCGCAACCGCGTGGATGCGAGTGCCTTTCGGCAGCTTCAAGGGCTGCGCGAATACGTACTCGGTCTGCCAGTTGAAGTCGTACTTCGGCACCGACAAGATCACTTCGGTTCTGCCATCAGGATAGATCGCTGTATATTCCCAGCTCCTGCCTCTCAGGTGCGTGTGGGGCAGAAGCGAGCGCAGCGAGACGTCTCCCAGCGTCGTCATGTCGGCGGAGATCGAGTAGTCCTTTTCGCCGGCGGGAATCTTCAGCTGCCCGTTGATCAGTGTTCCCATCCGCACTTCGCGCTCAGGCGGCTGCTTGGCGAAGAACAGTCCGACCTTCGTCCGATCGACCGCTTCCTTGCCGTTCGTCGTGTAGTGCATCTGCAGCACGATCGTCGAACCGGCGCGGATCAGAATTGCCGATCCCGGTTCGAGGTTGAACGCGCTGGTTCCCGGTGCGAAGCCGCCGATGAAGGCGCCGAGCCGCTGCGGTGCAGGGAAGAGGGCCTGACGCGGACCGTGCTTGGCGTCGGCTGGCTTCGCTCCCTCCGCCGCGCCGGTCTGGCCTTGCGGAATGTCCATCCCCTTCGCGAACGTGAAACCGCCAGGTCTTCGTTCCGGCTGCGGTGGCCGTGCGGTGACGATGACATGGTGAACCACGGCACGCGCGCCTGGGCGAACTTCAAGCCCCTGAACCCATTTATCCTCGGTGAAGTTGGTCGGAATCTCGAAGTACTCGTACTCGACGAAGCCGTCGGCCGGGACCTTGTAGTCCACCGGCATCTGGATCACCGCATCCGGCTGACCGAGTGTCCATCCGTCGACGTATTTCGGCGCCGGCGGCAGGTCCTTATCGTCGCCCTTCGGCGCTCCATTGTTTGCCCACCGCAACAACGTGGCTTTGTCCTCGTCGCTGAGGCTGCGATCGTTGGCGAACTTTCCGTGCGACTTATCCGCGTGCCATGGCGGCATGACGCCATCCCCAACCTTGTCACGAATGTCCTTCGCGCGCGGCCGGGCGTCTTCGTAGGTCAGGAGGGACATCGGCCCGATCTCGCCGGGACGATGGCAGCCCGTGCAGTTCTTGTAGAGGATTGGCGCTACGTCCTTCGTGAACGTCGGGATCGGCGCCTTGGAGGCCGGAGCCGCCGAAGGTCCGTTTGCGGCGACGATTGCGGCGCCGAGCATCACCGTGGTTGCACCGATAGCGAAGAGAGATCTCATGCATCTTACCTTTCGGTCGTTCGTCTTCTTGCTTCTTCCGCCTGAAGTGCTTGCTTCTTCCGCCTGAAGGCGGAAGCCACAATCTACTGCGACAGGCCTAAAGGCGGAAGCTACAGGCCTACAGGCCTTCGTTTCTTCCGCCTGAAGGCGGAAGCTACTTGCTATTGTCCTGTGTGGCTTCCGCCTTTAGGCGGAAGCACCGGCGACAAGAGAATGCCCGTGTACTGCATCTCTTCCCATGTCTGATCACCCCACTTTACGTCGACGGTGGGGTCGGGGTTCGAACGATTGGCGGCTGAATTGTCGTACCACGCGCTCGAGATGATCTTCGAACCCTTTGGTACCTGGAGCGGCTCCTTGAACATGTAATACGTCTGCCAGTTGAAATCGTAGCGAGGCACCGACAGGATCGCCTTCTTTGATCCATCGGGCAGCAGCAGTACGTACTCCCACTTTTTACCGCGGACGTGAGTATGCGGGAACAGTCCCCAGACCGTTGCGTCTTGCGCGAATTCTACGTCGGCGTCGACCTTGATATCGGCCGCGCCGGCGGGAAGGCGGAGCGTGGTGTTGAAGAACTGCGTCGCGAACACTTCGCGCGGCGATGGGTCCTTTGAGAAGATCATTCCGACCTTGGTTCGATCGGTTTCCTCCTGCCCCGCCGCGGTGTAATGGATTTGCAACTCGAGCACGCCGCCCGGCTCGAGGCGCAACGCCGTGCCCGGCTGAAACACTTGGGGATTCGTGCCGGGTGCATACGTGGCCAGCAGGCGGCTCGGCACGCCGTCGTCTTTTTTCGGATGGAGCGGCGGCGGCGTTGGTTCGAACCTCGAGATGGCCGGGTTCAGCTTCAGCAATGGGGCCCGCGGGGCATCAGGTTTCGCGAGATATCTGACCAGCACGTGGTGCACGACATTGCGGCTGCCCGGGCGCACCTCGATAGCCTGTACCCATTTCGTTTCAGTGAAGTTGGTTGGAATGTAGAAGTATTCGTACTGCACCACGTCGTCAGCGGGAACGTGGTACTCCTCCGGCATTTCGAACACGACGTCAGGGGTGCCGATCGACCATCCCTTTGGATAGTCCGGTGCCGGCGGCATGTCTTTGGCGTCCCCTCTGGGCGCCCCGTTCGCGACCCATCGGAAGATGGTGCTCTTCTCCTGGGTGGTAAGGCCACGCTCGTTCAGGAAGGTGCCGTGTGGCGCATCGGCATGCCAGGGGGGCATCGCACCCTCGTCGATCTTGTCTCGGATATCCTTCGCGCGCGGGCGGACGTCTTCGTAAGTCAGGAGCGACATCGGGCCAATCTCGCCGGGCCGATGGCAGCCAGTGCAGTTCTTGAACAGAATCGGAGCGATGTCTTTGGTGTAGGTTGGCACACCGGCGGCAGGCGTCGGACCCTGGGGCGCCGCGGCGGCCAGCGCGCCGAACCAGATGGCCGAGACGAGCGCCACCGGCACGATGTTTCGCATGATTTCGCTCCCGGGTAACCGGTTGAGGAGCGTTATTTTACCATGCGGGTTTCGCCGGGGAGGGTGGCCGCCCGTGGGGTGCGGCAATCAGCAATCAAGACTGCTCATCAGCAATCAACAATCGTCATTAGCAATCAACAATCAGCAATCTGCACTTAAATCAACATTCAGCATTCAACCTTCAGCATTTACAGCGCCACCCGATGCCTCCCGCTGTGGAGATAGTTCATCGTCTGCACCGTCAGCATGATCGTAAAGTCCAGCTTCGTTTCGTCCTCGGGCCGCTTCAATCGGAGGTTCATCTCGTTGGCGCGCTTGATCATGTTCTCCAGCACCTGATCGATCGTGTACTGGTATTCCCCAGTGCCGGCCGCGACCATGCGGCGGACATCCTTTCGCACGCGCGCGATGAAACGAGCGGCCTTCATGTTCGCCGCGTACTCGGGCTTGTCGGAAAAGAGGCGATTGAGATCGCGATCGTAGAAGTGTGGATGCTCCACTCCGTAGTGGCGGCGCTTTCGTTCGTAGTGCGCGCGCAGCGTCTTACGCACGGCGTGGAGCGGCTCCACCTTCCGATGCGTTCGTACGATCATTGGTTTCCCGGCCAGTTCCTGCATCAGCGTGTCAATGTACTCGAGCTTCTTCAGCGCCGGCCAGCCAGCGTAGCGTGCGCGCCAGTCTGATTCCGGTGTGAGCCACACGGCGAACGTTTCCGCGAAGTCCTCGTCCGGATGGCTCTGTGCGTACCAGCTGTCGAGATGAAGCACGAAGCTTTTGCTGTACGGCTTCGGCGTGTAGTAGTCGGGATAGTGCATGTACGACGGACCGAAGAGTTGCTGGCGCCGACGGCGCTGTCGAAGTTTGTAGGCGTTGTCGATGGCGTGCCCGGCCTCGTGGCGGAGAATCTTCATGCACCACGCCTCGTTGCCCCCTTCGACCTCGAGCATCTGGGCGCGTTCGAGCTTTTCGAGCCGCGGATGCGCGAGATAGAAAGGGATCGCCACGCCCGGTACGCCGTCGGGCGAGAACCATTCGGCTGACAGCCAGAAGTGCGGATGAAACGCCAAACCCCGCGCGTCGATCTCACGCTGCAGCTCGGCGATCCTCGATTCGAGCACGCTGCCTTCGATCTCGACGCCGAGCTGCGAGATCCGCAGATCCAGGAGTTTCTCGTCGGGCCAGGTGGCCCACTCGTCGGGCGAGATCACGTCTCGTGCGGTAGCCGCGGTCGCGGGGGCTTCGACGGTCATGGCAGCTCTTGCGGCCGTTCAGTCTAGCAGTGTTGAACGCTCGTCACGCGTGTGGTATATGCAGAAATCCCGGCCCACTCGCCCTCCCGATGGTGACCCCTCCCTCCGCATTCACGTCTGTTCACCGTCGGGCCGATACTCTGGGAGTGAGGAGCGGTCCGATGTACCAGCGATCAGCCTCAGGTTCGCGTCGAGCCTTGGTATCAAAGGAGCGTGTATGAATTTCGTCTGTCGCGTCGCCCTCGCGGCGACGGTCGGCGCCATGGGTGTGGGTGTGCCGATTGCGGCGGCCCAGCCGTCGCAGTCCGGTTCAGGGCAGCAGCCCGCGTCCCAACAACCTTCGACTCAGAAGCCCGCAACCCAGCAGCCCCCCACAACGCAGCAGCCGACCAACCCACCGGAAGAGGAACAGAAGTATGAGGAAACGGTGGTGGTCAGTGCATCGAAGACCGAGGAGAAGCTGACCAACGCGCCGGCGACGATGTCGGTCATTACGGCCACGACCATTCAGCACGCGACGTCGCAGAATTTCGCGGAGCTCCTTCGACCGGTGCCGGGGTTGAACATGACGCAGGTGTCCGCACGCGACATCAACGTGACCAGCCGTGCGGCCACTGGAACGCTGGCCACCGGCCTGCTTGCGCTGCTTGATGGGCGCAGCCTGTATCAGGACATGTTCGGATTCGTGATGTGGGATTTTCTGCCGGTGAATCTGAACGAGATCAAACAGATCGAAGTGATCCGCGGGCCGGCATCAGCCGTGTGGGGCGCCAACGCGATGTACGGCGTCGTCAACGTCATCACCAAATCGCCGCGAGAGATGCAGGGGACCAGCGCGACCGTCGGCTTCGGTGGATTCAACGGTGCCGAAGGTCAGAACGGCGGTTCTTTGTGGTACGTCAGCGGCACACACGCGCAGGCGATCAACGACCGCTGGTCGTTCAAGCTGTCAGCCGGCGGATACTCACAGGATCCGTTGGCGAGACCGACCGGACAGATCCCTTGCGATCGCCCGGAAGTCTGCACCGTGCCGACCACCACCTATCCGGCTTACACCAACAGCGGCACGACCCAGCCGAAGTTCGACGGCCGGTTGGACTACGACTATGCAGATGGCGCCAAGCTCTCGTTCACCGGTGGGGTGTCGGGTACTGACGGCATGATGCACACGGGCATCGGCCCGTTTGACATACAGAGCGGGACCGTTATGGGTTACGGCAAAATGGCGTACACGAAGAAGGCGCTTCGCGCGTCGTTTTTCACCAACATTCTCCACGGCGATGCCGACAACCTGCTCGCGCGGAACCCCCTCACTGGACAGCCGATCACGTTCGCGTTCGACACCCGCACCTACGACTTCGAAGCGTCCAACGTCACCACGCTCGGTCAGCATCACGCGCTCAATTACGGCGGCAACCTGCGTTTCAACACCTACGATTTGGAAATTGCCCCTCTCGCTGACAACCGGACCGAGGCCGGCGGCTACATCCAGGACGACATGTTCCTGTCCAATTACTTTCGTCTGAATCTTGGTGCCCGCCTCGACAGCTTCGACTACCTCGACAAGGTCGTGTTCTCGCCCCGCACCGCGTTCTTGATCAAGCCACGGGACAATCAGACGATCCGCATCTCGTACAACCGCGCCTACCGCTCGCCGTCGGTGATCAACAACTGGCTGTCCACGGTGATTGCCAGACCGGTCGATCTGCGTGCGCTCGGGGGCCCGGCGAATTACGTGCTTCCGGTCAACATCGTCGGCAACACGAATCTCAACGAACAGTCGCTGGACGCGTACGAGATTGGCTACTCGGGCATGCTGCCCAATCGTGCCGTTGTCTCGGCCGCGTTCTATGTCAACAAAGTAAAGGATGAAATCCTCTTCACTGAGGATAAGAGCGGCCAATACACCGCCGCGAACCCGCCACCGAACTGGCCGCTGCCGCCGGTGCTCATCAACTTCATCCCCGGCAGAGCGCTCCCCGGACGCTTTACCTACGAGAACTTCGGCCACAGCACGCAGAAGGGCTTTGAGCTCGGCATCGACACCCCGGTGAACCGGAACGTCAACGCGTTCGCCAATTACACGTACCAAGCGACGCCCGATCCGAAGGATTTCGATCTCAGCGAACTGAATCTGCCGCCGCACAACCGCTTCAACGTCGGCACCTCGTTCACCTACCAGCGGTATCTGGGAAATCTCTCCGTCGCCTACACCGACGACGCGTTCTGGCAGGACGTGCTGGACGCGCCGTATCACGGCACCACCAAGCCCTACACGCTCGTCAACGCTGGATTTGGCGTCCACTTCGGTGCCAAGGATCGAATGACGGCATCTGTGAAGGCGACCAACCTCCTGAATCAGACCGTGCAGCAGCACGTGTTCGGCGACATCACCAAGTTCCAGATGTCAGGGGAATTCCGGGTGCAGTTCTAAAAAGCGGAAAAGGGAAGAGGGCGGGTTAAAATAACCCTTTTCCCTTTTTCATGATTCGCCTGATTGCTCTTGATATTGACGGCACCCTGCTAGACGGCGACGGTCATATCCCTGACCCGAATCGCGAGGCGATCGCGCGAGCGATCGGACTCGGCGTCGAGGTGGCGCTGGCCACGGGGCGCCGGTACGACTTCGCACGCCCGATATTCGAATCGCTGCCCGGTCCGCTGACGCTGATTCTCAGCAACGGCGCGATCGTCAAAACCCGAGGGGGCGAGACGATGATGCGGAGCCTTTTGCCGCGCGAGGTCGCACGATCGGTGCTGGCGATGGTTCCCGAGCACCGCGAGAGCGCGGCCGTCGTGTTCGATCGTGTCCGCGAAGGACAGGTCGTCTTCGAAGCGATCGACTGGGAGCATCCACACCATCATCGGTTCTTTGCCAGCAATCGACCGTTTCTGAGCGAAGTGGCTCCGCTGGAGGATTGCCTGACCGAGGATCCGATTCAGGTCATGTTCACCGGCGGATGCGTGGAAATGCGTTCGCTGTTCGATCGGCTCCGAGAGGGCGGCGATCGATTCTCGGTTGCCTTGACGGAATATGCGCATCGCAATTTCTCGCTGGTCGACGTTGTCAGGCATGGATGCTCTAAGGGTTCGGCGCTTCAAGGGTGGGCCGAGCACCGAGGGCTTCAGCGATCCGAGGTCATGGCGGTCGGCGACAATCTGAATGACCTGCAGATGCTCGAGTTTGCCGGAATACCGGTCGTGATGGGCAACGCGCTGCCAGAACTGAAGTTGCGGGGTTGGCCGCTCACCGCGCGAAACGACGAGGCCGGGGTGGCGCAGGCGATCGCCAGATTCGTATTGAATGGCTCAGCGGTAGACGCAGAGAATTCTCCGGTCGTAAGCCCCGAGCGTTGAAGAGGCGTCATATTAGTCATGGCAATGGGGATGGGGCTTCGGCTCCCCAAATCTGAAGGCAGCCGCGGTCGCGGTCAGGGACGGCAGACGATATCGGCAGCGGCAGACGCGAAAGCGCAAAAGAAGACACTGACGTCTGCGGCGTGGAAAGAGGCGAAAGCCTTGATCTGGGCGCGGCGGGGCCGGCTCGGCCTCGGCCTCGCGCTCATGCTGGTCAACCGGCTCTCCGGCCTCGTGCTGCCGGCCACCTCGAAGTTCCTGATCGACGACGTGATCGGGAAGCGGCGCGCCGAGTTGCTGCTTCCACTTGCCGTTGCCGCCGGAGCGGCGACGCTCGTTCAGGCGGTCACCTCGTTTGCGTTGTCACAGGTGTTGGGCGTTGCCGCCCAACGCGCCATCACCGACATGCGCCGTCGCGTCGAGGCCCACGTTGCCCGGCTGCCGATCAACTACTTCGATTCGACGCAGTCGGGCGTGCTGATCTCGCGCATCATGACCGACGCCGAGGGGATCCGTAACCTGGTCGGGACCGGCCTGGTGCAGTTGACCGGCAGCATTGTGACCGCGCTTTTCGCGCTCGCGTATCTGTTCTACCTGAACTGGTATCTCACCTGCATCACCATCATCGCCTTGGCTACCTTCGGCGGAGCCATGGCGTTGGCGTTCAACCGGCTTCGTCCACTGTTCCGTGAGCGCGGAAAGATCAACGCCGAGGTGACCGGCCGGCTCAACGAAACGCTCGGCGGCATTCGCATCGTCAAGACCTACACGGCGGAGAAGCGCGAAGAGCTCGTCTTCACGAAGGGCGTCCATCGGCTGTTCCGCAACGTCGCGCAATCCATTACCGGCGTGTCCGGCATTACCGCGTTCTCGACCGTCGTCGTCGGGGCGATTGGCGTCATCATGATCGTGGTCGGCGGCAGGTCGATCATGGCGGGCCGAATGACGCTCGGCGACTTCATCAACTACATCCTGTTCACCGGTCTGATGGCCGCTCCAGTCGTGCAGATCGCCTCCATCGGCACCCAGATCAGCGAAGCCTTTGCCGGCCTCGATCGCATTCACGACCTGATGACGATGAAGACCGAAGACGACGAGGACAGCGCGCGCTCGCCGGTCGACGTCATCGACGGTGAGATTGTCTTCGACGACGTCAGCTTCGAATACAACGAGGGCGTGCCGGTACTGAAGCACGTCAGCTTCCGTGCGCCGGCCGGGACGACGACCGCGCTGGTCGGCTCCAGCGGCTCCGGGAAGAGCACGCTGATCAGTCTCGTGATGGCGTTCAATCGTCCCAAGTCCGGCCGAATCCTGGTCGACGGCCGAGACCTGTCTACCGTCCGCCTGCGCGACTATCGATCGCAGCTCGGCGTCGTGCTGCAAGACAATTTCCTGTTCGACGGAACCGTCGGCGACAACATCCGCTACGGCCGGATGGAGGCGACGATGGACGAGATTCGCGCCGTCAGCCATGTCGCACATGCGGATGAGTTCATCGAGCGGTTCGAGAAGGGGTACGACACGGTCGTGGGGGAGCGTGGCGTGAAACTGTCGGGCGGCCAGCGTCAGCGGGTCGCGATCGCGCGTGCGATCCTGGCCGATCCGCGCATTCTGGTGCTCGACGAAGCGACGTCGAGCCTCGATAGCGAGAGCGAAGCGCTGATCCAGGACGGCTTGCGATCACTCCGCGAGGGACGGACGACCTTCGTCATCGCGCATCGCCTGTCGACGATCCGCAGCGCCGATCAGATTCTCGTCCTCGAGGAGGGAGAGATCGTCGAACGCGGCACGCACGCAGAGCTGCTCGCGCTCGGCGGCCGCTACCGCACGCTTTACGACAAGCAGTACAAACTCGAATCGGATCGGTTTATCAATCCGGGTGAGGACTTCACGCCGGACCTGCCGAAAGCCAAGGTCTCGGTCCCGGTGCGGCCGGATCGGGCGCTGTGACATTCGTTGGTTCGTTCGTTCGTTGGTTCGTTCGTTGGTTCGTTCGTTGGTTCGTTCGTTCGATGGTTCGTTCGTTCGCGTACAATCATCGATTCAATAATTCAGCAATCAGCATTCAGCATTCAGCAATTACACGATGCAGTTTATCTACACCATGAAGGGTCTGGGCAAGGTTCACCAGCCCGACCACGTCGTCCTGAAGGACATCTGGTTGTCGTTTCTCCCGGGCGCGAAGATTGGCGTTCTTGGCCTCAACGGCGCCGGCAAGAGCACGCTGCTGCGGATCATGGCGGGGGAGGATCAGCAGTTTGTCGGCGAGGCATGGCCGGCCGACGGCATCAGCATTGGATTCCTTCCGCAGGAGCCCCGGCTCGATCCGTCGAAAACCGTCCTTGGAAATGTCGAGGAAGGCGTTGCCGAGATCAAGGCGCTGCTGACACGGTACGACGAGATCAATGCCAAGTTTGGCGAGGAGCTTTCGCCTGAAGAAATGGACAAGGTCCTCGAGGAGCAGGGCAAGGTTCAGGACCGTATCGAGGCGGCCAACGGTTGGGACCTCGATTCGCGGCTCGAACTTGCGATGGACGCGCTCCGGCTTCCGCCTCCCGATGCCGACGTCACGCAGCTCTCGGGTGGCGAGCGGCGCCGAGTCGCGCTGTGCCGCCTTCTGCTCAAGTCACCAGACCTGCTGCTGCTCGACGAGCCGACCAATCACCTCGACGCCGAATCGGTGGCCTGGCTCGAGCGATTCCTGAAGGACTATCCTGGCACCGTCGTGGCCGTGACCCACGATCGCTATTTCCTCGACAACGTCGCCGGGTGGATCCTTGAGCTCGACCGCGGATCTGGGATTCCGTGGGAGGGCAATTACTCGTCGTGGCTCGATCAGAAGCAGCGCCGACTCGAAATCGAGGAGAAGGCAGAAACCAAACGTCAGCGTACGCTTGCCCGTGAGCTCGACTGGATTCGTATGTCACCGCGCGCTCGCCAGGCCAAGGGCAAGGCGCGCTTGAACGCCTACGAAGACCTGCTGAAAGAAGAGACGGCCCAGAAGCTCGAACAAGTCGAAATCTACATTCCGCCAGGGCCTCGGCTCGGCGACATCGTGGTCGAAGCCCGAGGCCTGCGCAAAGGCTACGGTGACCTGCTCCTGATGGACGACGTCAACTTTACGCTGCCGCGCGGTGGGATCGTGGGCGTCATCGGGCCGAATGGCGCCGGCAAGACGACGCTCTTTCGGATGATCACCGGCAAAGAGCAGCCCGATGCCGGAACACTGCGGCTCGGCGAGACCGTACAGGTCGGCTACGTCGATCAGTCACGCGATGCCTTGTCGGCAGAGAAGAGTGTCTGGGAAGAGATCAGCGGAGGACGCGACAACATCGAGCTTGGCAAACGCGAGGTCGCGTCGCGTGCCTATGTGTCGTGGTTCAATTTCAAAGGCCGCGATCAGCAGCGCAAGGTCGGCGCGCTCTCGGGCGGTGAACGCAATCGCGTTCACCTGGCAAAGCTGCTCAAGGGGGGTGCCAACCTGTTGCTGCTCGACGAGCCGACAAACGATCTCGACGTCGACACGCTGCGAGCGCTCGAAGAGGCGCTGCTCTCGTTTGCCGGCTGCGCCGTCGTCATCAGTCACGACCGCTGGTTCCTCGACCGAATCGCCACGCACATGCTCGCGTTCGAAGGAGACAGCAAGGTCGTGTGGTTCGAAGGGAACTACCAGGACTACGAGGCCGATCGCCATCGCCGCCTGGGCGCCGAGGCCGACCAGCCGCACCGGATCAAATACCGAAAGCTGACACGGTAAAGCGCCTGCGGCCCGAGCGAGGCGAGTCGCCGAGCGAGAGCGCGTGGGGGCGGGGCCCCACGCGCAGTGAATGAAGCGGACAGATTCGTTCGTGCCTTAGAAGAATCGGTACCACCCAATCGCGCACAGAATCGCGCCGAGCACCGCGAGCATCAGCCACAGGCGCATGTTCAAGAGATCAGTCTGATTGGTCCGCATGACGCACCTCACGTGAAACGAACACCAGCCTTAGACTTTTTCGTTCCCGCCGCTCGCCAGCGTCTGCTGTCGGAGCGCGGCGGCGCCGAGCATGCCCCCCATCCCCATGGATTCGACGGCGCTGCTGGGAATCAGCATCAGCGCGCCCTTCTCCTTCAACCCCTCGTAGAGCATGTTCATGGCGCGTAAATGAAGCGCGGTCGGGTTGTCGTGATACGACTTCGCTGCCTGTTGAAATGACTGAGCGATCTCGAGCTCGGCTTGGCCGAGGATGATCCGAGCCTGTTTTTCGCGCGCCGCCTGCGCCTCGCGCGACATTGCGTCCTGGAGCGCGACCGGAATCACCACGTCCCGCATCTCGACCGACGAGACGGTGACGCCCCATGGGTTTGAGCGTTGATCGATCAGGTGCTGAAGCTCCGTTTCGATCCGCTCGCGGCCACGCAGCAGATCCGTGAGAGCCGTGCGTCCAATGATGTCTCTCAGCGCCGTCTGCGCCGCCCAGCTGATGGCCTGCGGGTAGTCCTGCACTTCGAGGGCGGCTTTCTCCGCGTCGTGCACCATCCAGAACAGCACCGCGTCGACGTTGACCGGTACGGTGTCCGAGGTGAGCGTCTGTTCCGCGGCGAACGTGGTGGTGATGGTTCGTTGATCGATCCACGCCGACACGCGATCGACGAACGGCACGATCCAGAACAGTCCTGGTCCTCGCAGGCCGACGAACCGCCCCAGGCGAAGGACAACGGCGCGCTCCCACTGCTCCGCGACCTTGGGCGCCTGCATGAGGATGATGCCCACTATCGCCATGAGGATCAGCGGTAGCGGGTTTGTGAATGCCTTGGCGCCGAGCACGCCGACGATGAGTGACGCGGCGAGGATGATGACCGAGACCACGTTGACCCGCCCCCATCCGGCAGAATCCTGCGCTCGTCCGAAAACCGGAGCCATTTATCCTCCCTTGTGCGCGTGAAGCGCAGCTGCAATCTCCTCGACCGTGAATCCCGCCGCGTCGGCATCGGCCAGCACGCGGGTGACAAAGGCACGCAAGCGACGCTCGTGTTCGCGCGGCGACCGCGCCTCGGCGGGCGTCGCGCTGATGAAGGACCCGACGCCACGGCGCGTTTCGATCACGCCGGCCCGTTCGAGCTCGGCATAGACGCGCGCGACGGTATTGGCGTTGACCTGCAGGTCGACGGCGAGCTGACGGACCGTTGGCAACTGATCGCCCGGCCGCATTCGTCCCGTCGCAATCGCCGCTCGTAGCGCCCGTTCGAGTTGCGCATAGATCGGCGTCGCGTCATGCGGGTCGATAGAAATGATCGCCACTTGACTTATTATACTAGTTTATTAGTACAAACGGCAACCCCAAAAAGATGCCAGGCACCTTTCCCGGGAAGGTGCCAGCACCTCGTCGGAGGATCCCCGATTTGTAACTCGGCCGTGGTGCTGATCTTGCACTTTTTCAGGGCGACGGCACGAAAGGCCGTCGGACGATGGCAACAAACGCTGCGGCAACAACGGCTTGCAGCGGGGCCCCGGACGAAGCCGAATGGAGCGGCCAACCGGGGCGACAATTTACGGCCTGTCGACAAATGGCGAGGTGCCGAAAATTGTCAGTAGCTCCGAGCGAGAACCGAGCCTGAGATGGGTATCTATATGGACATGACGATGACCGGTCGCAAACGGAGACGTGGTGAAGCGGGCTTCACGCTGATCGACATGCTCTTTGTCGTCGCGCTGATTGGTCTGCTCGCCTCGATGGCGATTCCAGGGCTAATGAAAGCGCGCGGCGCTGCGCAAGCGTCTTCAGCCATCGGCACGCTGCGTGTCGTCAACAGCGGGGAACTCAGCTTCGCGATCACGTGCGGTCTGGGATTCTATGCGCCCGACCTGCCGACGCTTGGCGTCGCGCCGCCAGGAAGCGCCGAAGCCTTCCTCCCTGACGAGATGGTGACCGGGTTCACGTTCATCAAGAGCGGATACAACTTCAGCCTGGCAGGGACGGGGCTCGCCGGTGCGCCGGCCTCGTGTAACGGTCTCGCGGCCGGCCAGGCTTCGCCGGGATATGCGACGGTCGGGGATCCACTCGACCCCAGCGTCGCCCGATTCTTCGGCACCAACTCTGACGGTGTCATCTATCAGCACTCTGCGACGCTCTCGGCGACGATGCCGGAGTCGGGTGCTCCGCCGGCGGGTCATCCCATCCAGTAGGTCGTGACGTGTCGGGCTCGCGCCTCAGCCGTGAGGTGCGGGCCCGAAGCCGCCGCCCGATCGCTTCGTAGTATCGTTGCCCCTCCAGCTGGAGGCATCGATGCTCAGGCGCACTCACCGCTTCTTTCCAGTCA
>JBPYFA010000395.1:0-11393 GCA_051986585.1 Vicinamibacterales bacterium | reverse complement strand
TTCAGTGAACGCGGTTTGCACGACCTGCTGAACTTCTGCCGCCAAGACGCCAGGCCTCGGGCGCACCCAGATGCGGAACCACGACCATCCGGGGCTATTGAGCGCCTCCACGTTCATCGTCGCCGGGACGAAGACGTCGGTGATCCTTCCTGGCTCGGTGCCGATGAAACCCCTGGGTGCGACGCCGACGATCTCGTAGGTCTGGTCGTTGAGTCGAATCGCTTGTCCGATCACCTTGGGGACGCGCCCGAAGCGGCGCGCCCAGTAGTCGTAGCTGATCACGGCGACCGGATGCGCTCCCGGGGCATCATCGTCAGCAGGGGTTAAGAGGCGGCCCAGCGCCGGCTGCAGTCCGAACGAGGGAAACAGGTTGCCCGACACGAACTGTTTGAACGCCTTTTCCGGTTCGCCTGAGGAGCCGATGGCGGCGTCTTGCTGCGCCGTGAGGCCGACGATGAGGAGGTCGGCGCGAGTGCCAACGATAGTGGAGTACCGGCGGTAGGTTGGATAATCGAAATCGTCGCGCTCCTCGATTCGGTTTTGGGAGTCAACTTCAGTGAACGAGAGTACGAACAGGCGTGCCGGATCCGCGACGGGCAGCGGGCGCAGCAGGACGGCATCGAGCAGCCGAAACGCGGCGGTCGTTGCGCCAATCGCGAGGCCAAGCGAAAGAATGGCCGCGATGCTGACCGCGCGATGCTTATTCAATTGCCGCCAGCCGAAGACGATGTCCGACGACACCGCGTTGAGCCATGGCAAGCCGCGCTGATCGCGGAGCGCCTCCATCGTCTGGGTCGTGGCGCCAAGCTGGATTCGGGCGCTACGGCGCGCGTCCTCCGGCTCTTGCCCTCGCCGGTGAGCCGCCTCGGCGGCGAGCTCGAGATGCAGCTGCAATTCCTGTTCGAGCTCGCGATCGCGGCGGCCGCGGTGCAAGGAGCCGGCTAAACGGGAAAACCATTCATACAGTGCGCCCATGATCGCCCTGCCTTTCAGACCTCGCCGCGAAGCAACGTCTGGATGATCGTCGCCATCCGATCCCATGCCTGCTGTTCCTTTTCCAGCTCGCGACGCCCGGCGGGCGTCAACGAGTAGAAGCGTGCTTTCCGATTGGCCTCGGTCGTACCCCAGTGGCCCTTCAGCAGGCGACGCTGTTCGAGGCGCATCAACGCGGGATACAGGGTGCCCATGTTCAGCTGCAGGGCGCCGTTGGATACTTGCTCGAGCCGCGCGGCGATGGCGTAACCATGGAGTGGACCGAGCGTGTCGAGCGTCTTCAGCACCATCAGATCGAGCGTGCCCTGCAGGACATCGGTCTTCGACGGTTCTCTATTAGACACGCCAATGGAATACCACACGGTGCATTAGACGGTCAAATAGAGGGATGGTTCCTGGGTGCCAGGGGTGCCAAGGGTGCCAAGGGTGCCGGGGGTGCCAGGGGTGCCGGGCCGCAACGATTCAGACGCCCGCAGCGAGAAGGTTTTAGTTCCGCGTTAGCGTCCCCTGTGGGCTAAATTACCCGATGCTCGAGTCCTATTTGCAGGAGCGACGCCATGACCGATGACACGACCGATATGGGAATTGGCCGACGGGATTTCGCCCGGGTCGCGCTCGGCGCATTCGGGGCGGCAATGGCGGGAGAGCCGGAACAGGCCGCGGCGCAAAAGCCGGCAAGCACCATCAAGCTGTGCGTCCAGTCTGGTGCCACGCCGTCGGACGAGCAGCTGCTCTTCCTCAAGCAGCTGGGTGCGGAATACGTCAGCGTCGCTTCGACGCCAGAACTGCGGACTGCCGAAGGGTTCATGCAGATCAAGAAGCGATACGCTGACGCTGGCATCACCGTGTACAACATCGGCAACACCAACGTCCACAACATGCCCGAGGTGACGCTGAACCTGCCGGGGCGCGATCAGAAGATCGAAGAATACAAGCAGTACCTTCGCAACCTCGGTAAGGCCGGCATCACCTACACGACTTACGCGCACATGGGCAATGGCATCTGGACCAGCGGCCGCACGCCCGTTCGTGGCGCGTCGGCTCGCGAGTTTGACGAGAACAGTCCGGAGGCGCGGGGCAACTGGGACGGCAAAGTGTTCACGGGTCCCTTATCGCACGGACGCGTGTTCAGCAAGGACGAGATCTGGGACAACTACACGTACTTCATCAAGCAGGTCGCGCCGGTCGCGGAAGAGACGGGAGTGCACATCGGCATACATCCGGACGACCCGCCGGTTCCCGTGCTTGCTGGTGTCCCGCGCTGCATCTTTGGCAACTTCGAGGGCTATAAGCGGGCGATGGACATCGCCAACAGTCCAAACGTCGGCATTTGCCTCTGCTGCGGAACCTGGCTCGAAGGCGGCAAGAAGCTGACCGGCAAGGATCCCGAAGAGATGATTCGCTACTTCGGCGCGCGCAAGATCTGGAAGATCCATTTCCGGAACGTCAGCGCGCCGCTGCCGCACTTTGTCGAAACCTTCATGGACAACGGCTACTACGACATGTGGAAGATCATGAAGGCGCTTCGTGACGTCAACTTCGACGGCATCGTCATCCTGGATCACAGTCCGACGATGGTCGGCGGTAACTATGTGCAGACCGCGTACGGGTTTGCCTATATGAAGGCGTTCCTCAATCGCGCCAACGCGGACGCGAAGCTCTGATGGCGGCGATCGCGATCCGTGCCATGCAGGCCGGCGACGTCGACGCCGTCGCCGAGTTGTTGACGCAATTGGGCTACCCGGCCGACGGCGGTGAAATCGGCAGACGGTTCGATCGGATCCACGGCGAGCGGAACCATGCACTGCTGGTTGCGGATGAAGGGGGCGCGCCGATCGGGTGGATGCATGTCGCCGTGCATCCTTATCTGGAGAGCGATGCGATGGCCGAAATCGTCGGACTGGTGGTGGCCGATGGATATCGAAGCCGCGGGGTCGGGAAGGCACTCGTCGACGCCGGGGAGTCGTGGGCCGCGGCCCAGGGATGCCAGGCGCTACGGGTGCGATCCCGAATCGTCCGCGAACGGGCGCATGCGTTCTACGAACGCAACGGCTTCCAGCGGATCAAGACGCAGCACTGCTTCGAAAAGCGTCTCGCGCGCCCCGGTCACATATCCCGATAGCGTTTTGCCGCCGCGAGATCCTTTCGCAGTTCCTCGGCATTGCGCCGCGGGCCGTATCCTGGCGTGTCGCGCTGGATCCGCCATCCCTCTTTCAGCGGACCGGCGTCGACGGTATCGAACCCGAATTGATCCAGCAGGCGAGTCACCGTCGCCTTCGCCGCGGCATCATCTCCGGCGATCACGAGCGCACGTCGATTGGGTGCGCCTTTGGGCCGGCCATCAGTGGTCAGCTGCGCGGCGTAGATGTGATTGAAGCCCTTCACGACCTTGGACGACGGCAGATGCGCCTGCAGCAGCTCCGAGGTTGTCGTCGACTCGTTATCGAGCTCGGGAATGTGGCCGTCGCGTTGTGGATAGTAGTTGTTGGTGTCGATGACGACCTTGCCGGCCAGCGGCTCGACCGGGACCTGACGGTAGTGCTTCAGCGGCACGGTCACGACGACAATGTCGCCGGCCTGCGCCGCCTCGTTCGGCGTTGCCGCACGAGCCTTGGGTCCAAGCTCCTTGACGAGATCAGCCAGCGTCTCCGGTCCGCGTGAATTACTGAGGACGACGTTGTAGCCGTTCTGGACCGCGAGCCGTGCCACCTGGCCGCCGATGTGCCCCGCGCCGATCAATCCAATCGTTGCCATCCACTGATTATAGCCACGAGCGGATCAACGCGGATAACTTCCGGCCCGCGGAAGAACACCGGCCGCGGGGGCTCACACCGCCGACAGCGGCCTTCGTCCCAAGCTGCTGGCGTTCGCACCATCGCGCTGGCTGCGGCGCCAGGGGTGCCATACGCTCCTGCCCATAACCGTGTGTCAGGAGGTGTCGGATGTTCGACAGAGTTGCACGACGGACGGCAGCCGTACTCGTCGTCGGCACGTGCGCGGCAGTGACCGTGGTCTTTGCCCAGGCGCCCGCGACGAGCGACAAGGTGCCGATCTCGACGACGTCGCCGGAAGCGAAGAAGCTGTATGTCGACGGCCGGGATCTGCTCGAACGGCTGCGGGCAACCGACGGGCGGCGGTTGTTCGAGCAGGCGGTCGCGAAGGATCAGAATTTTGCCCTCGCCTATGTCGGCCTTGCCAACACCGCCGGAACGAATCGTGAGTTCGTCGATGCGGTCACCAAGGCGGTCGCGCTCGCCGATAAAGTGAGCGAAGGAGAGCGTCACCAGATTCTCGCGCTCGAGGCGGGGCTGAAAGGGGATCCGGCCGGCAATCTGTCGCACTTGAAAGAACTGGCCCGGCTCTTTCCAAACGACGAGCGTGCCCACACCCAGTTGGGCGTCCTCTACTTCGGCCGGCAGGACTATCCGAATGCGATTGCGGAGTTCGAGAAGGCAACATCGATCAACCCGAAGTTTTCGCCTCCGTACAATCAGCTCGGCTACGCCTACAAGTTCCTCGACAAGTTCAGCGACGCCGAAGCCGCGTTCAAGAAGTACACGGAGCTGATTCCCGACGATCCAAATCCCTACGATTCGTACGCGGAGCTGCTGATGAAGACCGGGCGATTTGACGAATCGATCAAGGCGTACGAGAAGGCGCTGTCGATCGATCCAAACTTCATCAACTCGTACGTCGGCATCGGCAATGACTATCTCGCGATGGGCAAGACGGACCAGGCGCGGGAAGCGTTTGCCAAGGTGATGGCGCACGCCCGAAACACTGGTGAAAAGCGGCTGGCGCGATTCTGGACTGCCGCGTCGTACGTGCACGACGGTGCGACCGACAAGGCGATCGACGAGCTGAAAGCCGGTTCCGCGCTGTCGGAAGCCGAGCACGATGCCGGGACGGTCTCCGGCGATCTCGTCCAGATGGGCGATGTGTTGCGCGAAGCGGGCCGCCCCGACGATGCCCTGGCGAAGTACGCGCAGGCGGTGAAGATCGTTGATGGCTCGCAGCTGCCCGAACCGGTGAAGGCTGCAACGCATCGGCAAAATGTGTTTGAGGAGGGTCGCGTCGCGGCGATGAAACACGATCTGACGACGGCAAAGACCAAATTGGCCGAATATGAAAAGCTGGTGGCGCCCCGAAATGCTCCGTTCGAGCTGCGGCAGCAGCACGAGCTTGCTGGAATGATTGCGCTCGCCGAGAAGCGTTATGCGGCTGCGTCCGATGAGCTCAAGCAGGCGAACCAGCGCGATCCCCGCATCTTGTTGCTGCAAGCCCAGGCGGCGCAAGGCGGAGGTGATACCGCTCGCGCCAGCGCGCTCGCCCAGAAAGCGGCGCACTTCAATGAGCTGGCGTTCAACTTCGCCTACGTCAAGAGCAAAGCCGAACGCTTCAGGGCTTCCTCGTTGTAACTGATGATCGCTGGATGCTGATTGCTGATTGCGAAACCGCGGGTTCGGCAATCAGCATTCAGCAATCAAAGATCAGCAAATGCCCCCGGCGCCTATAATTGGGCGCCCCATGTCCTTGACCCGTCCTTCCGGGTGCATCGCCGCCGATGCCGCTCTCACGCGCGGTGCCTGGCTCGAGGCGCGCGCGGCGTTCGAAGCCGAACTGCAGGCTCGAGAAACTCCCGAAGCGTTGGAAGGCCTCGCGATTGCCGCGTGGTGGCTCGATCTGGCCGACCTCGTGTTCGACGCACGCGAACGCGCCTATCGATTATTCGTCGGCGCAGGCAATCGTCGTGCGGCAGCCCGCGTCGCGGTGTGGCTCGCGTGGGACTACTGGGCATTTCGTGGCGAGAACGCGGTTGCCAGCGGCTGGCTCCAGCGTGCGCGTCGTCTGCTCGAGAGCGAACCGTCCTGCGCCGAGCGCGCGTGGCTCGAAATCCGCGACGGATCGCTCTGTCTTTTCGAAGAAGGGGACACCGATCGCGGGTTCGCGATGGCAGGAGAAGGCATTCGCATCGCTCGAGAGGTCGGCAACCTCGATCTCGAGATGCTCGGACGCGCGGTGCAAGGGCTGGCGCTGGTCCAATCCGGTGCCGTCGCGGAGGGCATGCGCGGGCTCGACGAGGTGAATGCGGCGGTCCTGGCAGGAGAACTGACCGATCTCGTCGCGATCGGGCTGTCGTGCTGCTATCTCATTGCCGCGTGCGAACGCGTGCGCGACTACGATCGCGCCGTGCAGTGGTGCACGCGGCTCAAGGCGTTCTGTGCCAAGTGGGGACTGCGTCCGCTGTTTGCCGTGTGTCGCTCGCAATATGCGTCGATCTGCCTGTGGCGCGGCACCTGGCTCGAGGCAGAAGAAGAACTCCGCGCCGCGAGCCAGGAGCTGGCAGCCAGCCGTCCGGCGATGACCGGCGACGCGCTCGTTCGCCTTGCCGAGTTACGTCGGCGGCAGGGACGCCTTGTGGAGGCGGCGGAGCTCTTCGATCAGGCAGGGGCACATGGTCTGGCGCTGCTCGGGCGCGCGGAGCTGGCGTTCGATCGCGGCGATCTCCAGGCGGCGCGCGAACAGGCGGAGCGCTATTTACGGCATGTGCCGATGCACAACCGGACGGACCGTACCGCTGGCCTCGATTTGCTTGTCCGCGCGCTGACCGGACTGGGCGAACGCGAACGCGCGGCGACGGCGCTCGCCGAGCTGTCCGGGATTGCCACGCTGGTGTCGACGGTGCCGTTACGCGCCGCGGCCAGCTTCGCCGCCGGGTATGTCGCGATCGGTGATGGCAGACACGACTCGGCACGGCAGCATCTCGAGGATGCCGTCGACCTGTACCTGCAGAGCGGAGCTCCGTTCGAAGTCGCGCGCGCCCGCATCGAGCTCGCGCGCGCGCTCGGTGCGCTCGGCCGGACGCAACAGGCTATCGAAGAGGCCCGTCGCGCCATAGATTTGTTATCCGAGCTGCACGCCGAGTTCGAAATGGGCCGCGCTCGAACCGTGCTCGAATCGGTATCCGCCACACAGACCGGTATCGAACCGCCCGGCGGGTCTCGGAACGGCGGACTGACGAAGCGAGAGCTCGAAGTGCTGCGCCTCGTTGCGGAAGGACTCAACAATCAGACCATCGCCGAACGCCTTTTCGTCAGCGACCACACGGTCCATCGTCATCTCGCCAATATTCTCCGCAAGCTCAGCGTCTCCACCCGTGCCGCCGCCGTCGCCCAGGCCGCGCGCCGAGGACTGTTGAATCCCTAATCCCTTATCCCTGATCCCGAATCGCTGATCCTTGAATCGCTAATCCGGGAATCCTCGAATCCTCGAATCCTCGAATCCTCGAATCGTCGAATCGTCGAATCCTTGAATCGTCGAATCCTTGAATCGTCGAATCCTCGAATCGTCGAATCCTCGAATCGTCGAATCCTCGAATCGTCGAATCGTCGAATCGTCGAATGGTTGAATCCTTGAATCGTTGAATCCTTGAATCGTTGAATCCCCGAATCGTTGAATCATCGAATCGTTGAATCCTCGAATCGTGCCCCCGTGGAACCGTCGAGTCGTCGAACCTCTTAATCCGTCGAACCTCTTAATTCCGTCGAACTCTTCTATCCCGAGCCCGATTGGGGGGGAGCGATTCAGCGATTCGCGATTCGCGATTCGCGATTAGCGATTCAGCGATTGGGGATTCCCGATTCGCGATTAGGGATTCGCGATTCAGCGATTAGGGATTCGCGGATTAGCGATTAGCGATTAGGGATTGAATGGCCCGTTAGGGCCATTTCTTGCCGCACGGCGACAATTGGCCCGACCGTGGGATGCGACGGGCGCCCGTGGCGGCTACTCTCTGCTGCGAGAAGCGGCCAGCATGCCGCTGATGAAGGAGGCGGAGATGACGAAGACCGTATCGGTGATCACGGCCGCAGCGATTTTAGCGGGTGGATCGCTAGCTATCCGCGCGCAGGGACACACCCAAGTGATTCAGTCGGCGAAAGAGGCGCAGTGGGGGCCGGCGCCGCCGTTGCTTCCGCCCGGAGCACAGATCGCAGTGCTCTCCGGAGATCCGGGAAAGCCGGCGCCGTATAGCGTTCGATTGAAGTTCCCGGCGAACTATGCGATTCCAGCGCATTCACATCCGACCGATGAGAACGTCGTCGTCACCTCCGGGGCAGTGACCTTCGGGATGGGAGACAAACTCGAAAAAGGTGCCGCTGCGAACAAGACCTTGAGCCCGGGCGGATACTTTCTCGCATCGGCGAACATGAACCACTTTGCCTACACGACCGCCGAGTCCACGATCGTGCTCTACGGACAAGGTCCAGTCGAGTTCAAGTACGTGAATCCAGCTGACGATCCACGCAACGCGAAGAAGGGAACGAAATAGCCCGCAGCTCAGCCGGCAGTGGCCGGCGCGCGTGATAAAGTACTGGTGTTCTCCTGAAACAGCCTGACTCGATGTGGCTCCGTCCGGAGCCGTGTGTCGTGTCGTCGGCTCGTCCTGAGCGAGCTCTCGCGCACACGAGTCGAGGCCTGATCAAACATCGCGCGCCCGGCCATGATCACATCAGCTCGACGCATCGGCGTCTGCTATTCCATCGCTGCGGTGGTGTCGGCGGCGTGCGTCAGCAGTTCACCGTCCTCGCCCTCTGGAGCGAGCTCAGCGATCCCTGCCCATCGCGCAGTCGTCCTGGGTGACAGCCTTGCGGTGTCGCCATCGCGTGCAGAGGGATTTCCCGCTGAGCTCGAGCGCCGATTGAACGCGCAACAGTCAGGATGGACGGTGAGCAATGCCGGCGTCAGCGGCGATACGACGGCCGGGGGCCTGCGCCGATTCGATCAGGCCGTCCCAGCTGGAACCAGCATTCTGATCCTCGAGCTGGGTGCGAACGACGGCCTGCGTGGTGTCGACATCACGGCGATGGAACAGAACCTGTCGACGATGATCGAGCGCGCGCAGTCACGCGGCATGCGCGTGCTGTTGTGCGGGATGGAGACGCCTCCGCTTCACGGCTGGAACTACACGGTCGACTTTCACCAGGTGTTTCCCCGCCTGGCGCGGAAGTACAACGTTGCGCTCGTGCCATTCCTGCTCGAGGGTGTGGTGCTGAATCCCGATCTCAACGGCGACGACGAGATTCACCCGAACGCCGCCGGCGCGCAACGGATCGCCGAGACCGTGTGGCCGTATCTGCAACCCATGGCTCAGCAGCAAACGATCGTCACGCCCGCTCGATAACGACTGCCGGCTGCGACGATCGTTGAACTGCGAACCGCGAACCGCGAACCGCGAGCCGCGAATTGCGAACTGCGAACTGCGAATAGCGAATCGACTATTTCGCCAACGCGTAAGCGACGATCCCGACCGGCCCCTCCGGATTGGCGCCGGCAACATCGACAGTATTGCGCGCCGCCCCTCGTCCACCGCCTCCCGCCGCGGTGACGAGGAGATACTGCCGCCCGTTCATTTCGTACATCGAAGGTGCGCCGGTAGTCGCGGCGCCGAGCGGCGTTTCCCAGATTTGTTTCCCGTCCTTGCTGTCGTATACGTGGATTTTGTGATCTCCGGCGGTGGCGAAGACAAGTCCCGTCGCGGTGACGATCAAGCCCGTCTTGACGTTCGCGGCCGTCCCGGTGCCCTTGATGCCCTGGCCGGCGAGCCGCAAATCGTCGCCCAGTCCGACCTGCCATTTGATCGTGCCCTTGTTCAGGTCGTACGCCGTCAACGTGGTGTAGGGCGGGCTGACGATAGTCGGATAGAGACCAAAGCCTTCGGTGACGTACTTGCCCTCCTGGACCGGTTCACCGGAGCCGCGTCCGCTGCGCCGGACCTCGCCAGCCTTGAGGAGCCGAAGAATGGTTGGCGTGTTGAGACCGATTACGTAAACCGTCCCGTCCTCCGGGTTTGCTGCCGTGCTGCCCCAATTCGATCCGCCCTGGTTGCCGGGCATGTGAATGACGTCATCGAACCCAATCGGCGTGAACTGGCCTTCGTTGCGCGCCTTGAGGATTCGCTGCCGGAACTGCTCGCGCTCCTCAGGGGTGAGGATGTACGGATTCAGATCGTCTGCAGTGAACTTCTGCCTGACGAATGGCGGCGGGGCAGTGGGGAACGGTTGCGTGGGCGACAGCTGTTCACCCGGCACGGTGGTGTTCTGAGGAACCGGACGCTCCTCAATCGGCCAGATCGGCTTGCCGGTGACGCGATCGAAGACGTAGAGGAAGCCGGTCTTGCTGGCGACGGCAACGACGTCGATCGCCCGTCCGTTCTGGTGAATGGTGGTCAGCTGCGGGGCGGAATTGTTGTCGTAGTCCCAGATGTCGTGGTGAACCATCTGGAAATGCCAGAGGCGCTTGCCGGTCCTGGCGTCGAGCGCGACGATCGAATCACCAAACAGGTTGTTGCCGTGGCGATTGCCGCCGTAGAAGTTGTACTTGGGGCTCGCCGTCGGGATATAGATGATGCCGCGCTTCTCGTCGATCGATTGCTCGCCCCAGTTGTTCGCGCCGCCGACGGTCTTCCATGCATCTTTGGGCCACGTATCGTAGCCGAATTCACCGGGGCGGGGTATCGTGTGGAACGTCCACACTAACGCACCGGTTTTTACATCAAACGCTCGCACATCGCCCGGTGCCGACCCGTACTCTTCGTTAGTGGCCGACCCCATGATGATCAAGTTCTCGAACACGCGCCCCGGTGTGCGAGTCTGCTGATTGATTGTTGCCGGATCGCGATCGAGGCCGGCACGAAGATCGACCTGGCCATTCTTTCCAAATGCGGTGATCGGTTCGCCGGTATAGGCATCGAGCTCCTGAAGAATGTTCTGAGTGCTGAAGATGAGCCGGCGATCCTTTCCGTCTTTGCTCTCCCAGTAGTTCACGCCGCGGCTGTTGAAGCCCTGAACGCCCTCGTGAATCCAGATCTGCTTTCCGGTTCCGGCGTCCAGGGCGACGAACGACCCGTTGGCGCCGCGTCCGTAAACCATGCCGCGGACGACGAGTGGGTTGAAGTCGGTCTGACCGGGGGCGTAGTTCCACGCCACCTGGAGCTGGTTGACGTTGGAGCTGGTGATCTGTTTCGCGGCGACAAATCGTGAGCTATCTGGCCCGCCGGCGTAATCGCGCCACTCGCGCTGGCCGTCAGGTGCGGCGACGAGGGCGATGCCCACCGTGCTCGCAAGAATGGTAATGGCGGCCATCCACCCGGCCGCTGCTGGCACTCGTCTGATCATTCGATGCTCCTCCTCACCACGCCCTGCGCGGTAAGCCCATCAACACACTACACCAGGCCGTGTGCGGAGCGTTCGATGATCTTCACGGTCGCGTGATCGAGTATTACGCGACCGCGCCAGCAACTGAGCAGGCGGGCCCAGGTCGGGCGGCGATGTGGCAGCTGCAGGTAGTTGGCCGCTGCCATAGCCCATCGCCGCTCGCCTAGGACACTAGGTGGACATGCG
>JBPYFA010000394.1:0-11482 GCA_051986585.1 Vicinamibacterales bacterium | reverse complement strand
TCCCCAACGAAACCGTCGGCCTGGTCCCCTCGACGGCGTGGAAGGCGACAACGAGGGAACCGAAATGGTACCCGGGCGAGACGATTTCGGTGTCGATTGGCCAGGGGCAGGTCTCGGTCACTCCGATCTCGATGGCGGTCTACGCCGCCACGCTCGCAAACGGCGGCACGCGCATCACCCCACACCTCATCAAGGCGATGGACGACGGCAATGAGCTCAAGCCGGTTCCGCCGCCAGCGCCGCAATCGAAAGTCGACGTGACTCCCGAGAAGCTGCAGGCGATTCGCGACGGCATGTGGGGTGTCGTCAACGGCGGTGGGACGGGCGGTCGCGCACGGATCGAGGGATTCGACGTGGCCGGCAAGACCGGCACGGCGCAGGTGATCTCGAATGCCGGGCGGCTGGCGGCGAGAAACAAGAACATCGACCTGCGCGACAACGGCTGGTTCATATTCTTCGCGCCTCGTGACAATCCGAAGATTTCGGGCGTGGTATTCCTCGAACACGGCATCCACGGGCCAAACGCGGCGTCGCTGGCGCACCATATTCTCTTGACCTATTACAACAAGTCGCAGGGCAAGCCGCTGCCGACGGCGCCGACGCACGAGGATCTGCACCTCGACTACAAAGATCCCTACGCGCGCGGAGGCGCGCCGACCGGGGGCGGGAACTGATCATTCATGTTTGAACGTCGGCTCTATTTCCACATCGACTGGCTGCTGCTCGGCGCGGTACTGCTGCTCGCCATCATCGGCGTGTCGATGATCTACAGCACCACCTACGTCACGATGCCCGATGGCACCGGGCACGCGGGCGCGCGCTTCTGGGTGCAGCTGTATGCCATCGGCCTGGGTGTGATGGCGCTCGCGGTGTTCCTTGCGATTGATTACCGTTTCCTCGCCGAACACTCCCTGTTCTTGTACGGCGGCTTGGTGGTGCTGCTGTTGTATGTGCTGATCGGCGGAGTGAAAGCGGGCGGTTCGCAGCGCTGGATTTCCTTAGGGTTTTTCAATCTACAGCCATCGGAGTTCGGCCGGCTCGCGCTGGCCTTGATTCTCGCAATGTATTTTGGCGAGAACCGCCGTGGCGCGCGCAACTATGGCGATCTCGTGATCGCCGGACTGTTCTTCGTCGTGCCGTTTCTACTCATCGCCAAGCAGCCCGATCTCGGAACGGCTGTCACCCTGGTTCCCGTCTGCTTCGGGATCGCGTACCTGGCGGGCCTGCGTATGCGTCTCATCGCCATTGTCGCGATCGCGGCGGTCCTGTTGGCACCGATCGCCTGGAAAGTCGCGCTGAAGGATTATCAGAAGTCGCGCATCACCACGTTCCTGGATCCGGAGAAGGATCCACGTAATGCCGGCTATCAGCAGATTCAGGCGCGCGTGACCGTAGGGTCGGGCGGCCTGAAGGGCAAAGGTTTCATGAAAGGCACGCAAGGGCAGTACAAGTTCCTGCCGGTTGCGGACAACGATTTCATTTTTTCGGTCCTCGCGGAGGAGCAGGGCTTCATCGGCGTGCTCGTCGCGCTGGGCCTCTACTTATTCGTTATTCTCAGATCGCTCGAGTCGGCCAGATTGGCGAAGGATCGGCTCGGAGTGTATCTGGTTGGAGGCATTGTTTCAGGTTTTGCGTTTCAGGTGATCTATAACGTCACGATGTCGGCGGGACTCGCGCCCGTAAAAGGGCTGACGCTGCCGCTGATGAGCTACGGCGGCTCGTCGATGATTGCGACGCTCGCCGCCTTCGGCCTCGTCCTCAATGTGAGGATGCGGCGGTTCACGAATTAAATCGCATTCGCTGTTCGCGATTCGCGATGCCTTCGTTCGTTTTCGCCCTGCCGCGCGATGGCGAGACAGGCGCGAAGGATTTACGGGTTGCCCGCCGGAGCTTTCGCGAAGACGGGAAGGGAGATTCGATGCTGCTGTTGCTCGTTCTGCTGTTCGCGTGCTCGGTGGTCGGCTGTGGGGTAGCCGCCGCACGGACGCATGCGCACGCGCGGCGCCTCCAGCATCCAGTCATTTTGTGGAGTTCTGTACATGAACAAGGAGATGATCATCTCCTCAAACGATCACGACACGCGGGTCGCGATCCTCGAGGAGGACCAGGTCGTCGAGATCTTCATCGAGCGCGAGCGACAGCGCGGCGTGGTTGGCAACATTTACAAGGGCCGGGTATCGAAGGTGCTGCCCGGCATGCAGTCCTCGTTTGTTGACATCGGTCTCGAGCGCGACGCGTTTCTCTACGTTTCCGAAGTCGTAAACACCGTCGAAGAATTCGACCGGCTCGAGTCGGGTGACGACGAGGAGCCGGCGATGGCTGCCGTGGCCGAGCCTGGCAGCGACGGACCGCCCCTCGGGCATGCCGGCGAGTCGCCCGCACCACCAGCCGCCAACGGTCTTGGTGTCGAACGGCGGGCCTCCTCCCGCGGCGACTCGCGCGCGCAGGCACGTGACGATCGTCCGCAGCCCAAGATCGAAGACCTCCTCAAGGAAGGGCAGGAGGTGCTGGTTCAGGTGGTCAAGGAGCCGCTCGGCACCAAGGGCGCCAGGCTGACGTCTCACGTGACCATGCCGGGGCGTTTCCTGGTGTTCATGCCGACCGTCGACCACGTCGGCGTCTCCCGCAAAATCGATTCGCGCGAGGAGCGCTCCCGCCTTCGCGGCATCGTCCGCGAGTTCCGCGAGGAGCACGGCTTTACCGGCGGGGTCATCATCAGGACCGCCGCCGGAGGACGCTCGAAAGACGACATCGTCAGCGACCTCACCTATTTCCATCAGGTCTGGACGGAGATTCGCCAGAAGATGGAGGCGCGACGGCCGCCGGCCGTGCTGTTCCAGGAGCAGAGCCTCGTCACCAAGCTTTTGCGCGATCTGCTGACCGAGGACTACAGCGCGATTCGCATCGACAACGAGCAGGAGCATCGGCGAATCGTCACCCTGGTGGAGCGCATCATGCCGAACCTGCTCTCGCGCGTGAAGCTCTATACCAAAGAGTTTCCGATCTTCGAGGAGTATGGCGTCCAGGCGGAGATCGACAAGGCGCTGCGGAGTAAGGTCTGGCTGAAATCTGGAGGCTACCTGGTCATCAATCAGACCGAGGCGCTAGTGGCCATCGACGTCAATACTGGTCGTTATGTCGGCAAACGCACGGGACGGCTGGAAGACACGATCGTCAAGACGAACCTCGAGGCGGTCAAGGAGATCGTGCGGCAAATCCGTCTTCGCGACCTGGGCGGCATCATCGTGCTCGACTTGATCGACATGGAGGAGAAGAAGAACCGGCAGAAGGTCTTTCAAGAGGTCGAGAAGGAACTACGAAAGGACCGATCGCCGTCGAAGGCCCTCCAGGTCTCCGACTTCGGGCTCGTCATCGTCACGCGTAAGCGCGTCAAGCAGAGCATCGAGCGCCAGCTCACCGATCCGTGTCCGTACTGTTCGGGCTCGGGATCGATCAAGTCCGCGTCGACGATTTGCTACGAGATTCTGACCGAGATGAAAAAGATCGGGGCCGAGATCGAAGGGCAAGGCGTGATCCTGCGCGTCAATCCCGATATCGCTCGCGCGTTGAAAGAGGAGGAGAGCGCGGTTCTACGCGACCTGCAGCAGACGCTCGGGAAATCGGTGACCGTCAAGCCCGACAGCCACCTCCATCACGAGCAATTCGATGTGATGGCGATTTAGAAGGCAAAAGGCAAAAGGCTTTTGCCTTTTACCTTTTGCCGTGGTCTACCCCTTCACGCCCCAATGGGGAAGTGAATGAGGTAGTGGTTTCCACCCTTGTTGAACCACGCCCGCATGTACTCGTTGCCCTTGAGCGTCTGCACCTTCGGCGGACCGTTAGGTGCAGGAGCCGTGTCTTTCACGACGTTCTTGATCTCGGCCTGCGGCACGATGATCACGACTTCACGTCCCTTCACGGTGCCCTTCTGCAGGAATTCGACCCAGCGTTCGGTGCTCGCGGTGGCGCCCTTCGCGTCGGGCTTGGCTTCCTGTGCCGTGAGCTTCACCTGATACGTGCCCGCAGGAAGCGGCTTGCCATCGGCGGTCGTGGCCTTGGGCAGCGTCATCGTCCCCAACACCAACTCGCCGGTTGGCACTGTCGGAGCAGCCGCGGTTGCCGGCTGATCGTTCGGCGTCTTGTGCTGCGCCAGGGCTGGGGCGGCCATGAGCGAACCCGCCAGGATTCCCACCAGAACCCATTGATTTCTCATACGACATTCTCCATCGCAACGCGTTGATCGCGACGGCCCACAGCCGCGACGGGCCGCGCTTTGTACCTCTTCGGCATTATAAGAGACCAACACCAGTCAGCCAATGGCTGAGCAAGGAGGGTGCCATCCAATCCCCCTACCCAATGTACGCGGGGGTCTCTGACCCCATGTACCGGTCCCCCCCGGGGTCAGACCCCTGGCTACATGGGGTCAGACCCTCCTGACCTTTGGTCGGCCAGCTTTTAAAACCCGCGTCTTTTGTCTTGGATCAGGACAGGTGCGTAGGGCTACGCTATCGCCGGGTAATCGTGACGTTTCCTGAAAACGTCGTCACGCTGAGGACCGCACTTCCGTCCCCGAATACGCCTTGAATCGACTTACGCCGGGTCCGATCGTCGTTGCCCTGAATCTTCAAGGGTAAATCGGAATGGATGGTGCCGCTGAAGGTGTTGGCCTCGAGCTCGAAACCGGTCGCGCCCGAGAGGACGACGCGGACGTCGCCCGAATGAGAATTCAGTTCGTAGCGACCGCCTTTGGCCAGGGGTCCGCCGAACTCGACGCTGCCGCTGACCGAGTGCGCTTCGACGCGATCGCACTGCGTGTCCTGCACGGTGACCCCGCCGCTGACGCTGCCGACGTCAATCCGCCGGGCCGAAACCTTGCGCAGCGTGACCCCACCGCTGATGCTCTGCACTTCGATCGCGCCGTCGGTCTGGGTGTCGAGGATTTCGACGTCGCCGGAGACTGATTTCGCCGCCGCTATCCTGCCACCGTTGGCGACCCGCACCGTTCCGCTGATCGAGTTGGCCGAGACGTCGCCCTTGATGTCCGCAACGCGGATGGAACCGGAGATCGAGTTGACCGTGAGACGTGTGCCCGCAGGAGCGCTGACCGTGTAGTTGACCGAGACGTTGACGTTGCGGCGGTTGTTGCGCCGCATGTCGTCGCCCTGAGGATAAACGGTCCGCACTTCAGCACGACCGGCGCGTTCGGTGACGGTGACGTTGACGAGGCCAAGCAGCTCGCGCGCCTCGTCCGCCGTTCGGGCGCGTGCGACCTTCACGATCTCAATCGTCGCGTCCCCACCGTTGCCACGGGTCACGACGATGTCGCCGGAGATGTTCGATAGCGAGAGCTCGCCGTCGGTGCCGATCTTGACCGTCTTGGTCTGCCGGTCGGTCTGTTCCTCGCGCCCCTGCTGATAGCGCGCCGTGCGCAGCATCTCGACGCGGTCGTTGAGGACGAGGCGGAGCCGCTCGGATACTTCCTGCGCTCGCGCCGGCGACGCCGGTGCGGCAAGAGCGATGAGCGTGAGGCACGTAACGACAAGCTGTTTCATATCTCTTGTAGCTTCCGCCTTCAGGCGGAAGCACCTTTAAGCGGAAGCACCTTCAGGCGAAAAGCGCCCTATGATTTATCCAAACCTTCCACAATTTGCGCCGCGCCGGCGGAATTGCCCTTGCGCATCTCGTTCATCAACGCAATCGTGTCCTGCAGCAGCGCGACCTTGCGCTTCAGCGCGTCGAACAGGCTGTCGCGCGCCGATGCGCTCAGCGGCTCCGACTGGAGTGCCGCCCGGCTCTCTGAGATCGCCTGATCGATCACCTGCAGGTTCTTCTGCAGCATCGCCGCGGTCTGCGGATCCAGCGTGTTCTGATCGCGACCCGAGGCTGCCTGATCGAGCCGCGCCGCCTGTTCGAGCTTGGCGATCGCGTTCTGGTAATGCTGCTCGGCCAATCGGAACTCCGCCTCCACACTTTCGACGGCAACGTCCTGGCTCGGGTTGCCCGGCGCCTGCGCGACGATCGGCGCGGCCGCGGGCTTGTTCGGGACACGGTATTGCGTGACCAGCAGGCCGATCGCCACGCCGATCGCCAGCACCAGCGACGCGGCGATTGCGAGAATCGCGAAGCGCGGAGTGCGCGAGGGTTGTGGCACCGGCGGCGCCTGCACTCGGCCTTCCTGACGCAGCCGCCCGGCGATCTGCAGCCAGACACCGTCGCGCGGCTCGAGCGGCTCGAGCGTGTTGGTGGTGTCGCGAATCGCCTGCAGGTCGGCCAGAAGCGTTCGGCATTCCGCACACGTCGCCAGATGGCGCTCGAGTTCGGCGCGACGAATCCCCGCGATCGTGCCGTCGACGAGTTCGTGAATCGATTCCAGATATGCCGTATGCATCTTCGTTCCCGCCAACGCCGCGCTGCACACCCGGCGCTACATGCCTGCCGTCCGCCGCGTCAACCCCGTTCGTTCAACAGGACCGAGCGTAGCCGAAGCCGTGCCTTGTGCACTTGAGATTTCGATGTGCCTTCCGCGATCCCAAGCGCTTCGGCGACTTCCCGATGTTCCAGTCCCTCGATATCGTGCAAGACGAACGCGGCGCGGCACCCATCCGGCAGTTGCGCGAGCGCGCGTTCCAAATCCATTTTTGTAATCGTCTGCTCGGCTAACCCCTTCCGTCCAGGCTCGAACGAACCGACCTCGTCGTCGAGCGCGTCGGTCAGCTGGTTGGTCCGGGCAGCACGGCTGCGCAGGTAATCGAGGCAGTGATTCGTCGCCAATCGATACAACCAGGTGCCGAGCGCCGATTCCCCGCGAAAGCTCTCCAGCTTCCGGTGCGCCGAGAGGAAGATTTCCTGAAGCAGATCTTCCGCGTCGGCCGGGTTTCCAACCATGCGGCACGCCACGCTGAACAGCCGCCCCGCGTGGACGCGGTAGAGCTCCTCGAAAGCGGCGAGATCCCCTTGCCGGCACCGCTCTACGAGCGCCATCTCCTCGGCGTGCATGGAGTTAGCGGCCTGCCGCGCCGACGGATGCTCTGTTACCTTAGACGTAGCCATGCCAGGTCCACGTTGCCGTTCGACTCGCGTAAATCTCCAGCTCGCTCACGGTAGGCTGTTCGACTCGTGCAAAACTCCCGCTCGCTCACGGCAGGCCCTGAAAGTGCGTGAAATTCGAAAGACACCCCAGAGTTAACGGAGTTTGCGGGCCTTATGTTTCGTTGGACGGCGACGACGAGTATGGGTTGACTGGGCCTTCATTGCCAGCCGTGCCCGGTGTTCGGTGAAATTTCGGACGCTCGATCGGCCAACCGCCAGCCCTTCGGCGCGGAGGAGCCCTCGCTTGAGCTCGAGGTTGCCGCCAAATCCTCCGAGCTTTCCGTCGGCGGCTATGACGCGGTGGCAGGGGACGTCGCGCTCGCGGCAGTCGCGCATGATGTTGCCGACCGCGCGGGCGGCTCCGGGCCGTCCAGCCGCTTCAGCGACGTCGCCGTAGGTGGCCACCTTGCCGACGGGAATGCGACGAACGACGCGCAGCACGGCGTTGGCAAATGCGGTCACGGGCAATTCACCAATTCCGACTTCACCAATTCAGAATGTGACGCGGATGCCGACGCCCGCTTGCAGGCCGCCTGCCTTGATCGTGAGCGTGCGTCCCTCCGCGGCTTTCAGATCGACGTCCGCCCGTGTGTAACGAACCAGGCCGCCGACACCAACCGACTCCACGAACATCCAGGTCACGTCGACGCCGGCGTTGAAGCCGATGGCTGAACCGGTCGTCGATTTCGTGACCGCGCCGCCAAACGCTGCCGTGTCGAACGGATACGACTCGGTGACGGTGACGTCGGTGACCACTTCGTGATCGACATTGACCCATGACGGACCGCCTTCGAGCACGAAGTGCAACCGGCCGGTCGCAGGCACGAGATATTGCAGCTGAAGATGCACGCCGGTCTCGCTGTGCGTGATACCGCTCTCGGTTCCAGTGACGGTCCGCGGCTGGTTGAAAAAAAAGGGATGCGGCACGCTCGCGGTTACCTCAGCGTCCCCCTTCCCGCTCGTGACCGAGACGGCGACGCCTACGCCGACGTTCTTCCACACTCGGTAGCCCGCCGCGAGGTCGATGAGCCCGAGCGTCTTCATTGGATACTTGACGTCCACCGTTTCGGTCTCGACGTTTTTAGGAAAGCTGAAATGGTCGGAAATATCTTCCGCCGCCTGCTGGATGCCGCCGCTGGCCCCGATCGTCAATCGGCTCGTGCCGGCGGATCCTGTTTGCGCGGTGGCGGGCAGGGCAACCAGCCAGGCAGCCGCCATCGCGCTCACGATCGTCGTGCGACCCCCCATCAGTTCACCCCCACGGCGGTCCAGGCTTGCGTGATGGCGCGTTCGGCTGCGCTGTTCGAGCCGTAAAGGTCACGGGCGGCTTGAATCGTCGCGGCGCGAGCCACCGAGAACGAAGCGTTGGCCGGCATCAGCTGGGTGAACGCTCGATAGATCACCTTTTCGATCTGCTCGCGGTTGGCACCGCCCACACCCTGCACGCTCACTCCCGACGTTCGATTGGTGCCGCCTTCAATCGCCAGGTAGTACATCTGGTTGGGAATGGCCGAGTTGATGTGCACGCCACCGTTGTCCGCCGATCCGAGGAACCGTTGTGAATAGTGATCGGGATCTCCAAACGACGCGGGATCCGACATCGAGCGCAGGCCGCCCGGCCGGATCACGTCTTCCCCCATCAGATAGTCGGCCTTGAGCGGGCCGTTGCCCGGCGGCTGGTAGAAGAATTCGACGCTCGTTCCCATCATGTCGGAGAACGACTCGTTCAACGCGCCTGATTCATTCCGGTAGATCAGGTTCGACGTGTATTCGGTCACGCCATGCGAGAGCTCGTGCGCGACGACGTCAATCGCGCCGGCCACGTAGTCCCACGTTTGACCGGCGAGCGTGACGTTTGGCGGCAGCCCCTCGCCGTACACCATCACCCCACCGCCGTCATAGAAGGCGTTGACGAAGTAGTCAGGAAAGTCATCGATGTAGAGTTGAAAATCCGATCGATGCACTGGATGCACGAGATTCTGCATTCTGATGTCGGCATTGTTCAGCCCTTTGCGGCCGAAGCGCTTGAAATAGTAGTCATAGGTGTAGCCGGCATAGATGTGGGCGTCACCGATCGCAACATCGGTCCAGTCGTTATCCGAATCGGTTCCGAGATCGTTCGACGACAGGTTGATGAACCCGTCGAGGAAACGATCCGTGCGTGCGGGGTCTCCCTTCATGTCGTAGGTCTCGATCGTCGGGGGCCGCAGGTCGTCGCGGGATTGAAATTGTCCCGAGGCGGCACGAACGCTGATCTTCTTGGTGTCACCCAGCACGCCGAGGGCGCGGCCCACCGCGGCCTGCGACTTCCGATCGCTGAAATCGAGCACCGTTTGTCCGTTCTGCGCGCTGACGAAGTACTGCCTGGTATCGGCCCGTTGCACGATGCGGAAGCGCCAGGTGAGCGCGTAACCGCCGGCGTCGAGTGGGAGCACTACGAGTTCGCCGCGGACGTTGGGATTGACGCTGCCGCTCAGCCGCGATAGCAGCAGCTCCCGTGCGTGGTCTTCATCAATGGTTGGAGACGGATCGATGTCGATCCCTTGATAGATGGTGCCAAAGATCGATTCCGTCACGCCCCCCCGCAGCTGACGCGTGACGTCGGCACCGAAGACGCGGACGCCGCGATAGTACTGATCCGCGCGCTCGTGGGTGCGGCCGGGGATCATCTCGTCGTCGTGGGTTTGCCGGATCCGCAGCTCGCCGCTGCGCAGCATGCCGTCGATGCGGGCCGTCCAGGCGCGGCGATCGGCGACCGATTGCGCACCGATGATCGTCCGGCCGCGCCCCGCTTCGTTCACTTGACCGTATACCGGTGGCGTCAGCCGCCAGATCGCACACAGACAGATCGCGATCGCAACTGCGGCGACCGCTCGAATACGAGCGTGCATGACAGAACTCCGTGGATCTCGCGGGCTGATCGATGACGGCAGGCGCCGCCGACATTTTACCGTGTGGACACTGCGGTTGCGAAGGCTTCGCTGCGTTCGTGTCCGTCGGTCGTGCGGAACGGAATACCCGCCAGCGCGCCGAGCGAGGGCGCGATGTCGGCCGGCGTTGCGGCACCTTCGTACCTGCCCTTCTTCACGCCGGCTCCATACAAGATGATCGGCACGTGCTGGTCGTACGGATAGAGCGTGCCGTGGGTGGTCGCGCTGGTCGACAGGATCCAGTTCTCGCGCGGCACGATGATGAGGTCGCCGCTCCGGCCTGGGTAGTAGTTGAGCGCCGCCGCCCGTTTAATCGGGTCCGATCCAGTGCGGGCGCCCGGCGCGAGGATCTCGTCGGCGGTGTAGGCCTGCGCGATGCCTTCCATGCCCTTCAAAGCGTTCAGGACTGCAGTCCGGACGGCGGGATCCTTCTTCATCCGTTGGAGCGCCGGCTTCACCAGGTAGATGTCGGTGTATGCGGCATTGGCCACGTACTTTCCAGGGCCGAGAAACTGTGCGAATGCCTTGTCGATGGTGGCGGTGGTTTCTGCATTGGTTTCGCGGCCACCGACCCCACCGGCCTCAGGGATGCGGCCGACGCCGTGGTCGGCGGTGAACGCCACCACGTACTTCCCGGCGCCCACCGTTTTGTCCAAGTGATCGAGCAGGGCGCCGATCGTGACGTCGAGCCGGGCAATGACATCCTGGACTTCGTGGCTGTCCGGACCAAATGCATGGCCGACCAGATCGAGGGCCGAGAAGCTGACACCCAGAAAATCGACCCGCGATCCTGTGCCGAGATGCAGTTGGTCGGCGGTGGCGGCGGCGAGTCTTCCGAGATACTCGTCGGAGAAAGGCGATCCCATCCAGTGCCCGAAGAATTCTCCGTCGGGTTTCCCGGACTTCGAACCAATCACATGCGGAAACGTACGGGTCCAGCCGTTCGGTGCCCGTTCCGCCGGGTCATCGTCTTTGCCCAGGTACGCGGCGGCATCGTACAGCCGCTCCCAGGTCTTCCCGTAGGCGGATACGACCCGGTTCTCGTTGGTGTATTGCTGAATGAACGGTGTTGGCTTGGGCGTGAAAGCGGTGGAAGTCTGCCAGCCGCCACGCGTGTCGAACCAGAGCACGATATCACCGCCGTGGCCGGCGAGACCGATCGCCGATCGTGCTTTCATCGAGAGCGTGACCACATGTCCGTGCTGACGGCGCACGTAGTCGGCAAGCGTGGGCATCTTTATCCGTTCGCCGCTGTCACCGAGCCCCGTCAAACCGCTGTAATTGATCTCCTGCTTCTTCGGGTCGTCGGTGCACTCGGTGGTCTTGCCAGTCTTGCGGTCGTACCAGGTGTTCAGGAACATGCCGTGCTGATAGGGAAACGTGCCAGTCCCGATGGTTGAATGTCCCGCGCACGTGATCGTGTTGAGATAGGGATACGCTGCATTCCGGAACCACGCGCCGTC
>JBPYFA010000393.1:0-5925 GCA_051986585.1 Vicinamibacterales bacterium | reverse complement strand
CGTGACCGCCTCGGTGAGCGCACCGGTCTCGAGGCCGAAGTCGAGAGCCAGCGAGCCCGCGGCGTCGAGCTGCACATTCTCTCGGAGTGCCTTCTTGAAGCCCTGCAGCTCCGCCGTCACGTTGTACTTGCCGGCGGGCAGGTTTGGAAACGTGTAGAACCCGGTTCCGTCGGTGACCGTGGTAGAGCTCGATTGGGTTTGCTGGTTCGTCACCGTGACGGTGACACCCGGCACGACCGCCCCCTGCGCGTCCTTGACGCGGCCGGAGATCTGGCCGCGATCGAACTGCGCTGAAGCGGTTTGAACGAAGACGAATGTAGAAAGCGCGCACAAGACGCCGCACTGAAGGATGCGGCGCATCCGAAGGTGTTGCATGGTGCCCCCCTCCCAGGGGAGTGGCCCGAATGCCACCGGGGGAGGCTACAGCCGTGTAGCGTTGGAGTCAAGGAATCTGCGTGCAAATACTGGGCGAAAACTCAGTGACAGCGCAGATCAATCGCGCGGTCCGGATCGAAGGCGGTGTAGATTAGCTCGACGGGAATGTTTTCCCGCCGAGTTCTTGGTTTGGAGGGTGATGTGCGCAGGATGATCACGACCAGTGTTGGCTTGTCGCTCGCTATAACGCTGGTGCTTTTCCCTCGCCCAACGCGCGCTGCATTGCAGCAACCATCGGCGCGCGCGCATACATCACTCACCGCGCTCGATCGCTACGTCGCGGCTCCCGATCCGAACTTCAGCTGGAAGCCTGTGGGCGAATTGCCGGCACCCGAAGGAATGAAGGCGACGCTCCTGGAAATGACGTCCCAGAAATGGCTGACCGAGCAGGAAGTCCAGCGGCCGTTGTGGAAGCACTGGCTGACCGTGATCCGTCCGGAGAAGGTGACCAGCGACATCGGCCTTCTGTTCATCACGGGTGGCGCGCTTGATCGTCCAGCTCCGACGCAACCTCCGCCATGGCTCGTTGAAGCTGCACAGGCGACCGGCACCGTCACCGCCGAACTGCGCATGGTGCCGAATCAGCCGGTGATCTTCACCGACGATCCGCAGCGAAAACCGCGCTCGGAAGACGACTTCATCGCCTACACGTGGAACAAGTATCTGCACACCGGCGACGAGAAGTGGCCGGCGCGGCTGCCGATGACCAAAAGCGCCGTGCGGGCGATGGATGCCATCACCGCATTCGCCGGCACGCCCGAAGGCGGCGGAAGCCGGGTCAGCCGGTTCGTCGTGTCCGGCGCGTCCAAGCGCGGGTGGACGACCTGGACGACCGCTGCCGTCGATCAGCGCGTGATCGCGATCGCGCCGGCCGTCATCGACATGTTGAATGTCGAGTCCTCGTTTGTGCATCACTACCGGGCGTATGGCGCCTGGTCGGAGGCGGTCAAGGACTACACCGAGCAGGGCATCATGGACTGGATGGGCACGCCGCAGTTTCGGGCGCTGATGAAGATCGAGGAGCCGTATGAATATCGCGATCGGCTGACGATGCCGAAGTATCTGGTCAACGCATCGGGCGATCAGTTTTTCCTGCCCGATTCATCACAGTTCTACTTCGACGATCTGCGCGGCGAGAAACACTTGCGTTACGAGCCGAACGCATCGCACTCGCTCGAGAAGACCGACGCGCAGGAAAATCTGCAGACCTTCTACGCGATGATCGTCAAGAACACGGCGCGGCCGCAAATCAAGTGGACCTTCGAGCGTGACGGATCGATCAAGGTCATCGCGAAAGATCGGCCCGATAGTGTCGTGATGTGGCAGGCGACGAATCCCGACGCGCGCAACTTCCGTCAGGACAAGATCGGCAACGCGTATACGAGCACGCCGCTGACGCCGAGCGGCCCCAACACGTGGGTTGCCAAAGTGCAGCCGGCCGCAAAGGGATGGACGGCGTTTTTTATCGAGCTGAGTTTCCCGAGCGGCGGCAAATACGCCTTCAAGGAAACGACCGGCATTCGTGTGTTGCCGGACACGCTGCCGTACGCCGCGCCGAAGCCACAGCGACCATCCACAGCCGGGGTTGGCTCACAGCGACGTTGAAACGCACCGACGGTGATACGTCGAAGATTCGAAGTTTCGAAGGCTCGAAGACGAATAGATCTGTGGCTGGCGGGCCGCCGGCTGATGGATGGTCAATCATCATCAGCTGCTACGATTCGCACCACCGGACCTCGGTTTGGTCCCCGGCTTCCTTCGATTCATCGACTCTTCGCTTCTTCGACGGAAAGCCGTCGGGTCGTCTCGGCGTGAAAGTGAAAAACGTCGATTAGGCACACCTTGCCATATACTCTGGAACTCCGCCGGCCGGGCTTGCCCTAAGTCCCTTCAGGCGGAAGAAGATCCGCAGATAGAATAGATATCGATGAACCTGTTGGGGGACGCCTCTGAGTCGAACTGAACAGCGCGTGCTGTCGGCCGTGATGGCAGCGGTGCGCCAGCGTCGGGCCCGGGATACCAGCCGGCTGCTCTGGCGAATTGCGCCGGTGACGGCGGCGGCTGTCCTCCTGCTCGCGATCGCCGTGCGTTGGGTGCACGGCTCGCCGATCATTCCTTTGAGCGTGCTCGCGGCGGCGTGTCTGATCTGGGCGGTGGTTGCGTTCGTTCGTCGCCGCGTCGATCGTGTGTCGGATCAGGCAGCGTCGGCCATCGACGAGGAAGTGCACCTCGGTGGCGAACTCCGAAGCGCCGCCTGGTTTGCGACCAGTGGCACGAGCGACCCCTGGGCGGAATTTCATCTGGAACACGCGGCGGCGCGGCTCGAATCAATCGACTTCGCCGAGCACTATCCGCCAGTCCGCGCACCACGGGCCCGGGTTGCGACCGCCGTCATGATCGCGGCGGCCGTTGTGCTCGCCTTCGTCTTTCCACAGCGCCCACGTGCCAGCAGCCCGCGTCCCGACACGGCGCTTGCGCCGGCGGCCCACAAGGTGGCTCCGGTCGCGGTTGAAGGACTGCCCGCCGAACTGCCGCAGGATCTCGAGGATTTGCTGGCGGCGATCGAGAACGGCACGCTGCCATCCAATCCCGCGGATGCCGCTCTGCTCAATACGCTGAAAAACCTTCAGTCGATCAAGGATCCGAAAGCGCTTGCTGCGCTGGCGCGGGCGCTCGCGGCCAACGCCGCGAAGCTCGACGACAAGGCGGCGATGAAGGATCTTGCCGATCGGGCCGGGCACGATGCGGACATGACGAAGTCCTCGGACGTGAAGGACGCACTGGATCAGCTCGCCAAGAAACTGTCCGAACCGGATTCCGAAATGGATTCCGCCGGCTTTGAGAAGAGTGATGAGACGCAACAGCCCAACGGCGGCGTCGATCTGGCCGGGCCTTCCCAATCGATGCGCGATACCAGCGCGATCGTCGGCATCGGTATGATCGCGATCTCAAAGCAGGACTCGGCTCAGACCGATGCCCCTCCCGGTGTAGGCGCCGGTGGTTCGTCGGGGTCGCCCAATGGCGGCGGCACGATGCCGGACATCGCCGCGGCGCTTCGCCACGAAGTGGTCGAAGCGCACGAAGACGATGTCAGCGGCGACGTGCACAGCGACGAGCGACGGAAGACGGAGCATGGAAGCGCGGCCACCGCTTTCACGCACAGCGCCGCCGGCCAGTCGGACGGCAGTCGTGCAGTGGCGCCACCGACGGTGCCCGAGTCGCGGCGCGCTGGCCTGCAGACGTATTTCACCCGCAAACAATGACTGTTACCGCTGTCGCCCAATCCATCGATCAATTCCGAGACCGTTTCAGCCGCATCACCCAGGAGGTGGCGCAGCGCATCGTCGGCCACGACGACATCGTCAACGGCACGGTGACGAGCCTGCTTGCCGGCGGCCACGTCCTGCTCGAAGGGATACCGGGCGTGGGCAAAACCAGCCTGGTCCATACCTTGGCCGATGCGCTTCACCTGAAGTTCTCGCGCATTCAATTCACTCCCGACCTGATGCCCGCCGACATTGTCGGCACCAATATCGTGCAGGAGCACTCGCACGGCGGGACGTTCTTCGAGTTTCAGCCGGGACCGATCTTCGCCAACGTGGTCCTCGCCGACGAGATCAACCGCGCGACGCCGAAGACGCAGTCGGCGCTGCTCGAAGCGATGCAGGATGTCAGCGTCTCGGTCGGCAAGACGACCTACCCGCTCGAGCAGCCGTTTCTCGTGATGGCGACGCAGAATCCGATCGAGATGGAAGGGACCTACCCGCTGCCGGAAGCGCAACTTGATCGGTTCTTCTTCAAGTTGAAGGTTTCCTATCCCGGCGAAGCGGCGATGCACGAGATCCTGGAGCGCACAACCAGCGTGACGGATCGGCCGGTCTCGCGCGTCGTCGATGGACCGGAGATTCTCGAGATGCGCCGTGTCGCGCGCGCGGTGCCAATCGCGAAGCCGGTTCAAGCGTATGCGATTCGTCTTACGCTGGGATCGCATCCAGGTTCGCCGTACGCCACGCCCATGGTGACCAGATACGTGCGCTACGGTGCCAGCCCGCGTGCGGCGCAAGCGCTCGTACTCGCCGGCAAGATTCATGCGATCAATCGCGGTCAAGCCTTTGTTTCGATCGATGATATCCGCGCGGCAGCGCTGCCCGCGCTCCGGCATCGAATCCTGCTGAACTTCGAAGGGGAGGCGGACGAGGTCAACACGGACTCGATCGTCAACGAATTGGTTGGTAGTGTCGCAACCGAATAGCGATCACAATCAACGACAGCCAGACGAAAAGAGACAACAGGAGAAAAGAGAAAGGAGAAACACTTTTTAGAGAATCAAAATTCTCCCTTCTCCTTTCTCCTGTTGTCTCGAAGACCATGAATGCAGCGTGACAGTGCACGTCGGTAACGTTCCCATGCCCCTCCGCTTTGAAAACGACTTTCTCAAAAAGCTCGAGTACCTGCACGTGGTCTCCAAGCGGGCGCTGGCGGGGCAGAACCGTGCGGACAGGCTGTCGCCCAAGCGCGGCCGTGGCCTGGAGTTCGCCGATCACCGGCCGTATGCCGCCGGCGACGATTACCGTCACATCGATTGGAAGGCCTATCAGCGCTTGAACCGGCTGCTGCTGCGACTTTTCGATGAAGAGCGAGACCTTTCGATTTATCTCATGCTGGACGTAAGCCGGTCGATGGCGGAGCCGCTCAAGTTCGACATGGCGAGGCGGATCGCCGCCGCCTTGTGTTACGTCGGACTCGCGCACCTCGATCGGCTCACGATCTTACCCTTCGGAAGCGATCTTCGACACGAGTCGTCGCCCGGACGAGGCAAGGGACGGATCTTCCGAGTGTTCGAAGCGCTCGAACAGCTGGAGGCGTCCGGACCGACCGATCTTCGCGCCGCCTGCAAGGCCTTCGCATCGCGGCCGCGACAGCTCGGACTCGTGGTCATCATTTCTGATTTCCTCGAAGCAGGTTCATCCGAGAGCCGATTGCCGGGCGGCGATCCCTCGTCCGACATGACCGGACCGCAGGCGGGGCTCAAAATCCTGCGGACACTTGGGCATGACGTGTTTGCCGTCCAGGTGACTTCCGCGCACGATCGCGATCCCGGTGTCTTTGGCACCGTTCGCTTTGTCGATTCGGAGACCGGCGATGTCCGGGAGATCGAGGTAACCCCGCGGCTGGCCGCGGCGTACGTCAAGGCGGCCGACACACATGCCCAGGCGCTCGAGCGGTTCTGTGGCCGCTACGATATCGGTTACGTCAAGGCTGAGGCCGAACGTCCGTTCGAGGACGTCATACTGCGGACCTTCCGTCAGGGGCGATTTCTCGCATGACGTTCGGGGCCTTGTCGGCGCTGCCCGCCTGGTTGATCGTCATCGGCGCCTGCGGCCTCGCCGCAGCGCTGTTCTTCATCAAGCTGCGTCCACCTCGAATCCTCATCCCGTCATTGTCGTTATGGCAGCGGGTGCTCGATCGTCGAGCGGAAGTGACCTTGTG